>CAIZWU010000185.1 GCA_903936775.1 uncultured bacterium | reverse complement strand
CTGATCATCAAGCCCAGTTCCCTTGGCGACCTGGTCCATACCCTGCCGGCGGTCCATCTGCTGAAGCAAAAGTTCCCGCAGATTGAATTCACCTGGCTGGCCAACCCAGCCTTCGCTCCGCTGCTCGAAGGAAATCCAGATTTGTCAGGCACGATCCTCTTCCCCCGCGAACAATTCCGCGGCGCTGCCGGGCTCTGGCGGTTCCGGTCCTGGCTGAAGCAGCTGCCGTCCCGCCTCCAACCGGATGTGGCCCTCGACTTCCAAGGCCTCCTCCGCAGTGGCCTGACCGCCCGCGCCAGCCGGGCTCCAGTCCGCATCGGCTTCAGCGATAGCCGCGAAGGCGCCCGGCTCTTTCACACTCACATCATCCCGGTCGATCCCAACGCCCACGCCATTGACCGTTCCCTGACCCTCCCCCGGGCCCTCGGTGCGGAGGGTCCTGCGGTCTTTCCGCTGCCGCCGGGAAATTGCCCTGGCCTCCTGACAGAAGGCACGGTCCCGGAAAACGCCATCCTGCTTCATCCTTTCAGCCGCGGCAGGGGCAAATCCCTCACTCCTGCGCAGACCGTGACGCTCTGTCAGGCGCTCCGCCCGCTTCCGGTAATCCTGGTCGGCCGCAGTGATCTTCCTGTTCCCCCGCTGCCTCCCAATGCGCACAGTCTCCTCAACCAAACCAGTCTTTCGGAACTGATCTGGCTGATCCGCCGCGCCCGGGGCGTGATCAGCGTGGACAGCGGCCCCATGCACATCGCTGCGGCCCTGACTCCAAACGTGCTCAGCCTCCACACTTGGTCGGATCCCCGGAAGGTCGGCCCATGGCATCCTGGCACCACCGTTTGGAAAGCCGGCCACCTCATGGCCACCGGCCAGTTCGACCCCGTCGTCTGCGCCCTCGACGGCGGATTCCCAGCCGCCGCCATCCCGCAAATCGCTGCCTGGGCGCACCAACTTCCCGCGGCCGGCAGCAGGCATTTCTAGCACGGTTTGGTGGTCGCTGTTGGGGACAAATATCAGGGCGGGGCGGCGCTGATCTTCAGGCGCAGGTAACGTCGGCCGGTTCCCATGGGGGTGGCGTCACGCACTTTCAGTTCGGTGGAGGTATCCGTAAGCGGCATCGTGTGGCCAACCCCTGAATTCCATGAGGTGAGATCGGACGAGACTTGCACCAGATAGGAAACATCGCTGCGGATCAGGTGACGGGGAACGGTGAGGGTCTGATACATGGCAGGGGGAGAACCCACCGTGCCCCCGTACGCCTGCTGGTTGCTGGCGATGGATTGGGTGGGATTCAGGCCGAGGGCGTATTTGATCAGATTGGGGTAGCCGTCCTGGGTGGGATTGGCGGCATCGGGACCGTAGACGGTGCGCCATTTGGCGAGTGTTTCCGGGAGTTGTCCTGACAGATTCAGGGTCCAGGTGATGGTCTCCCCGAGGAGATCCGCGGGGTCGTCGCGCACATAGGCGGTCGGGTCCTTCACCCGGGCCGCAACCGTGTGGGTGCCATTGCCGAACGTGTCGGAAAGCAGGCTGAAGGAGGTGGCGGTGGCTCCGCTGACCGTTTGGCCATCCATTTTCCACTCCACCGTGAGTGGCGGGGAGAGTGAGGGTATCTTGGGGTCTACCGAGAATTCGAGGGTCTGCAGGGATTGGGTGACATTCTGAGTCAGGAGGGCTGGGGAATAGCTTTCCAAGGGACTGAGCCGTCCGTAAATGCTGATCACGATCTGCTGGGAATTCACCGCCCCGGTGGGACGGTTCAGGCTCCGCATCAGCGAATTGTCGTGGGGACGATACTGGCCTACGGTGCGGTACATGGATCCCTCGAAAAGGCCCACGGCAGAGCCAAAGTCATCGTCTTCCGGAGTCGGAAGGGGAGTGGTCGCGTCAATCCAGGAACGCCATTTGATGAGACTGCGTGAAGTCTCCGCCGTATTGTTGGGCTTTTCCGAAGGGGTATATTCGGGGTAATCGTTGTCATATTCATCCGCCAGATTGGCGAAGGAGTGGCCGATTTCATGTTCGGTGATCTGGGCGCTCGAACTGTTGGTGGAGGTGATGGCGATGCTGCCTCCGGAACCGCCATATTTCCTGTCATTCACGATCACGATGGGAACGTCGTATTCCGGAACATGGGTGTTCATCAGGGCATAGGCCCGGTTTTGACCCGTCTCGTCGATGGTGAGGAGCTGGGTCACGCCGGGAGTATTGAACCCCGAGTTGAAGTAGGTGGTTACTGCGGTGCCGGCGATCCCATTGTCGGTGCCCGACTGGGTGCTGGCGATCTCGATCCGGAAAACGTTGCAATAACTCCGGTAGCGCTGCCATGGCTCCCGGGAAAAAAGATAGTTGATGGCAGTGTTGACGTGACCGGCGAAGGCGGGGAGTTGAGCTGCGGTGTAACCTTCGGAGAGAAAGACAAAGTTGATCCGTTGGCTGCGGGGCCCGTTGTTCTGCACTGTGAACAGGGTGGACTGCGCGCCCCCTGACAAGACCGTGAGCCAGAGCAATAGGGAAATCAGACGGCCGCTCATTTTGCACCAAGGGGAATACTGGCCAGCAGCCGGGAAGGGCCGGCTGGCTCAGCGGTTGAGGCATCCGCATGGATTTCCAGGCGGTCCGCCCCTTCCACCCTGGGCAGTCTGATTTGCATCACTTGGGGCGTGGGCCGGACGTAAGTCACGGCTCCGCCCGTGACAGGATCCAGCACGTTGCACTGGGTGACGGGGGCGGCCACAAGGGTGGAGGCGAGGAGTCCGGAAGTGTCACTTACCAGACGGCAGGACAGCACTCCGCTGCCCGACGGCTGGGCCCGGGGTTGGCGGAAGTCGCCCTGCACCTCATCTACGGCTTCGAGACTGAATCGTTCTCCGTCGGCCAGCAGCCGGTAGACCCGTGCCCGGGGCAAACTCTCCCCGGCGGAACCGGCTGGAGGTGGCGAAACCACCGTCAGATCTGGCGGTGAATCTGCCGGCGGCAGGGAAACCAAGGGCCCGGCGGGTGCGGCATGGGGGGTGGAGGCGTTTTTTTCAGGATCCTGCCCAGCCTGCCACCACAGGATCAGGAGCATCAGCAGTGCGATCAGAAAAGGCCAGGTCTTCATGGAGATCAGAGAGTACCATTCGTCAGAATCACCTGTTGGGCAAGCAATAGTGCAGGAGCTTCCTTGCCCCGATGTTGCACTGCGGTGCTTTTGCGGGAACTTCCGCCACCGCTGCCGATCACCAATCCAGTTCTCCCGCCTCCCCGTATGCCGCCGCCCGTCCGCCTGAAGCTCCTTTTTGTCTGCGGCAAAAACCAATGGCGCAGCCCCACCGGCGAGGCACTCTACCGCGACGATCCGCGGGTCGAAGTCCGCAGTGCCGGCGTCAGCCCCGAATCCCGCCGCCGGGTCACCGCCCGCGATCTGGCCTGGGCCGATCTGGTGCTCACCATGGAACGCAAACAGACGGAGCGCCTCCGCCAGCAATTCCCTGACCTTGAGGAATGGCCGGAAATCCGCTGCCTGGACATCCCCGATCACTATCATTTCATGGACCCTGAGCTGGTGGATCTCCTCCGCACCGGCACCGAGCCGTTGCTTCACCAATTGATGTCCTGATCCGATCAGGATTTGTTGGAGCAGGATTGGATCGGCGGTTTTTGGGCTGGTAATCCGGCTCAGGCTGTCCCGTGTATGAAGGCTGCGGCCAGCCGCCAATTTGTATGACCTATTTGATTTTCGACCTCGAAACCACCGGCCTCTCGCCCTCGTCCGAGGACATCATCCAAATCGCCGGCATCAAGGTGCGGGCCGGGCAGTGGCACCAGGGCGAGCGGTTTGAGACTTTTGTGCGCCCCACCAAACGGGTGCCGTCCTTCATCACGGGACTGACCGGGATTGCCCATCATCAGGTCGCGGGTGCCCCGGAGGCTCCGGAGGCCCTGCGGGCTTTTTCGGAATTTGCCGGCGATGCCACCCTGATCGCGCACAATGGCCAGCGGTTTGATATGCCTTTTCTCCGGCAAAGCTGTCTCCGGTACGGGCTGCCGGTGCGCCCGGTGCCGTTTGTGGATTCCATGGCCTTCTCCCGCAAGCTCTGGGGCGGCCGCGGTGGCCATGGGCTTGATGCCGTGATTTCCCGGCTGGGCCTCTCCGTTGAAGGCATCCGCCGTCACGATGCCCGTGGCGATGTCGAACTCCTCGCCCAGGCGGTGGGAAAAATGTGGCATCAACTCACCCCCGACGTTCTCGCCTGTCCGGTCACGGTCGGGGAGGGGGCCCTCGCCGCGGTGGCTTGAACCCGGGCCGCGTCAGGGCTGCCGGTCGCTCAACAATTGATTCAGCGCCTTCCGATAGGGTCCGGGCATCGGGAGGGCAGGCAGATCGGCGAGCGGGTGCCAGGTTTCCCCCGTTTGGGCGATGGCGCCAGGGGCGGCATGGATGTGGAGGGCCACGCGGTGGTGGGTGATGGCGTAGGTAGCGGTCAGGATTTCCGGGAGGTCCGTAGTTTCAGCAGGGGAGCGCTCGGGGAGTTTCCAGAGGCCCTGACGGCGTTTGCCGGATTCCTGGTGGAGGAGGATTTTTCCATCGCGGCGGGCAAAGAGGGCGTGCTCAATCACAGCCACGATGGCACGGGCGGGGGATTTATTCGGGCGGCTGGTGGCGGCAGGACCGGCCGACGCGCAGCAGGATTGCACCGGACAAATCAGGCAGGCAGGGGAGCGCGGGGTGCAGATCCGTTGCCCGAGTTCCATCAGGGCGCTGTTGTAGCAGCGCGGCTCCTCCCGGCTGAGCAGCGCCTCGGCCCAGGCCCAGAGCTGCTGCTGCATGGCGGGGCGGTCGATCGGATCATCGCAGGCGAAGAGCCGGGTGAAGACGCGGGCCACATTGCCATCCACCAGCGGAGCGGGCAGATTCCACGCAAAGGACGCCACGGCTCCAGCGGTGTAACGACCGATCCCGGGAAGGCTGAGCAAACCGGCAACGCTGCGGGGGAATTCGCTGCCGTGATCGGCGAGAACCGCGCGGGTGGCTTTTTGGAGATTCCGGGCGCGGCTGTAATAACCTAGCCCTTCCCAAACCCGGAGAATGTCAGGCTCGGCCGCGGCGGCGAGGGTGGCGACATCCGGGAAGGTGTCCATCCAACGTTGATAGTATCCCCGGCCCAGCACGGTGGCAATCTGGGTCTGCTGGAGCATCATCTCCGAAACGAGGATGGCGTAGGGGTCTTCCGTCTGCCGCCATGGATAGTCCCGGCCTTCGGCGCGGAACCAAGTCAAGAGTTGGGTTTGAAAGGAATTAGCCCAAAGGATTTCACCCGGCGTCGGAGAGGCTTTGGCGCGGGGCTGCTTCATGATGCGGCATTATTTCGGGTCGGCCGCAGGAGGGGTCGGCATGCCGTCCTGATTGCGCACAGGGATGGGGATTTCCTCGATCTGGCGGATTTCCGGGGCGGCGTCCGGTTTGGTGAGGACGCGCAGTTTGAGGCGCTGGGCTTTGTCCTTCCAGGCCCAGGCGGCGATGGCTTCGTAGTTGGCGGGATTGGAGGCTTCCGGCGTCAGGGAGGAGAGCTGGAGAATGATGGGAGCCTGATTGGTACTGCCGTCGAAGATGCGGACTTCGCCATTCACGGCTCCAGCCACCAGCTTGCGGGAGGGCGTGACGATGAGGCCGGTATCGGCAAATTTGGTTTCAAATTCCGGCGAGGCAGAATCCTGGAGCGGGCCGAGCACGATGGTGAGTTGTTTCGCCTCGGTGCGGTGCGGGCAGAGGCTGAGCAGGTGGCGGAGCACGGCCTCGCCGGTAGGGGATTCGAGTGCTTTGTGGTCAGGGGTAATGGAGGAGTCCCCGGAGCAGGCGGCGAGGAAACAGGCGGTGATAATGGGGAAGAGGCGGCGGAGCATGGGTTTAAAAGTCGAGGTAGATTTCGGTGCGGCGGTTGCGGGAGCGGCCTTCGGGGTTGTCGCTGCCGTCCTGCTGTTTGTTGGGGTCGAGTGGAGCGGTAGCCCCGAAGCCGAGGGTTTCGATCTGGGCGGGATTGACGCTGAGTTGGTGCAGGTGCCCGCGGACGTTTTTGGCGCGGGCGGCGGAGAGTTTATAGTTGAAGTCATCGCTGCCGAGGTCGTCGGCATGGCCGGAAATCCGGAGTTTTTTCGCGGGGTCGGTGGCGAGGAGACCGGCCACGATATTGAGCTGGGCGATAGCGCGGGGGACGAGGGTGGCGGTGCCGAAGTCGAAATAAACCACGAGGCTTTCGCCGCCCTGGGGGGATTTGACGATGGGGCTGTAGAATACTTTGCCAGCCCCGGATTGTTGGACGTAGGATTCGAGCAACCGGCTGAAGTCGAGGGCTTCGATACTCCAGGTGCCATCGGCAGCGGGGTGCAGGGTAATGCCAATTTCGGCATCGGCCTTCATCTTTTCCGAGCGCACCCTGACAAGGGCGATGGCGGCGTCCTTGGAGGCGGCGGTGACGACGATGGGGCGTTCTTTGGCGAGTTGATATTCGCCTTCCTCGAAGACGATGCAGAGGCCGGCCAGTTTTTCCTGGGTGACTTTTTGTTTGTCGGTGAGGAGACGGGCGGCGCGGAAGTCGCGGCCCAGCACCCCAGCCAGGAAGTCGTGGGCCTGCCTCAGCGGATCGGCGGGGACGGTCAGGTCCTTGGTTTCAAGGAGCACGCTGTTGCGGCGGAGTTCCTCGGTGCCTTGGGCGAGCAATTTTGGCGAGATCACCACGCCGGTGAGTTTCCACGAACTGGTGGTGCGGTCGCGCCCGGCATTCACCCAGATTGGCCCGGCGGGCGGCGGGGCTCCTGGCGCGGCGGGTTCCAGCGCGACGGCGTAGCGGGCGGTCTGGCCCATGGCGCCGGCATCGGTGAAGACGGGGCCTTCCGCTGGAACGCGGTAGCCGGCTTTGGTGAGGAGGAGTTTCAGGAAATTCGTGCCGGGCAGGATGGCGAAGTCCTTCCCGCCCAGCTTCATGGCGTTTTCCAGGTCCCCGGCCCGCAGTTCGGTGGTGATAGCGGCGAGGAGTTGCTCCGGCTGGGCATAAACGACGGGAGCAATGGGTGGCTTTTTCGGCGCCGGCGCCGGCGGTTTGGCGGTGACGGGCCCGGCTTTCCCGGGAACGGCGGTCGTGCCGGGCGCGGGAGACTGGACCGCTGGGGCGGGGCCTTTGGCCGTGACCGGGGTGCGCCCGGTGAAGATCAGGAAAAAGACCGCGCTAAGCCCCACGATGCCAAGGAAAACCAGGATCGGGGTGCTGCTGGAGCCTGAAACAGAACGACGGTGCATGGGACGGGGAGGGAACGAAACTGGAGGGGTTCCGGAGCCGGGGAAACCGCAGAAAACGGGCCGTTTGGCAGCCGCCAAGTGGCAGAATCGACGATGGCACGGCAGTCATGTCTGACGGGCCTGCGGGTTTGTTGGAACTGGGTTGCTCGTAGAATCCGCTGGTCACTTTTCCTTTTCCGGCGGCAGGACCTCGGCTTCGATTTCAATGATTTCGTCGCTGACCCCGTTCCGGCCGCGGTGGGAGTGGTGGGAAGGATAGTCGTCAGCCTCGTCGCTGGATTCCATGCGGTCGCCACCGACATCCCGGGGTTCGTTCATGCCCTGGGGAAAGGTGGTGGCAGCGACTTTGAGGTTTTGGGCGAGCTTCAGGCCCAGCAGGAGGGCGGCGAGGGAGAACGCGGAGAAAATCAGCCAAGCGATGAGGAAAAACCGCATTCCCGGGGCCATGGCGGTGAGCAGGCCCAGCGCCATCGTCCAGATGACAGTGCGTTTCCCCCAGTTGAAGAGGCCCAGCTTGAGCCGGGCCTGAAGGAGTTCCGGCAGGTTCTGGGGTTGATTCATGGCAGGGGGGAGAGCGGCGTGGAGGGCGCTACTTCTTCATCAAAGGACGCCACCAGGCCTCATTTTCCTGATACCACTGGATGGTCTCGGCGATGGCTTCGTCGAACTGGCGCTGGGCGGTCCAGTTGAGCTCGGTGCGGGTTTTGGTGGAATCGATGGCGTAGCGGCGGTCGTGGCCGGGGCGGTCCTTCACGTAGGAAATGAGGCTTTCCGGCTTGCCGAGGATTTTAAGGATGAGCTTCACGATGTCGATGTTCTTCCATTCCTGGCTGGCGCCGAGATTGTAAACTTCGCCGGCGCGGCCCTGCTCAAGGACGCGCTGGATGCCGGCGGCGTGGTCTTCCACGTGGATCCAGTCGCGCACGTTGAGGCCATCGCCATAGACGGGCAATTGCTCGTCGTGCATCGCTTTGATGATCATCAGGGGGATGAGTTTTTCCGGATAGTGATATTTGCCGTAGTTGTTCGAACAGCGGGTGACGACCACCTCCTGGCCAAAGGTGTGGTGGTTCGCGAGGACCAGCAGATCCGCCGAAGCCTTGCTGGCGGAGTAAGGGCTGCTGGGGGTGATGGGCGTGGTTTCCGTGAAAAATCCGGTGTCGCCGAGGGAGCCGTAGACTTCGTCCGTGGAGACCTGGAGGTAGCGCCGCACGTTATTTTTGCGGGCGGCTTCGAGGAGGTTGTAGGTGCCGGTGATGTTGGCGCGGACGAAGACTTCGGGCCCTTCAATGCTGCGGTCCACGTGGGATTCCGCCGCGAAATTCACCACGGCATCGTAGGAGCGGCCGGCGAAGGCATCGGCCACCGCCTCGGCATTGGCGAGATCGGCATGGATGAAGGTGTAGCGGTCCCCGGCGGAGGCTTCGACATCGCGGAGGTTCTCGGGATTGCCCGCGTAGGTGAGGGCGTCGAGGTTGGTGATGCGGAGGTCCGGCTGGAGACGGAGCTGCTGACGGATGTAGTTGCTGCCGATGAAACCGCAGCCGCCGGTGACGAGGTAGTGCTTGGACATGAAAAAGGGAGCGTGAAAAACAGGGGCGGGACGGGCCCAAGCGCCGGGAGGGACCGGTTTTCTCCCACACCGCAGCGGGGGAGGCAATCGATTTTCGGCAGATCGACCGCTTGGATGGCCGGGGGGATCGGGGTTTGCCGCCGGTTCAGTCCGCGAATCCCGGGGCCAGCACGCCCGCGGCGGCTTTGCGGCTGATTTTTTGATTGGTGGCGTAAGCCGCGGCGGCGCGGGCGGTGCAGGCGGCCGCATCGGACCCGGCCAGCCAGCCGGCGGTGCCTTCGTGGAGGAGTTGGGCGGCCGGATACATCAGTTGACGTGTCAGGATGAGCGGGCGGGCTCCCGTGATTTCCAAATAAGGCCGAAAGTAACTTTGGCTGATACAGCACAGCGCGATGGCGGTGCGCGGCGCGGCTTTCACGGCCGGGATGGGCACGGGGACATCCACTTTGAATTCCATCAGGCCATTGTGCCCGATATAGGCGATGAGTTGGGCCGCTCCTCCGGCGTCGCATTCCAGTTCGCCCGCTTTGATCTTCACCGGATGATGCCCGGCGAGCGCCGCAAAATAATCGGCCATGCAGGTCTTGATTTCGCGTCCCCGGTAGGCATCGCCAACCAGCAGCGCCCCGCTCGCTTTATGCCGGAACACCAGCCGCTGTAGAATCGGTCCGTCCCCATCCGGATCCAGCCCCGCGGCCGGAGCGGGCAGCTTTTGCCAAGATTTGCTTTTGCTGAAAACGGAGCGCAGTCCGTCATCGCAGCCCCAGTAGAGATTGTGGTCCGGATCATCACCGTTGCCGATTTTGGGCGGCACCGGCGCGATGCCCTGCGAGGCATTGTCGCAAAGCGCTACGAAGGCGTGGATGACTTTCGGCGGCGGAGTGGGGGATTGGGCGGGTGCATCGGCCGCAAGCACAGGTGCCCCAACGAGAAGCATCAGCCAGATTGGAAGCAGGGGAGGCATAATCAGTCAGGGGATGGGAGTTCGCCTGCCCGCTGAAGCACGGATGTCCAAAGAGTTTCGGAAATCCAAAATCGTGCTTTATCCCTCAGAGCGTCCAGCAAAGGCCTGATCCTGGGAATCGTTCCCGATTGTTTGGCCGCGAGGAGAACTCCCAGAGTGCCGATGAATGGAATGCCGTGCATGGCAGCCGCCGTGCGGGCGGCGGTGTCGTCGAGAATCAAAAGGGGTTTGCGCGGGGCATACTCCAAAGCGGTGGCGATGCATTCTGCTTCGCCCCAATGGAGGCTTTGCTTCAGATGCAGGAGCAGGAGGCTGTTGTTTTGGGGAAGTATTGTGAGTTTCCCGTGGTGGGCCAAAGTTGCGGCCTTGGAGAATTTCCCCGCTTTGGCCTTCAACTCACTGACCACTGCCGGGGGCACGGAGATGGGTCCCAGTTCACCTTCCAGCAGATCATAACAGCCGATTTCGGAAAAGTTGATCAGTGGCGAGGTGTTGGAAATAATCAGTCGGTTTCCCGCCATGCCTGGAGATTTTGAAGATCCTGTGTCACGTCCTCATCAGTCAAGGGATGGGGGATATGATGCTGCCCAAGGTAGTAGTGCCAGTCCGCTTTGTCCATTCCGGCCATGCGGCAGGCGACTCCGCCGGGGAGGATACCGTCCGAGTAAAGCGCTGCGGCCAAGCGGCGTTGGAGTTCCGCTTCCATACCTTGTCGCGGCAGCCGGGCGGCAGCCACGGCTTCCGGCGGGATAGTCAGGACGATTGGCTTCATCTTGGAATTTAGTGACTTCCTGACGATATGTAAATGGCGTTCGAGGCCAGCGGAGGGAGATTGGTGCTATTTGGCTTTGGTTGCTTCCGAGCACCAGGAGCCGACTTCCAGCGGGGTGAAGATCTTGCCGATGATGCGGCGGAGGAGGCCTTTCAGGTTGGGGTTCTCGAGGTCCTGGAGGGAGCGGATGGCCTGTTCCTTGTAGCGGTCGAGGAGGTCCTGGGCGTGGTTCAGGGCCTTGTCCCGGTCTCCGGCGAAACGCTCGGTGGTGAGGCAGGCGATGAGGTTCACGGCGGGGCGGTGGGCCGGGGACGCCAGGGTGGCGGGATCGATGATGACGGCAGGCGCGGGGGCGTCGGCGAGGTGATCTTCGAGATCGTCCTTGATTTGGTAGGCGATGCCGAGGGCTTCACTGAAGGCTTGGAGGGCGGCTTCGTTTTCATCGAGGGCTCCGGCGTGGGCGGCTCCGAGGAGAAGGGCGACAGAGAACGCCGGGGCGGTTTTGAGGCGGAAGATTTCGAGGATCTGCCCGCTGGTGAGAGGGCTGGGATTTTGTTGCCAGGCCAGTTCGGCACCCTGGCCGCGGCAGAGGTCGCGCTGGCCATGGGAGGCGATGCGGATGAGCGGGGCGATCTGATGGGCGGGGAGGCCGCAGTCGGCGATGAGACGGTACCCTTCGCCGATGAGCAGGTCGCCGGCATTCAGCGCGGCGGGCAGACCGTGCGTGGCGTGGAGGGTGGCCTGACCGTAGCGGAGGGCGTCGCCGTCTTCAATGTCGTCATGGATCAGAGAGGCTTTATGGAAGCACTCGACGGCGAGGGCGAGTTTTTGGATGCTGGGCGTAAAGGGCGCGGTGGGGTCGGCACGGAGGGCCTGGCTGACGGCGGTGGTCAGATACGGGCGCCAGCGGTTGCCCGGGCCGGTGAGGGATTCCCGGGCGATGGTTTCGGCTTCGCCTTCCGGTGCGCCCGCGAGGTTGCTGAGGGATTCCGGGGTGAACCAGGTGCGGACTTCCTCGTGGAGGGCGTTGAGGTTGAGGCGGCGGGTTTTGTCGTCACTGGTGAGGTGAAGATAATCCCAAACCCAGTCGATATCCACGGTGGTGTCGATGCAGTCGTCCTGCAGCAGCGGCACCGCGATGGCGGGGATGGCGGCGGCTTCGACGTAAGGGAAGGTGCGCTCCAGCACGGGAAGGCAGGAGATGCCGACGATGGCTTCGATTTTGCCGGTCTGGATGAGGGACATCACGATGGCGGAACCTTCGGCCACCAGCACCGCATAACCAAGGCGTTCGGCTTCGTTTTGGAAGTCCTGGATGGTGCAGAGTCCGCACTGCTTGCAGAGCAGGCCGAATTCATCGAAGGGGGCGGGGCATTTGCTTTCCACGCGCAGGCATTTCGGCATCAGGAGCAGGCGGCGGTCGTAGGGAATGCTGGCGAGGGATTCGCGCCAGATTTCGTTGGAGAGGAGGACGCCGGTGTAGTCGAGGTGGATAGGATCGATGCCGGTTTCCTTGACGATGCGCTCGGCGAGGACGCGGAGTTCGTCGCCGGGGATGGGGGGGACGGGTTTTTCGCGTTCCACGAATTCCCGGATGTAGCGGAGGAGTTCATCCCGTTCCGCCTTGGTCTGCGGGATGTTTTTCTTCGGCTGCCGGAAGCGCCGCGTGGTGGGCGGGAGGGCCGGCGGCAAAGTGACGGCGGGCAGGGCTACGGGTGGGACGGCGACAGACATGGGAAAAAGGTGCGGTTGGGGGAGGAACGCTGGGGGGAGGTTAAGGGGCAGCGGGGAAAATGCCAAGCTGCATTGCAGGTGGGCATGAAAAGGCTGCGGAAAAACGCGTTCAGTGGGTGCGCCCTGTCATGGAAAGGCGATGAGGCAAGCCGGGCGGACCGGAATAATCCCCCGGTGGGACTGGCGGGGCAGTGGCCGGACCTACCCGCCAGAGGTGTCGGCCCTTCATTAAAAGGCAAGCGGATCAGGCCCGCCGGCGTTCGCAGATGCCATTGAGGCGCAATTCGTCACAACTGGCCTCGATCCGGACAGAACTGGTCTCCGGACGAAACCCGAGCCGTCGCGTGATGCAGTCCTCCAGCAGGCTCATGTGCGCGTCCTCGAATTCCACCACCTTTTGACAATCCAAGCAAATCAGGTGGTTGTGATGCGGGTGGTCGACAAAATTTGGATCGTAATACGTTTGATCCCGGCCGAGGTCGATTTCCTTGAGCAGCCCGCTCTCCACGAGCAGGCCAAGGGTGCGGTAGAGGGTGGCGCGGGAGGCGGTGGGATCAATTTTCCGGGCGCGTTCCCAGAGTTCTTCCGCCGTGAAATGGTCTGTGGTATTGAAGGCGGCTTCAATAATAACTTCGCGCTGCCGGGTATGGCGCAGGCCCTTGGCGGCGATAAATTCTTCGACCCTTGAGAGGATGGCCGGGCTGAGAGTGGAAGTCATGATCCGAAAAAAGGAGCAATCGGGCGGGTCGTCAAATTCCCGGGCCGAAACCTGGAAAAGGTGCTGTCAGAGAACTACGGCAGAGCCGGACGGGTTACCGTTGCTTCCTTCCGGACCTGGCGGGGTTCACCTGCCGACACTCCATAGCCCCTGACAGCGGTTCAGGGTGACACCGCCGTTGGCGGGAGCAAGCCGGAAAATGGACGTGCCGGGATTTTCATGAAAAACTCACAAACTGGGATAAATGTTCAACTTCGCGTAAAAAATCTTGCCACCCCGCAGGAAATTCGTGTTGTGTTCATTTCGAATCCTCTTTAAACGGAGGGAACCAATTTTTTTAAAAACAGACCCGGACTAAAAGATTATGTGGAAGCCCTTATCGATCGTATCAGGTGTGGCCTTGCTGGCTAGTGGCGGAATCATCTACAGCATGGTACGTCCCGTGCTGACCGCAGAACGGATCCAAGCAGCCAATGCTGAAGAGTATAAGGTCAAAGCCACCAAGGAGAAGCTTGCTGCGGTGGCCGGTGCCGCGACGGCCGAGAAGGAGCTGAAGGATATGCAGGATTCTCTCAGCAAGGCCGAGAAGGCCAAGGCGGAAGCCGCGGCGAAGAAAGAAGAGGTTGCCAAATTGGTGGAGGACGCCACGGCATCCAAAGTGGCTGCCGCCAAAGACCTGAATGAACTGGAGCAGAAGATGAAGGATTTGGGCGGTTTGCCCGCCATGGTCGCCGAATTGAAGGCTCAAGAAGCCAAGCGGGTGGAATACGACAACCAAATCGCCACCGCCAAATCTGCCATCGAAAATGCTTTGGCCAGTAAAGCGACCTTGGACAAGCAGATTACGGAACTGAAGCGGATTGACCTCTGGCAGCAGACAGGGACCATGGCCCCCGCTTTCCGCAGCCGGATCACAGCCGTGAATCAGGACTGGGGTTTTGTCACCATTGGGGCAGGAAATGGTTCCTCGGTCGTCCGCCAAGCCAAACTGGATGTGGTGCGGGGCAACTCCATCGTGGGCAAAGTCATCGTCACCAATGTAGCCAGCGGTTCCTCCGCGGCGGAAATCGTGCCTGGTTCGGTCGCTCCCGGAGATTCCATCCTTCCCGGCGATCAGGTGAAAACAGGCGCGGCTTCGATGCCTTCGAACACCCGTCAGGCTCCTGCCCCTGCTCCTGCCGCCCCCAAGGCTGGTGAGCCGGCCGCCCCAGCAGCTCCCGCTCCGGCGGAGGCTCCAGCGGCAGATCCCTTTGCGCCCCCTGCCGATGCCCCTGCCGCCACGACTCCTGACCCGGCTGCTGAAGCGCCCGCCTTGGAGACTCCTGCTGCTGAAACCCCCATGGCCAAGTAAGCGCCGCTCTAATTTCTCACTTTTCCTATTTCCCTATGAAGCCACTTCTTATTCTCGGCACGCTTGGTGCCATCGGCGGAGCTGTTTTGTCCGTCATGATCCGCACCAGTCTGAAGGATGCCCGTCTGCAAAAGGATGAATTGAACCGGGCCACCGTGGTTCTGCATGATGAAATCCGTGAACAGAGCAAGGCCATCGCTGAAACCTACGCCACCTACTCCGAGACCCAGAAAAACGCCAAAAACGAGGATCTCCAAGCCAAGGCGCTCGTCACTGAGACCAAGGGCAAGGAAGAAGACCTTGCTGGTGTGAAAAAGGAGATTGAGGACATCGGGGCCAAAAAACAGGCCATGCAGGAAGAAATCACCCGCATCCTCGGCAGCTCTGGAACTACCGAAGAGCTTTTGGCCAAAAACGAAGCGCTGAAAAAGGAGAATGACGCCAAAGTCGAGGAGATTGACCAGATCTCCAAAGAAGCCGATGCCGCCAAGAAAGCGGCTGCCGAAAGCCAGACTCTGATTGGCCGACTCCAGCAGCAACAGGCAACCCGGACCAAGTCCATTCAATTGGCCAGCCGCACCGGCACGATCTCTGCCGTGAATCCTGATTTTGGATTTGTCATCGTAAACCTCGGCCAAAACCAAGGTGTGACCAGTGAATCCCGTTTGCTGGTGAAGCGCGGCAACCAATTGATCGGCAAACTGAACATCGTTCGGATCGAGGGAAGCACGACCGTCGCCGACATGGACCTCAAGTCCATCACCCCCGGTTTTGCGATTCAGCCAGAGGACGAAGTGGTCTTCGATAATAGTCCGTCCTGAAGCGGGTTTGCTACTCATTTTACCCTCTATGAACCTGTTGCGTCTTACCGTGCTGGCCACTTTGGCAGCAGTTTCCCTCTGCGCTTGTGAAACATCGGATGGGGGACGCAAGAAAAAGAAGACCCGTCCACCTTTGCCAGGCGAAGAGGATAGTTCCCTCTCTTGGAGCCGCCCGACCAAATCGAGTGATGTGTCCAATGCATTCGGTCTGCCGAATTCCAGGTGATATCATTGATTCCTCGGCGGATGTTTAAGAAGATCGGGCGGGACTGGAAAAGCGGCCTGTCTTGAATGGTCCGGCGAAAAACCGAGGCCGGAGATGGAATAAGGAGACGGATGACGGAGGCGGTTAATTTCGCGGCCGCTCTCAGGATCGATCAGGGAGATCGTCTCTGGACTCAGCCCAATCGGGAAGATGACGGGTCACGGATACCACCGATGATACTGATAATCACGGAGTCACAAAACATAGGGGCCCTGCTTCCAAGATGAATCGGGAGTGCTTCATGAATTCGTGAATACCAATCCGATTCGTGCCATTTGCCTTCGGCTGTCTCCGCTGCGCTCCGGCGGTGGCCCAGCGGAGTCCTTTTTAGGTTGATGTGTTGGCGTTCCTCTTCGATTTCATGGAAAATTGAAACCCTGCGGGCCACTTCGCGACGCCGCGGTTCCAAGAATTGCCTGCGGATGCGGTGAACCGCCACCTTCCTTGCCTCGCGGTCGGCGTGTTCGGTCACATAGAGATTGGAGGGCGCCACTGGAGGGAACGGAATGGGCCCCGCTCCGGGTCGGCTTTTTAGTGCCAGCTGGTTTCCGGTCCTGGCACACGGCACGCAGTCTCTTGTGGAATTCCTTGATCATTACGAATTAAATCGTTTAAATCGTTTAAATCATTCATTTTTTCTTGAACAAACGAGGGGCTGAAGTATCATGAACTACATGCTTCCGGCGACCATGGATCAATCCCACGACCCGACACACCCCGGTTTATCCGGCGTCGAAGTCGGCGTGATCGATTTTTTTGTGAGTGCCGTAAAAGTGCTCGGCATGGCGAAATCCATCGGCGAAATCTATGGGCTGCTGTTTGTCTCCCCCCAGCCGCTGCCTCTGGATGTGCTCTGCCAACGGCTGAGCATGAGCAAAGGGTCTGCCAGCCAAGGCCTCAAGCTCCTCCGGGCCTTTGGGGCGGTTAAAACCGTCTACCAACCGGGAGACCGGCGCGATCATTTCACCGCCGAAATTGAAATTAAACGCCTCGCTGCTGGCTTTATGCGCGAGGAACTCCAGCCACGCCTCACCCAGGGCGAAGAACGGCTCGCCCAAATCGCGCAGCTTGGTCACACCTTGCCAGCGAATGCAGAGGGGGATTTTCAGCGGGGACGTCTCGCCAAACTGGAACGCTGGAGCGACCGCAGCCGTGAGATTCTCCCGCTGCTGGGGAGCCTGCTTGATTAATTGATATGCCAACTGCCCTGGACAATCCCATGACGGACCCCCCCGATGACCTCCGGTGGAGGTGCCTGCGTGCCCGGCCCAAGGGCGAACACCTCGCCGCCCAACACCTGCGCGCGGCAGGCTTCGAAGCCTTTTCTCCCCGCATCCGGCACCAGAAAAAAACCACCCGCGGCCGGATCTGGTTTGTTGAGGCCATGTTTCCCGGATATCTCTTTTGCCGCTACTCCGTCAAGGAATCGCTCCGCCACGTCCTTTCGACCGCCTTCGTTTCCTCGGCCATGACCTTCATGCACGACGCGGCCTCGGTGCCGGACGATCTCATTCACAGCCTGCGTGCCGAGTTTGATGAGAAAGAGACGCTGACGGTAGAAACCAGCGTCCAAACCGGTGATACGGTCGATATCGTCGAAGGGCCGATGCGCGGCCAAACCGCCATCGTGACCAGCCTCCTTCCCGGCCGCGACCGTGTGAGGATTCTGTTGGAATTTATCGGTGGACTCCAGGAGATCGAGGTTCCCCTCATCTCTCTGCTCACCGGCCGTGACCCACGCCATGAGGCGCTCCCCCGCCAAGCCTGAGAGCTTGGCAAAATACATAACCACCGGCTTCCCCAAGCTGTCTGGTGCCCTTTTCCAAAAGTTCCCAGAATCATGGTCCCGACCCCGCCAGCCACCCACCGACCAAGGGCGGCAGCATGTCCGGAAAGCGCCACCGGCCAGGTAGAATAGGATTACTGGCGCCCCGCCCGGGGCAACTCCCCGCAAAGCATCTCTGGATCAGCAATCCCTATGCCCGTGCCCATCGCTATCGACGTCCTCATCGCTGGCGCAGGTTTTTCCGGACTCGTGATTGCCCAGCGTCTCACCGAAGCCGGCCTGAAATGTGTGGTGCTGGAGCGGCGCCATCACGTCGGAGGCAATGCCTATGATGCGCCTGATGAGAATGGGGTGCTCTACCACCGCTATGGGCCGCATTACTTCCGCACTAATTCCCGTGCCGTCCGTGATTACCTCAGCCGCTTCACCACATGGACGCCGGCCGATTACCGCGTCAAATCCCATACCCACGGGCTATATTGGTCGTTTCCGGTCAATCTGGCCACCTACGAGCAGCTGATCGGAAAACCGGCCACCGAAGCAGAATTCGAGGCATGGCTTGAGGAGGAGCGCATCCCCTGTGCCCACCCTGCCAACAGCGAGGAAGTCATTCTCGCCAATGCCGGCCCTACTTTCTACGAGCTCTTCTTCAAAGGCTACACCCTCAAACAATGGGACCGCCACCCGCGCGACCTCGATCCTTCGGTCTGCGCCCGCATTCCGGTCCGCACCGCCCGGGACGATCATTATCTGCGGGAGGAATTCCAAGCGCTCCCCACCGACGGATTCACCCGGCTTTTTGAACGCATGATCGAAGCCTCTCCCGGGCTTCAAGTTCAGCTCAACACCGATTTCCAGACCGCCCGGCACCACTACCAGCCCCGGCACACCATCTACACCGGCCCCATCGACGCCTATTTCGACCACTGCCACGGCCACCTCCCCTACCGTAGCCTGCATTTTGAAGTGGAGAGCTACACTGCGGAAGAACTCGCCTCCCAAAACCGCGAACCCGTCAGCGGCAAACCCGGCCATTGGCAACCTGCCCTCCAGGTCAACTACCCCAACGATCACGCCTACACCCGCATCGTTGAAATCAAGCACGCCACCGGGCAGCAGACCCCGCACACCAACATCGTCCGGGAATATCCCCTCCCCGCCGACGCCACTCATGAGCCTTACTATCCCATCCCGGCTCCTGACACCCGCGCCCAATACGAAAAATACCGCTTAGCCGCCGCCGAGCCCAACACCAGTTTTATCGGGCGCCTCGCCACCTACCACTACTACAACATGGACCAGGTGGTCGCCCTCGCTCTCAAAGAAGCGGATCGGCTGCTGCCTCTGCTGGCCGGTCATGCCGGGGCCAACATTCCGCAGGTTCCGTCCTGATTCCGGGCACGCCCGGTGAAATGCCAGCCAGTTTTACACCACATTATTCCCAGCGTTTTACCCACCCTGTCTTCATTTATGAGTCCAAAACAAAAACTTGAAAACGGCACCGCCGTGATTGGCGTCCTCGGTTTAGGTTATGTCGGATTGCCCCTTGTCCTCGGATTTGCGGAAAAAGGAATCCGTGTCATCGGCTTCGACGTCGATCAGAGCAAAATCGATAACTTGACCGCCGGTGTCAGCTACATCCAGCACATCGGTCCCGGACGTGTCGCCAGTGCCATCAAGAACGACGTCCTCCAAGCCACCAGCGACTTCTCCCGCATCCCGGAAGTGGATGTCATCATCATCTGTGTCCCCACCCCACTCGACCGGCACCATGAACCGGATCTCAGTTATGTCCGGGCCACCCGGGACACCATCCTGCCCCACCTGAGAGCCCATCAGCTGGTCTGTCTGGAAAGCACCACCTACCCGGGCACCACCGAAGAGGAATTCACCGGTCAGATCCAGGCCCGTGGATTCGAGCTCGGCAAGGACTTCTATCTCGTCTTTTCGCCGGAGCGGGAAGACCCCGGCAATCCTGACTTCAGCGGCACCAACATCCCCAAAGTCGTCGGCGGCCATTGCCCCGCGTGCCTCGAGCAAGGCGTCGCCGCTTATGGAGCCATCTACAAAACCGTGGTTCCGGTCAAATCCACCCGCGTCGCCGAAATGGTCAAATTGCTGGAAAACATTTTCCGGGCGGTCAACATCGGACTGGTCAATGAAATGAAAATCGTGGCTGACGCCATGGGCATCGACATCTGGGAAGTCATCGACGCCGCCAAGACCAAACCTTTTGGCTACACCGCCTTCTACCCTGGCCCGGGCCTCGGTGGCCACTGCATCCCGATCGATCCCTTCTACCTGACGTGGAAAGCCAAGGAATACGGCATTCACACCCGGTTCATCGAACTGGCCGGCGAGATCAACGAAGGCATGCCCCAATACGTCGTGCGGCAGGTCGGGGAGCGGCTCAATCAGTTGAAAAAGCCGATCAATGGCAGCAAAATCCTCATCCTCGGCCTCGCCTACAAGGCCAACGTGGATGACATGCGGGAGAGCCCCACCTTCAAACTCTTCGATTATCTTAAAATCCAAGGAGCCGACATCAGCTTCTATGACCCTCATATCCCGGTCATCACCCCGACCCGCGAGCACGCCGAATATACCGGCATGAAATCCATCGAGTGGAGTCAGGCGGCCATCAGCGCGTTCGACCTCGTCCTGATTTCGACCCATCACGCCAAATACAATCTTGAAGAACTGGTGGCATGGGCCCCGGTCATCGTGGATACCCGCAATGCGCTGGTCAATGTGGCCACCCAACCCGGTCAGGTCACCAAAGCCTGAAGCTTGAAGCCTGACGGTCTCCCAGCTCACCTCTGAACCCTTTTACTCCGATGGAAGACAAGGTCGCCTCTATTTACAAAGACGGAACCTACGCGGCGGCCAATCCCGGCTGTGGCGAGGAAAACACCGCTTGGAAGGCCGGACAGGTCTTCCGCATGATCACCAAAGCCGGGATCAAACCTCAGACCATCTGCGAAATCGGCTGCGGAAGCGGAGGAATTCTGGTGGAATTGCAGCGCCACCTGCCCGCGGTGCAGTTTACCGGAGTCGAGCCGATGCCGGAAGCTTACCAAAATTGCTCTGCCAAAACCCGGGACGGCATCACCTTTCTCCACCGCACCGCTGACGAGTTGACGGAGACTTACGACCTCGTGTTGCTCCTTGATGTTTTTGAACACGTCGAGGATTTTATGGGTTTCCTCCGGTCACTGCGCCGCCTCGGCAGGCAGTTCATCTTTCATATCCCTCTCGATATGACCGCCCAGATGGTGCTGCGGGACGAGCCCATCATGAGAGTCCGGAAATCGGTGGGACATCTGCACTATTTCAGCAAGAACACGGCGCTGGCCACCTTGCGGGATACTGGATTTGAGGTCGAAGAGTGGTTTTACTCCGATCTCCGGGGCAATGCCTACGCGCCCCTGAAAACCAGACTCCTCCGGTGGCCCCGGAGAATTTTGATGAGTCTGGCACCGGACTTTGCCGTCCGTCTGCTGGGGGGAACTCCCCTGACGGTGCTCGCCCGTCCGGTCTGACTTGAATAAATTTGATCTTCGAATGAAACTTGCTGCAATTGGCTCCGGTGCATGGGGCAAAAACATCGTGCGCACCCTGCACCAGCTGGACGCCCTGGGGGCGGTGGCGGAAGCTTTTCCGCATCTTCGCGAGCAACTGGCCGTCGATTTTCCGGGTTTGGAAATTGTCCCGGACTTTTACGGATTGCTGTCGCGCCCTGATATCACCGCCGTCACCATCGCCACCCCGGCCGCCTCTCACCACCGCATCGCCAAAGCCTGCCTGCTGGCCGGCAAGGATGTTTTTGTGGAAAAGCCCATGACCATGGCTTCCAGCGAAGCCCAGGATCTGATTGATACTGCCGAAGCCTCCGGCAGGATCCTCATGGTAGGGCATCTGCTGCTCTACAAACCAGCCATTCAGTTCATCCGGGACTATCTCGCCGCCCGGTCCCTTGGACGTGTCTTCACCATGCATCAGGAACGGATGAAGCTGGGCAAAGCCCGGGCCGTGGAAAACGCCCTCTGGAGCCTCGGGGTGCATGACGTCGCGGCCCTGCTGTTCATCGCCGGAGAAGTTCCCAACGGGGTCTCCTTCAGTGGCCATTGCGGACTGCAGAGCCACATCGAGGACGACACCTTCCTCCACATGACCTTTGCCAGTGGATGTACCGCCCATCTGCACAACTCCTGGCTCTGGCCGCAAGATCAACGCGGTCTCAAAGTCATCGGGGAACTCGGCATGCTCGATTACGATGAAAAAACCGAAACCGTCACCCTCCTGAAAAAGCGGATCGACGAAGGCCTCAACAATGTGGACGACGGCAGCGAAGTCCTCTTCACCGCCCCCCCTGGATTCCAGGCCCTCACCGCGGAACTCCAGCACTTCATGGATTGTGTGAAAACCCGGAGCACGCCCCGTTCCTGCGGGAGAAACGGCTTGGACGTGATCAAGGTGCTGGAGGCAGCCACTCCCCCCGCCCCCGCGATCCATGGCCTCAGATAGCCGGATAAAACTGGATGGCTTGGACGCCCTCCGGGGAATCGCCGCCATGGTGGTGGTCCTGCATCACGCTTTCGGGATCGTCGCCCTTCCGCAGAATTATAACACCATTCTGCTGGAAAATCTTTTTTCCGCAGGCCACCTGGGGGTGGATGTTTTTTTTGTCCTGAGTGGATTTGTCATTGCCTATTCCAACCAGAAAGGCGGCCGCTCATCCCACGAGATCAGTCTGT
>CAIZWU010000184.1 GCA_903936775.1 uncultured bacterium | reverse complement strand
CGGGTTTGCTGAACCGTCTCATCGCGGAGAAGACCCGTCCACAGTGCGATGTCTTTTGGAGTGGTGATCCCGTGCGGGCGGGAATTCTGAAAAACAAGGGGATCAGTGCCGCATACAACTCTCCGGCAGCGGCGGGGCTGCCGGCGCAGTTCAGCGATCCGCAGCAGCATTTCACGGGCTTTTCAACCCGCGCACGGGTCATCATCTATAACACCTCTCGATGCCCGGCGGGGAGTGAGCCGAAATCGGTGCGCGAACTGGCTGATGCCAAATGGAAAGGGCAGGCGTGCATGGCCAATCCGCTTTTCGGCACCACTTCCATGCAGGCTGCGGCTTGGTTTGAGACGATGGGGGAGGAACCAGCCAAAGCCTTTTTTACCGCATTGGCTGCGAATGAAGTGAAGCTGCTTTCAAGCAATGGTGAGGTGAAGCGGAGGGTGGCGGCAGGTGATTTTGCCTTCGGACTGACGGACACGGATGATGCCATCGGGGCGGTGCTCGAAGGCAAGCCGGTGAATTTCGTTATCCCGGATCAGGACGCTGCAGGCGCAGGCACTTTGCTGGTGCCAAATGCAGCAGTGTTGATCGCCGGTGCGCCGCACCCGGAAGCCGGAAAGCGGTTCATTGATTTTCTGCTCAGCGCGGAGTCGGAAAAAATGCTGGCGCAAAGTGAGGCGGCGCAAATCCCTTTGCGGCCCGGAGTGCCGGGACCGGAAAAACTTCCGCCGCTGGGAAGGATCAAAGCCTTGGCGGTGGACTACGCCGCCTTGGCCTCCCGGCTGGATGCCTTGCAGCAGGGTTTTCTCAAAGAATGGACGGCACAACAACCGTAATCACATTCGCGGACGTCTGCGGAGCCACGTTATTTCGTCCCATGGAAGCCCTTCCTTCGATTTTCCGTTCCCTGTTTTCTGCTGGCGGGGCAGCAGTCGTGGGTGGACTAATCGGATGGATGGCAGGGACGGCCTGCGGGATGTTCCGGTTTCCCAGCCGGGCACTTCTCCTTGGCGTGCTTAGCCTGCCATTGATGATCCCCGCTTTTCTCTGGGCCATCGGTCTTTCGATGCTGCGGACCAGTGCGGGTTGGGGCGATGGGGTTCCGTTTTCCGGTTGGTCTGGCTGCATCTGGGTGCAGGGATTGTCCTGTGCGGGACTGGCCATGTGGGCGGCAGTGCTCTCGTTGCGTGGAGTGTCCCGCAGTCAGGCTTGGGCTGCGATGTTGGCGGGGGGGAATGCGGCCCTTTGGCGCACGTCGTTGCGCAGTGCGTTTCCGGCTGCCCTGGCGGCGGCAATGGCCGGTGGTATGCTTGCGCTGGGCGATTCCGGGCCGGGCCTGGTGCTGGGTTGGCGCACCGCAGCGGGCGAAATCCTGACGGCTTTCAGCGCGAGGTATGATTATCAGGAAGCCCTGCTATGGTGCCTTTGGTTGGCCCTGGCGGCTGGTTTGGTTTTTGTGCCTTGGGCTGTGCGGAGCACGACGGCGTTGGTCGCGGCAGTGACGGCTCGGGACTCGGGTGAATCATGGGAACGTCCTCCTCTGCATTCTCTGTGGCCGGGAATGGGATCAACCGTCGTGATGATTCCGGTGCTGCTGCCGTTGTCAGGCCTGCTGCTGCCCCTGTTGCAAAACCAGCCGTGGGCCAGGGCTTGGGAGGAACTTCTGCGCACGGGTTGGAATACCCTGATCTATGCGGGAGGTGCGGGTTTTCTGGCAGTGATGGCGGCGTGGCCCCTGGCCATCCTCGCTTCGCGCAATTTGACGGGAAAACGCCTTCTGACCGTGCTGTTGGTGGTTGCATTGGCCGTGCCGGCCATTTTGCCCGCGCTGCTTTGGATGCAGGGCACGGGTGCCGCGCCTCCATGGCTGGACTGGCTGACGCGAAGCCGTGGCGCGGTGTGCCTTGTCCTGGCGCTGCGCTTTCTTCCGGTCACCTGTTTGTTGGCGCTGCGTCGGTGGACTGCTTTGCCCCCTTCCTGGCGCATGGCGGCGCAGGTGCATGGGGTGCCGTGGCCGGAGTATGCCTGGCGCGTGCTGTGGCCGCATCAATGGCCGGGCATCCTGCTGGCGGCGGCACTCACCGCGCTTTTGTCGGCAGGAGAGATCGGCATCCTGCTGTTGTTGCATCCCCCCGGTGAAAGCTCTCTGCCCTTGGCCATTTTTACGATCATGGCCAATGCGCCGGAATCCCTCGCGGCCGCGCTTTGCGTTGTCTATCTGCTCGCGGCACTG
>CAIZWU010000183.1 GCA_903936775.1 uncultured bacterium | reverse complement strand
TAGTTGATGGAGGAGGCATCGGCCGCGATCAACTGGGCCGCGCCCACACTGAATCCGGCAGATTCATCCAGACTGAGGTGGTGTTCCAGCACGGTAACCTTGGCATGGCGTTCGGTCAGGATGATGGTGCGCGGGAAGGAGGCGCTGTTTTCGCCCCCCAGCCAGTGGATGATCTCCACGGGCTCGGCCACCTCGATCCCGGCGGGCACGTAGATGACCACGGCGTACCGGAGCTGCGCCTGGTGCAGGGCGGCGAATTTTTCGCTGCCGAGGCCGGTGTGGGGTGTGACCAGGATTTCCTGAAGGCGGTCGCCGTGCTGCTTCAACGCATCGGCCAGGGTAAGGACCTGAACCGAACCATCATGGATCTCCTTGCTCACCAGTTGGTCATTCACAAACACCAGCCGGGCAGCGGTTTTCTCCAACTGCGTTTCCACCCCGGGGATGTTGGGAGCCTGCCCTCCAAAAGCGTCAAAAGCCAGGAGCCTCAAATCCGCAAACCGCCAAGACTCGTCTTTGCGCGTCGGCATCGGGAGTTTGGTAAACGCTTCCCAGGCGCTGAGCTGGGACTGGGCGAACCACGCCGGCAGGCCGGCATGATTCCAGGACGGGGCATCGAGGAATACGGATCTCACGAATGGAGTGGAGGGTGAATCGAGCGTGACGGGGGACATGGGGGAAGGGAAATAAGACGTCAGGAATCAGAACTCAGGCGGACTAGGCGTTGCAGCCGTCCCCCGCAGGCGAGGCCCGCACTGGAAGGGCAGCTGCTTTGGAATAAGGGCCAGTTTATTTGCTAAATCGTGTCCTAATTCCGTCCTCTTTTTCAGATTCCGCAGCAGTATGCAGGCTGCGTGTGAGCAAACGAGAAGGCAGAAAAATGCGACACTTTGGCCTGCACTCCATCCGCTTAGGCAAAGCAACAAAGCTAGAAGAAAGGCGGCTGATCCCACCCATCGATTCATTTTCGCGGTTTTCATTATTAGGAAGAAAGTGGCAGGAGTGCTTCTGCCATTATCCAACCGAGCCTTCCATTTCCAAATCAATCAGCCGCTTCAACTCAACGCTGTATTCCATGGGGAATTCGCGGACGAGGTCGTTGACGAAGCCGTTCACGGAAAGGCTCATCGCCTGGGCTTCACTGAGGCCGCGCTGCTGCATGTAGAAGACCTGCTCGGCGCTGACCTGGCTGACGCTGGCTTCGTGCTGGGTGGCGTGCTGGTTGCCGCGCACGGTGATGGCGGGATAGGTGTCGGTGCGGCTGTGGGAGTTGATCAGCAGGGCATCGCACTCGGTGTTGTTCTTGCAGCCCTTGAGGTGCTTGGGAATGTGGACCTGACCGCGGTAGGTGCTGCGGCCGGTGCCGACACTGATGGATTTGCTGACGACGTTGGAGGTGGTCTCATCGGCCGCGTGGATCATCTTGGCGCCGGTGTCCTGGTGCTGGCCATTGTTGGCGAGGGCGATGCTGATGACTTCGCCGCGGGCGCGTTTGCCCTTCATGATCACGCCGGGATATTTCATCGTCAGGCGGCTGCCGATGTTGCAGTCGATCCATTTCACTTCCGCATCCTCATGGGCGATGCCGCGTTTGGTGACGAGATTGAACACGTTGTTGGACCAGTTCTGGACGGTGACGTATTGGATCTTGGCGCCCTTCATGGCCACCAGTTCCACGACCGCACTGTGGAGGGTGCTGGTGGTGAACTTCGGCGCGGTGCAGCCTTCCATGTACATCACCTCAGCCCCTTCATCCACGATGATGAGGGTGCGCTCGAATTGGCCGAAGTTTTCGGAGTTGATGCGGAAGTAGGCTTGCAGCGGGTGTTTCACCTTCACGCCCTTCGGCACGTAGATGAAGGACCCGCCGGAAAAGACTGCGCTGTTGAGGGCGGAGAACTTGTTGTCGCCGGTGGGGATAACTTTGCCGAACCAAGGGCGGAAAATCTCCGCGTGCTCCTTCAGGCCTTCGGTACTGTTGACGAAAATCACGCCCTGATCGGAGACCGCTTTCTGAATGTTGGAATAGGCGGCTTCGCTGTCAAACTGCGCTTCCACCCCGGCGAGGAATTTGCGTTCCTGCTCGGGAATGCCGAGGCGCTCGAAAGTCATTTTCATTTCCTCCGGCACGTCGTCCCACGACCGGGCGGGAGTGGAGCCGCTGCTGAGGTAATAACGGATCTTGCTGAAGTCGATATTCTCGAGGTCCTTGGTGGCCCAGTTGGTCGGCATGGGCTTGTCGAGGAACACCTTCAGCGCGCGTTTCCGGAAATCCCTCACCCAGTCCGGGTCGTTCTTCACATCCGAGATGTAATCGATGGTCGCCTCGCTGAGGCCGACGCCGGCGTCGAACTTGTGATTTTCCGGATACGAAAAATCACCGGCGGTGCGGTCGATATCGACCGCCTGCATGGTGGCGGTGTCGAGATCGGAGTCCGGGGCAAGGGTGGCGTTCATGGCGGTTGGAATCTAAGGTAGGGGGATTTGGAGATCGCGGCAGATTTTGCGGATCAGGAGGTCGTTGATTTCAGAATGTCTGGGGACGGCGCTTCGGGTTCGGTTGGAGGGGTGGCCCCACCAGGAATGATTTCCCCCTTCGCGGATGAGGTGACATTGGCATTTATTTAAATGTTGGATGAACTCCCGGCGCTTCATACCGCCAGCGGCTCTTCCGTGTAGTTTGGACCGGCGGCGGCACGGGCATCCCCGCGATTGAAGGCGAGCGCCTCCAACAGGATTTCTTTCAGAGAGGCAAGCAGTTCCGGTTTGGTCCGTTCCTGGGCATTTACGCCGGGGATTTCCTCGATCCAACCCACCCACCACTCGCCGCGCTGGGTGCAGATCGCTGTGAAGGGTGAAGTCATGGTTTTTTAAGGGTGAATTTACGGTCCGGGTTTTGATCAAGGCTAGGCCGCCGCTTTGGTCAGCCAGTCGTAGCCGCGTTCTTCGAGCTCGAGAGCGAGTTCCGGGCCGCCCGATTTGATGATCCGGCCATCGGCCATGACGTGGACGACGTCGGGTTTGATGTAGTCGAGGAGGCGCTGGTAGTGGGTGATGAGGAGGATGCCGCGGTCCGGGCTGCGCATGGCATTGACGCCATCGGAGACGATCTTGAGAGCGTCGATGTCGAGGCCGGAGTCGGTCTCATCCAGCACGGCATATTTGGGTTCCAGCATGGCCATCTGGAGGATTTCATTGCGCTTTTTCTCGCCGCCGGAGAAGCCCTCATTGACGCTGCGGCTGGTGAAGGAGCGGTCCATTTTCAGGAGGTCCATTTTGCTGTAGAGATGTTTGTAGAAGGCAACCGCGTCGATGGGCTGGCCCTTGGGCAGGCGGGCTTGGAGGGCGGCGCGGAGGAAGTTGGCATTGCTGACCCCGGGGATTTCCATGGGGTATTGGAAGGCGAGGAAAAAGCCAGCGCGGCTGCGCTCGTCGATGGGCATGGCCAGCAGGTCCTGCCCGTCCATCAGGACGGTGCCGCTGGTGACGGTGTAGTCTTCATGTCCGGCAAGGACCTTGCTGAGAGTGCTTTTGCCGGAGCCGTTGGGGCCCATGATGGCATGGACTTCGCCCTTCGGCAGATCAAGGGTCAGGCCCTTGAGGATTTCTTTGTCGCCGATGGATACGTGGAGGTCTTTGATTTCGAGCTTCATGGGAAAGGGGGAGGGAAAAGGGATTGCCCGATGTCAGTTATTCGGCGCCTTGGCCGCCGGGGCACAGGTGGGACAAAGACCACGGATGGCGATTTCGGTGCGGTGGACCTGGGTGCCCGCCGGCAGGGCCAGGGCGGCTTCAAGGGCGAGGGGTTCCTGAATAGCGATGTCGCTGATGTGGCCGCAGGCCTCGCAGTGAAAATGGGCGTGATCCTCCAAATTCGGGCAGTAACGGGAGGGAGAGCGGTCCAAGTTCACTTGCTTGACCAATCCGCTGTGGGTCAGCGTCTCGAGGCAGTTGTAAACGGTCGCCAAGGAGATGCCCGGCACTTTTTCCTTCACCCGCATGAACACCTCGGTCGCCGTAGGGTGATCCCGCTGGGCGGTGAGCACTTCGAACACTTCACGACGCTGCTTGGTGAGTCGGAATTCAGGCCCCAACGCCAGTCCACCTTCCCCTGCATGAAGGGGTTCGGGAGCATCAGGGAAATTCTTACGGGCCATTGTGGAGAGTAATTAGAAGATTTTCTTTATCAAGAACAATTCCAATTAAGAAACGCTACCGCGGGGGCGGGGGAGACAACTAGTTCAGTTCCCGTCCCGCCTCCCCGGGCAGGATTTGCCGTCCCAGGATTATGGTAGCGTTCAGCCCTCAGGCTGCCCCAGCCTTTTTGTGCCGGAGATCGAGGATCAGATTGTAGAGCGCGACGGTGGCAGGGAGGGCGTTTTGGATGATGCCGACCGAGTCGTTTTTGCCGAAAATGAAGTAGAGCGTGGTCAGGCCGGCTCCAATCAGGGAAATGATCCAGAAGACGGTCGGCATGATATTATGGCCGGTGCGCCTGCGGTAGACTGCTTGGACGACCCACCGGAGGGCGAACATGAGAGCCCCGGTGTAGCCGACGAGTTTCCAAGGGTCGAGGGTAAGCTTGCCCCAGTGCAGGAAGGGGGTGTTCATCCACTCATTGAAGGATTGCCAGAAGGTCATGGGAGTGGGGGAGCAGAGGACGGATAAGTCCTGGATGGGCTGTAGGACTTATTAGCCTATTTCCCAGCAAAGGAGGGGGGGTATTTCCCCGACCAAAACCTACCGCAGGAAGTGCAGCAATGGTTGCGGATACACCCCGAAAATCAGGGTGGCGGCGATGAGGACCAGCATGGTGACCTTGGTGAGAAGGGCTACTGGGATGGTTTCCACCGGGGTGATGGCAGGCGGGTTCCAATACATATTCCGCACGACTTTCAGGTAGTAGTAGAAGCCGGCGGCAGCGCCGATCACGGCGAAGACGAGGGGGAGCCAGAGTTTGTGCCCGGCGGCGGCTCCAAAGACGAAGAATTTGCCAAAAAAGCCGACCGTGAGCGGGACGCCGGCGAGGGAAGCCACGGCAACGGTGAGCGCGAAGGCGAGGAAGGGTGAGCGCTGGTGCAGGCCGTTGAAGGCGCTGAGGTCATCGCTGCCCGTGACGCGCCCGACCACCACGAGGACGGCGAAGGCCAGCAGGGTCATGCACAGGTAGGCGGCCATGTAAAAGGCCACGATTTGCGAGGGCTGGAGGCCGAATCCGCCGGTGGCTCCGCTGCCAAGGGCGAGCACGAGGAAGCCGGCATGGGAGATGGAGGAGTAAGCGAGGAGGCGCTTGAAATTGCTCTGCGGAATGGCGGCGAAATTCCCGACGAGGAGCGTGGCGCAGGCGACGGCGAGAAGGATCGCGGTGGCGTTGTGGGTGAGGGCTTCGGCGTTCAGGTAGGGCGCCAGCAGGCGGGTGGTGACGATGAAACCGGCCGCCTTGGACCCGACGGAAAGGAAGGCCGTGATGGGGGTGGGGGCCCCTTGATAGACATCCGGAATCCAGAAGTGCAGCGGCACGGCCCCGACCTTGAACGCGAGGGCGACGAGGATCAGCGCGAAGGAGAACATAGCGGGCGCGGTGGCGACGGTGCCGGAGTTCAGTTTGTCGGCGATGGCCGCAAGATTCGTCTGGCCGGTGATGCCATAAAGCCACGTAAAGCCATACACGAGGAATCCGGTGCTGAGCGCGCCGAGGATGAGGTATTTGACGCCGGCTTCGAGCGAACCCACGTTGCGCCGCATGAAGGTGACCATGACATAGAGGCCAATGGTGACGGTTTCCAAGCTGACAAAGATGCTGGTGAGGTCGGTGGCGGAGGCCATCCACATCATGCCGGCGCAGATGAAAACCGGGAGGCAGAAAAACTCGCCCCAAGCCCCGCGTCCGCCGATCCGCGCGGTGAACTTTTCGAGGACCGGAATGTAGTCGAGCCCGAGAATGAGGACGAGGATGGTGCAGACGAGGGCGATGGCCTTGTAGGTCATCGCCAGGGAATCAGCAGCGTAAAACTGCCAGAAGGAGGAGGTGCCC
>CAIZWU010000182.1 GCA_903936775.1 uncultured bacterium | reverse complement strand
CCAGTTTGACGACCGACTGCGCCAAAATGTCCAGCCCGATCCAAAATAGACATGGCCCCAGCGGCTTTATCAAATCAGATCAATCATTGTATATCAACGTATGACAACTTAAAATGCGCCATGGCACTATGCTTGCTTAGCAGGTGATGAAATCTTTTCCACACAAACATCATGGCTAAAATTCTCGGCATTGACCTCGGCACCACAAACTCCTGTATGGCAATCATGGAAGGCGGCACCGCCGTCGTCCTCGAAAATAGTGAAGGTGCCCGCACCACTCCTTCTGTCGTCGCCTTCACCAAGAGCGGCGAGCGCGTCGTCGGGCAGGCCGCCAAGCGCCAGGCCGTCACCAACGCCACCAACACCATTTTCTCCGCCAAACGCTACATTGGCCGGAAATACTCCGAACTCACCGACGCCGATAAAAACGTCCCCTACAAGATCGTCGAGGCCGCCAATGGCGACGCTCACATCCAAGTGGAAGTCGGCGGCGAAAAGAAAACCTACAGCCCTCAGGAAATCGGAGCCATGGTCCTCGGCAAACTGAAGGCCGATGCCGAAGCGAAAATCGGGGAAACCATCACCGACGCCGTCATCACCGTTCCTGCCTACTTCAACGACTCCCAGCGCAATGCGACCAAAGCCGCTGGTGAAATCGCCGGCCTCAACGTCCGCCGTATCATCAATGAGCCAACCGCCGCTTCACTCGCTTACGGTCTCGACAAAAAAGCCAACGAAAAGATCGCCGTCTATGACCTCGGCGGCGGTACCTTCGACATCAGCGTGCTCGACATCGGCGACGGCGTCTTTGAAGTGCTGGCCACCAACGGCGACACCCACCTCGGTGGCGATGACTGGGATAACGTACTGATCAACTGGATCGTCAAAGGCTTTAAAGACGACAACGGTATCGACCTCAGCAAACAGCCCGACGCCCTCCAGCGGATCAAGGAAGAAGCCGAGAAGGCCAAAATCGCCCTCAGTTCCAGCCAGAGCTACGACCTCAATCTGCCCTTCATCACCGCTGACCAGACGGGTCCCAAGCACATTGCCAGGACCCTCACCCGCGCCCAGTTGGAGCAACTCACCGACAGCCTCTTCGAACGCACCATCAAACCAGTGAAGGATTGTATCGCCGCCTCCAAAGTGAGCGCCGAGCAGATCGACGAACTTGTCCTCGTGGGCGGCATGACCCGCATGCCCAAGGTGGTCGAAACCGCCCGCAAACTGGCCGGAAAGACCCCTAACCAAGGCGTAAATCCTGACGAAGTCGTGGCGATCGGCGCAGCCATCCAGGGCGGCGTGCTCCAGGGCGATGTGAAGGACATCCTCCTGCTCGACGTCACTCCACTGACCCTCGCCATCGAAACCATGGGCGGCGTGGCCACCCCGATGATTCCCCGGAACACCACTATCCCATTCAAGAAACAGGAGACCTTCTCCACCGCCAGCGACAACCAGCCCGGTGTGGAAATCGTGGTCACCCAGGGCGAGCGCCCGATGTCCCGCGACAACAAAGTGCTGGGAACCTTCAAGCTCGATGGCATCGAGCCTTCCCGCCGCGGCGAGCCTCAGATCGAGGTCACTTTTGACATCGACGCCAACGGCATTCTGAACGTTTCCGCCAAGGACAAAAAGACCGGCAAGACCCAGCACATCTCCATCAAGGGATCCAGCGGCCTCAGCCAGGACGAGATTGAAAAAGCCAAACGCGACGCCGAACTGCACGCGGAAGAGGATAAAAAGCGCAAGGAATCGGCCGAAGCCCGCAACCACGCGGAAACTCTGATCTTCCAAGTCGAAAAACAACTCGGCGAAATCGGAGACAAACTCAGCGGGGAGCAGAAGCAGCCGATCACCGATCAGATCGAGAAGATCAAGGAAGCCATCACCTCCAACGAAGTGGACCGCATCAAGTCCGCCACCGATGAACTGGAGCGCCTCTTCAGCCAGGTCGCCGCCGCGGCGCAAGGGGCGGGCTTCAATCCCGCCGACATGGCAGGAGCCGGGGCGGGCGGCCCTCCCGATGCTGACGAATCCGGCTCAGGCGAGCCAAAACAAGCCAAAGGAAAAGTCGTTGATGCCGACTTCGAAGTCGTGAACGACGACAAAAAGGCCTGATCCCTTTCGTAGGATGGCCCCGCCTTCCTGCGCAAATACAAATCCATCCAAATAGAATCTGTCTTCATGGCAACCAAAGCAAAACCACAACCCACCGAATCCAAACCAATGGCAACCAAAATCCAACCGCTCGGCCAACGCGTCCTCGTGAAGCGTATCGAAAGCGAAGAAAAAACCGCTGGCGGCATCTACCTCCCTGACACCGCCAAGGAAAAGCCTACGGAAGCGAAAGTCGTCGCCCTCGGCACCGGTGGCCGTGACGAAGATGGCAAGCTGATCGATTTCTCCGTAAATGTCGGCGACGTCGTCCTCATCTCCAAATACGGCGGCACTGAAGTGAAAATCGATGGCGAAGAGAACCTCATCCTCTCCGAGTCCGACATCCTCGCCATCATCCGGAAGTAATTCTTCCCGACAAAATCAACAATTACCAATCTTAAATCAACCACAACTACCCACATGGCCAAACAACTCCTCTTCGACGAAGCCGCCCGTCAAGCCCTCCTCCGCGGTGTCGAAAAAATCGCCAAAGCCGTCAAAGCCACCCTCGGGCCCAGCGGACGCAACGTCATCCTCGACAAAAAATTCGGTTCCCCCACCATCACCAAGGACGGTGTCACCGTGGCCAAGGAAATCGAACTTTCCTGCCCCTATGAAAACATGGGTGCCCAGCTCGTACGCGAAGTCTCCAGCAAGACCAGCGACATCGCCGGCGACGGCACCACCACTGCGACCGTGCTTGCCGAAGCCATCTACAAAGAAGGCCTCCGCAACGTGACCGCCGGGGCCAACCCGACCTCCCTCCAACGCGGCATCATGAAGGCCACCGAAGTCCTCGTGGCTGAGCTCCACAAGATTTCCAAGCCCGTCAAGGACACCAAGGAAATCGCCCAGGTCGCCACCGTTTCCGCCAACTGGGACAAGGAAATCGGCAAGATCATTGCTGATGCCATGGACAAGGTCGGCAAGGACGGCACCATTACCGTGGAAGAAGCCAAGAGCATCGAAACCACCCTCGACGTGGTGGAAGGGATGCAGTTCGACAAGGGCTACCTCAGCCCTTACTTCGTGACCGATCCGGAAGCGATGACCGCCACCTTGGACAACGCCTACATCCTCATCAACGAGAAGAAAGTCAGCAACCTCAAGGACATGCTGCCCCTCCTCGAGAAGGTCGCCAAGTCCGGCAAGCCTTTGCTCATCATCGCGGAAGACATCGAAGGGGAAGCCCTCGCCACCCTCGTGGTGAACAAGCTCCGCGGCACCCTGAACACCGTTGCTGTCAAGGCTCCTGGTTTTGGTGACCGCCGCAAGGCCATGCTCGAAGACATCGCCATCCTCACCGGCGGCCGCGTCATCACCGATGACCTCGGCATCAAACTCGAGAACGTGGAATTGGTTGACCTCGGCAAGGCGAAACGCCTCGTCATTGAAAAGGAAAACACCATCATCGTCGAAGGCGGCGGCAAAAAAGACGCCATCCAAGGCCGTGTTAGCCAGATCAAGCGCCAGATCGACGAAACCACCTCCGACTACGACCGCGAGAAGCTCCAGGAGCGCCTTGCCAAGCTGGCCGGCGGGGTGGCTGTCATCCACGTGGGTGCCGCGACCGAAACTGAAATGAAGGAAAAGAAAGCCCGCGTCGAAGACGCCCTCCATGCGACCCGTGCGGCCGTTGAAGAAGGCATCGTTCCCGGCGGTGGCACTGCCCTCATCCGCGCCCAGAAGGCCCTCGACGGTCTCAAGCTCAAGGGTGACGAAGCCACCGGAGTGGACATCGTCCGCCGCGCCATCGAAGCCCCCCTCCGCACCTTGGCCTCCAACGCCGGTGTCGAAGGAGCGCTCATCGTGGAGCATGTCAAGAACGCCAAGGGCAACGAAGGTTACAACGTCGCCACCGGCAAGTTCGAAGACCTCATCGTCTCCGGGGTGGTTGATCCTACCAAGGTGACCCGCAGCGCTCTCCAGAACGCCGCCTCCATCAGCGGACTCCTCCTCACCACGGAATGCCTCATCACCGAGCTTCCCGAGAAGAAGGAAGCCGCCGGCGGTGGTCACGGCCACGACCACGGTGGCATGGACGGCATGATGTAATCCATCAGCCTGACATGGCAAAATCCCAGCCGCCCGGCCCGCAAGGACCGGGCGGCTTTTTGTTTTGGATCAGTTGACGTGCTTTTGCCGCCGGCTGCTGAATCGTGGATCAACGCGGAATGGCGGCACCCGCCGCTTCCCCTTGCCGTGGCCCGTTTCCCGCCTCTGTCTTGCCTTCATGAAAATAGCTCTCGACGCCATGGGTGGCGACTTCGCTCCACGGAATATGCTGGCCGGTGCCCAATTGGCCCTGGCTGAGTATCCCGCGATCTCCACACTTTACCTCGTGGGCGACGCCACCCGCCTGAAAGCGGAAATGGATGCCCTGCGGTTTTCCGATTCCCGGGCGGTGATCGTGCATGCTTCCGAGGTGGTGGAAATGACCGACAGCGCCGTGAAGTCCCTGCGCCAGAAAAAGGATAGCAGCATCGCCGTGGCCACCGACCTCGTGAAGCGGGGCGACGCAGACGCCGTGGTCAGCGCCGGCCACACGGGAGCCGCGGTGGCTGCGGCCACAGTGAAATTGCGCACCTTGTCCGGCGTGGAGCGTGCCGGAATTCTTTCTCCCCTGCCCAATCTTCACGGGACGTGCGGGTTGATCGATGCCGGAGCCAATGTGGACAGCAAGCCCATCCACCTGGTCCAGCACGCCATCATGGGGCATGTTTTTAGCAAGGCCATCCACAAAGTCGCCAGTCCCATTGTGGGCCTGATGAGCAATGGGGAGGAGGAAGGCAAGGGTAGCGAACTCAGCAAGGAAGTCTTCGAGCTCCTGCGTGAGGTGCCGTTTTTGAACTTCAAAGGCAATGTCGAAGGCCGCGACGTTCTGAACATGCCGCTCCAGGTGGCAGTGTGTGATGGCTTCGTGGGGAATATCCTGCTCAAGGGTTGCGAAGGCACTGCCAAAGCTTTTCTCGCCGTGCTCAAGGAACAACTGACCGCCAATCTCAGCCGCAAAGTCCTTGCCGGCCTGCTGAAGCCTGCCTTCAAGGCGGCGGCCAAACGCATGTCCTACGAAAGCTATGGTGGCAGCCCACTCCTGGGGGTGAACGGAGTGGTCATCATCGCCCATGGATCTTCCTCCCCGCTCGCCATGAAAAATGCCCTGAGGGTCGCCACCGAAATGATTCAGCACTCGGTCAATCCGATGATTGAGGACTTGATCGGGAAGCTGTAAATACAAGCCCGCCATGGCCCGCGGCCCGCTTTGCCGGAAAACTTCTCCTTGCGGCTCCCGGCATTCCGCCGTTTCAAACTAACGGTCCTTTTCCCCTGCCCCACTTTCCCTACCGCGCCCCGCATGAGCCACTCCACGCCTGACATTTCGCCCTGCACCACGACCATTATCGGGACCGGCAGCTACGTTCCCGAGCAGGTGCTCAGCAACGCTGACCTCGCCAAAATCGTCGATACTTCGGACGAGTGGATCGTCAGCCGCACCGGCATCCGCGAGCGCCGGATCGCCGCCGCCGGGGAGACCACCAGCGACATGTGCACCCATGCGGCCCGGCAGGCCATGGAGAACGCCGGCATCACCGCCGCCGAGATTGACCTCATCATCGTCGGAACCGTCACCCCGGACAGTCTATTCCCCTCCACCGCCTGTTATGTGCAGCAGAACCTCGGGGCTTCCAATGCGGTTGCCTTCGACGTCAGCGCCGCCTGTGCCGGTTTCCTATTTGCCATGCAGATCGCCCGGCACTTCATCAACGGAGGAAACCGCTCCACCGCCCTGATTATCGGCGCGGACAAACTCTCCGTCCTGATCGACTGGACCGACCGCAATACCTGCGTCCTCTTCGGTGATGGAGCCGGGGCCGCCATCCTCCGACGCCGCACCGAGGCTGATGCAGCGACCGCTTCCGGCCTCCTCTCTTCCGTGCTCGCCAGCGATGGCAATCTCACGGGCATCCTCCACGCCCCCGGCATCGGCAGCGCCCAGACCCTGCCCCCCCAGCCGGCTGTTATCCCCGAGCCAATCATCCACATGATGGGCAAGGAAGTCTTCAAAGCCGCCGTCAAAAATACCTGTGAGGCCTGCGAAACGGCGATCGCCCGCGCGGGTCTCACCGCGGCTGACATCGACCTCATCATTCCCCACCAGGCCAACGTCCGCATTGTTGATGCCATCCGTGAGCGCCTTGGCCTGCCTCCGGAAAAGGCGTTCCTCAATCTGCAGAAATACGGTAACACCAGTGGCGCAGCCATTGCCATTGCCCTCGATGAAGCATCCCGGGAAGGCCGCCTCAAGAAAGGGGATAACGTGCTGCTGGTGGCATTCGGAGCCGGCTTCGCCTGGGCAGCCAGTGTGATCCGGTGGTAAGGCGACGCCGGACATCCTTCAAAAACGAAGCAGGCGCGTGGACTTGAGGTCCACGCGCCTGATGAGTTTCCGCCTCCCGTCCGCTACTTCATTTCCTTGCCCGTTTGGGCATTGAGGATGGTCATGACTTCACGGTGAAGGTTCGGATCGGCCCGGAAGGAAAGGCGGCCATGGTGGCGGCGCTCAAGGTCAACCAGGAGCGCTTCATCCTTGGTGCGGAGACGCTGCATCACATCGGGGTGGACCGTGATCAGCAGGTCATGCTCGGTGTCAGGATATTTTTGCATCAGCGTGTTCACCCGTCGCTGAAGTTCCACGGACATGGTCTCGGTGGACTTGATCCGGCCTTGGCCATTGCAGGTCGGACAAGGATCATAGACAGCGGTGCTGAGGCTCTCGTGCAGGCGCTGGCGGGTCATTTCCATGAGCCCGAGGGGGGAGATCGGCATGACCTGGGTCTTGGCTTTGTCCCGGCGTAGGCGGTCCTTCATTGCCTTGTAAACCGCCTGCTGGTCGCGGCGGCTCTTCATGTCGATCAGATCGACCACCACGAGGCCACCAATGTTGCGGAGGCGGAGTTGGCGGGCGACTTCCTCGGCCGCTTCCATGTTGGTCTGGAAGATGGTTTTTTCCAGATCATCGGACCCTTTGTTGCGGCCGGTATTGACGTCGATCGCGATGAGCGCTTCGGTCTCGTCAATGACGAGGTAACCGCCGCATTTGAGCCAGACCTGGCGGTTGAAGGCGTTGTCGATCTGCTTCTGAATCCCGAGCATGTCGAAGATCGGCTCCGGAGTGCGCTGGCAGCGAATCCGTTTTTTGGACCGGCGGGAAATCTGTCCGACCAGTTCCCTCATCCGGGCTGCGGTGGCTTCATCGTCGCAAATGACCTCATCCACGTCCTCGGTGAGGAAGTCACGCACGGTGCGCTCGATCAAATCAGGTTCCTGGAAGGCCAGACAGGGGGCCTTCTTGCTATTGGCCACTTCGGAGATCGCCTGCCACTGCTCCACCAGCATGGCGAGATCGCGCACAAAATAGCGGGCCCGCTTGCCCATGCAGACCGTCCGCATGATCACGCCCATGCCTTCCGGCACGCTAAGCTTGCGCAGGATCTTGCGCAGCCGGTCGCGTTCACGGGGTTCTTCAATCTTGCGCGAGATGCCGAACATGTCATTGAGCGGCATGAGGACGAGGAAGCGTCCGGCGAGGGAGATGTTGGTCGTGATGCGCGGCCCTTTGGTGCCGATGGGGCCTTTAGTGACCTGCACCAGCATTTCCGCGCCGACCGGATAAAGATTCGGAATGTCACGTGCGGTGATTTTCTTTTTCTTCACCTTGCCGCGGCCTCCACGGTCAATCTCCTCGATATCATTGCGGTTGCCCTCTTCCGCCTCCTCGTTGTCGGCGGCCGGGATGGCGTCCCAGAAGTGGAGGAAAGCATTTTTTTCCAGACCGATGTCGATAAACATCGCTTTCAGGCCTGGCTCGATGTTGCGCACCCGTCCTTTGTAAATGCTGCCCACGATGTGCTGGGTTCCAGCACGCTCGATGGTATATTCCTCCAGCATGCCGTTCTCCACGAGGGCGACACGTTGTTCGAGTTTCTCGGTGTTGACGACAACACGGACACCTTCGTTGAATGGAGTATTACCTCCGAAAAATCTGCGGATTCGTTTAATCATTGCGGCAAAAAGCATGGGGTGGTTAAGGGGTGTGGCGCGCGCGGCGCCGGGAGAATTTGAGGGTTGGAAAAAATAAGGGGGCAGGCCGGGAGGCAACTAGTTGGGCTGCTTTTTGAATTGGCTCTTTTTGACATCTGCTTCCTGGCTACCGGACCGGGTGTCCACGTCAATCCGGGGAGAGGCAGCAGGGGCCATTTCAGCAACAGGTTTCACCAGCAACGGCTCATCGCCCGGATCCACCATTTCGCCTTCTTCGGAGGCAGCTTCGGCCGGGTCCAGCACTGGCAGATCCTGTCCTTCGTAAGTCACCATGTTATTGAAATTGAAATGTCCTTTGGAGGGCTCCAGCGGACCGATACTCTGATGATATTTGCCATCCTCCAGCCCCAAGGTCCGTTCAATGACCCGCTTGGCAATAGGAGCTGCGGTCCCCCCGCCTGACTTTCCATTGGGCACCACCACACAGACGGCCACCTTGGGATTATCATACGGAGCAAAGGCCACGAACCAGGTATGATGGTCGTCGAGGGTCTTTCCAGTCACCCGGTCGATCCGCCACTTTTGGGCCGTGCCGGTTTTACCGGCAATTCCATATTCGGACATGGCCAGCCTTCCTGTGCCGCCGGATTTGTCATTGACCACCCTCCACATCCCCTCCCGGATCGCCGCCAGATCTTTTTCCCTGGCGCTGTCCGGCCCCATATTCAGGAGATCGAAACGCAATTTGGGTTTGAACTCACTGCGCAGCTCGAGCGGCTCGCCGGCCTTGTTCCGGATGTGCTTGACCTGATGATGCACCAGGGTGGGCTGCCAGCTTTTTCCATTGGCCGCGACCGCCGCCGCCACCAATGACATCTCCAGAGGGGTGGCCTGGACTTCCCCCTGTCCGATGGAGATATTGGCCGTCTTCGCGGAAGTCCATGGACCTTTATTTTGCTGCTCCCACCACTTCTGGCCGGGCATGTGTTCATCGGCGACCGCGTAATCCAATTGAATCGGCAGCCGGGCTCCAATCCCAAACATTTTACCGGCCTTTTCGATACGGTCGATGCCGGCGGCGTTGCCGCATTGGTAAAAATAGCAATTACAGGAGCGTTTGAGGGCCTCCGACAGATCCAGGGAGCCGTGGCTGACGGGATGCCCGTTCAATTTCCAGCACGGGAACGCCCGGCTGCCATAGGTGACGGAGCCTCCGCAATTGTAAGTCCGGGATCCTTTGTCCTCCATGGAGGCCGCAATGGCAGTGACAATCTTGAAAGTGGACCCTGGCGGATAAGCGCTGAGGGACCGGCTCACCATGGGCACCGTCGCATCCTGCTTCTCCTGCAGGGCATCCCAGTCAGCCTGTCTGATGAAGGGGATAAAGATATTGGGATCGTAGGAGGGAACGGAAGCCATCGCGAGGATCTCGCCGGTATTGGGGTCGACCACAGAAATGGCCCCGCGGCCGATCCCGGTCTGGCCGGCCTCGTCATAAATGGCCTCGCGCATGGCATTTTCGGCGATGGTCTGGATGCGGGCATCAATCGTCAGATAGACATCATCGCCGGGCAGCGGATCGACCCGCTCGGCCACAATTTCGTCGGCGAGGCGTCCATGCTCGTTTTTAAGATAGACCCGCGTTCCCGGTTTGCCGCGCAGATCCGCGTCGAGCGTTTTTTCCACCCCGGCGATTCCGGTGTCATCGTTCTCGAAAAACTGCCAAGTACCTTCATCACCGGGAGGGCGTTCCCGGCCAGCGGCTTTGACGTAACCGAGGACGTGCGCGCCCAGAGCCTTGAGCGGATAGATCCGGGTGGAACGATCCCGCAGGGTGATGCCCGGGAGTTCATTGGCATACTCGGCATAGGCGGCAAAACGGCGGTAGTCCTCGGTATTGGCCCGGTCCAGCGCTTTCTGATAGGGATAGGGAATGATCCCCCGGTTCTCCCGGTACCAGATGCGGATATCGTCGATCATTTTCTCCGTGGGCTGGAGGTAGAGACTCAAGGCGTCCAGCTTGGGGAAAATGGTCAGGTTGAGGATCTTGACGATGTCGGTATCGGCATCACGTTTGGCGCCCCATTCAAATTTGGGAACTTCAGCCTTGGGATTTTGCTCCTTCCAGTAGCTTTCCACCTCGGCCAGATTAAGTCCCACCTCCAGATTGGCTTTATTATCAGCGAGGGGAATGCCGTTGCGGTCAAAAATCCGCCCACGCGGCCCCGGGATCCGCTGCAAGGCTTGGCCGGTTTCAGGCAATTTGGCGCTGAATTCCTCCTGCCGGTTGATCTGGAGGCCCCAGAGCCGGTAAATCAGCACGACAAAGCCCCCCAGAATGAGCAAGGCGAGGAAATAAAGCCGGAGTCGATGACTGGAAATCATGTCGGGGGGGCCCAGCGGCGGTTGGTAAGGCCGGTGTAGCGGATGCGGTAGCCGCTGAACCGGGCGAGGGTATCAATCAGAAAAAAGACGAGCGGGGCGATGAACATGGAGAGCAACGCGGTCGTGAGGAGGTGATGCCAGATGTCTGCCGGAAAAACGAACCCGCCGCGCCGGAAGTTGATCCAAAGAAATTCCAGTAGCAGCAGCAGGAAGGTGCCGACTCCGGTCATCAGCACCGGCAGTTCCCAACGCCCGCGGCGGAAAAGCGGGCGGATCCCCTGCATCAGGCTGCCCAGCAGAGCATAAAGAAAAATGGTGAATCCAAAAGTCGCCCCACTATGGGGGACCGCGGTTTCCAATTGAGCGGCCATCTGGCCGATGTCGCCGAAGTGGATATCGCCCCAAGGCACACCTGCCGGCAGCTTTTCTGCATAGTCAGGGCTGACCAGATTCCTTGCATCCCAGACGAATCCGGTGGCAAAGGCGAGCATCAGCATGACCGGAAACGGCACACTGACCGAGCAGGCGAAAAAGACCACCGGCACGAGGAAAATCCGGGAGCCATAAGCCCAGTCAAATGCGGGGATGAAATCCTGCAGCACCAGCGCCATCCCTGTCACCACAAAAAGAAGCAACGTGAAAATCATCGCGGATCGGGAGGGGGTGAGGGTTTTTCCCCGGCACCCAATCCCATCACGAAGACATATTCCAAACGGTCCAGATTCTGGACGGCAGGCTTGATCACGGCTTCGGTGGAATAGTCGCCGGCACGGAATTCGGAGATAGTACCGAGCAGGATATTGGGTGGAAAACTGATGTAATCCGGGAGACTGTAAATTTTGCGGCCAATCAATGATTTATCGATCTCGCGGGGCAAAAAGCGCAGGCGCAGATCCGGGCGGCGGCTGGTGGAAACGCGCACCCCTTCGAGAATCCCCCGTTCCGAAGTCCCTTCGATCTGGGCGGCCACTTTACAAAGCTCATCAGTGATAAAAAGGATCTCTGCGACGTCCGGACCGACCTTGACCACGCGCCCCACCAGACCGTCCGGCACAATCACCGGACTGCCGCTGGACACGCCGTCACGGGATCCCTTGTCGATGGTGGCCTGGCGGAACCAGGCGGAATTTTTCCTGACAATGATACGGGCGGCCGTCAGGGCGTAGGTGCTTTGCTGGTTGAATTTAAAGAGCGCGTTGAGTTGTTCCAATTGCGCTCTGGTTTCGATAAGCTGCTGATCCACCAGCCGCAGCCGTTCGTTTTCGATCGTCAGGCGATCATTTTCCGCTTTCAACACCGACGCCTCCACGGGCGGTTCACTGGATGCGGAGATTTTCTCCTGCACTTTGGCCCCCGCCCGGGTGAAGGGTGAGAAGAGCGCCATGATCCTGCTCTGAATCCCGCGGGTGGCAGGCGTGTCGAAGGTGAACACCCATCCAAGGGTGACCACAAAGACCAGCAGGGCTAATAGGTTAAGGCGTCTCATGACACGCGGAGGGCGTGGCGTTGATGCGGTGAATTCAGCAGGCCGGAAGAAGCCCGACCGGCATGGATCAGGAATCCGTCGTGGTCACCTTCTTGAGGAAGGCCAACTCGCTGAGCACCTTGCCGGTACCCTCGGCCACCGCACTCAGAGGATCTTCGGCGACGTGTACCGGCAAGCCGGTCTCCTCTGAAAGCAATTTGTCCAGTCCCCGCAGCAAGGCACCTCCACCGGCAAGAACGATGCCGCGGTCCACGAGGTCGGCCGAAAGTTCCGGGGGGCAGCGCTCCAAGGTGACGCGCACCGCATCAATGATGCTGTTGAGCGGTTCCGGCAATGCTTCGCGGATTTCCTGGGAAGTGACCGTAATGGTTTTGGGCAAACCGGCCACCATGTCCCGCCCCTTCACTTCCATGGTGGTTTCCTTGGCCATGGGGTAAGCGGATCCCAAGCGGATCTTGATATCTTCCGCGGTGCGTTCCCCAATCATCAGATTGTAGGCGCGCTTCATGTATTGGACGACGGCTTCATCAAGTTCGTCGCCTGCCACGCGGACGCTGCGGCTGTAAACAATCCCGCTCAGGGAAATCAAAGCCACTTCCGTGGTCCCGCCGCCGATGTCGACGATCATGTTCCCACTGGCTTCCTGAACCGGAAGCCCTACCCCAATCGCCGCTGCCATCGGTTCTTCGATCAAATAGACTTCGCGGGCTCCCGCCATGGTGGCGCTCTCCTTCACGGCACGTTTTTCAACTTCCGTGATGCCACTGGGAACGGCGATGACCACCCGGGGCCGGGCCATGCCGCGCCGGTTGTGGACCTTTTGGATGAAATGGCGCAGCATCGCCTCGGTGACTTCGAAGTCGGCAATTACTCCGTCCTTGAGAGGGCGGATGGCCACGATATTGCCAGGGGTGCGCCCGAGCATTCGTTTGGCATCATCCCCTACCGCCAGCACCTCCATGGTGCCAGCTTTGACCGCTACCACGGATGGCTCGCGCAGGACGATACCATGGTCTTTGACGTAAACGAGAGTGTTGGCGGTGCCGAGGTCGATGCCTATGTCATTGGAAAACCAGCCGAAAAGTTTGGCGAACATGAAGTGAAGTCACAAAAGAATTGTTGAAAAAGACGGAAATAGCAGCAGGCGTGCCGTCAGTTGACCACGCCATGCGAACTCCCGGAACCATGCCGTCGTGGCCGCACATTCGTTCTCCTCCTTACGAATTAAGGCAGGGTGATTATGGTGTGCGTCCCCGAAAGCACAGGGACAGGAATAAGTTTTAACGAGTCGTCCTCTTTTAATAGTGGTCAAGGGAAAGATACCGGCAAACTCCGGCCCCACGGTAATCAGGCCTGCCCGTCTGCAATCATTGCTTGATTATCGAGCCCTTACGATTATTATTACCATAATCACCATCACCACTCCCATGCTCGCTTTTAATTTGAAGATCCGGAACTTTTTTAACACTGCCTTCCATCCGTGGCGGGAAACGGGGGACCCTGAGGTAAATCGGCTTCCGGCTTCCATGAAAGGCGGCATGCTCCCCGAGACCCGCGGATTAAACGTCACCCCTCAGCGGGCCTCCCTGCGCCGTCCGCCTCCGGTCCATTAAAAACGCCAGGGGTAAATACCACCTGTCCGGAGGGGCTACCCTACCACCGCTGAGTCGCCTGCCCCAATGCCTCCGCAAAGGCAGGATCCGTCGCGTTCAACAGAGTGACGGTTTTTCCCCCGGCCTTGAGGACCAACCTTACCACCCGCCGGGGATCGTCGACCCGGAACTCCCCAGGAAGGGCATCGT
>CAIZWU010000181.1 GCA_903936775.1 uncultured bacterium | reverse complement strand
TGGCTGGTCCATCAACGTGAACGGCGCGCCGGTGGTCTCCATCCCGATCGCCATCTGCCTGTTCTTCATGATGTATCCTATCATGGTGAAGATCGACTTCGCCGGGGTGCTCCGCGCCGGCCGGAGCAGCCGGCCGGTGCTCCTCACTCTTTTCGTCAATTGGGCTGTCAAACCCTTCACCATGTATGCCATCGCCCTGTTTTTCCTGGGCACCCTGTTGCGCGGCGTGATTGGCGCGGACGCCATGGATCTGGTGAAAATGCCCTTCGGACTCGACCTGCCGGCCGGCGCGGAACAGGGGGCGGGCACGGTGGTTCTCCACGACGGCGTCAAGATGCTCCAGATCCCGCTCTGGCGCAGTTATCTGGCCGGCTGCATCCTGCTGGGCGTCGCCCCATGCACCGCCATGGTTCTTGTCTGGGGTTACCTTGCCCGGGGGAATGATGGCCTCACGCTGGTCATGGTCGCCATCAACTCCCTGACCATGCTGGTGCTTTACGGGGTGCTGGGCGGATTCCTGCTGGGGGTGGGCCGGCTCCCGGTGCCGTGGCAGGCGCTGGTGCTGTCCATTGCCATCTATGTCGCACTGCCCCTTGTGACCGGTTTCCTGTCCCGCCGCTGGATCATCGCTGCCAAAGGCGAAGCATGGTTCAAAGATCAATTCCTTCACCGCCTCGCCCCGGTGCCCATTGCCGCCCTCCTCCTGACCCTGGTACTGCTCTTTTCCTTCAAAGGCGAGGTCATTGCCTCCCATCCGCTGACTATCGTCTGGATTGCCATCCCGCTTTTTCTCCAGACTATTCTGATTTTCGCCCTCGGTTATGGTCTCGCCCGGCTCCTCAAGCTCCCTTACGATGAAGCTGCGCCCGCCGCCCTGATCGGAGCGTCCAATCACTTCGAAGTCGCCATCGCCACCGCGGTCATGCTTTTCGGCCTCTCCTCCGGCGCCGCCCTCGCCACCGTCGTGGGCGTGCTGATCGAAGTCCCGGTCATGCTGATGCTGGTCGGTTTCTGCAAAAAAACCGAACACTGGTTTCCCGGTTCCCGGCAGTGAGTTCAGACCAAGGTCCGCCGGACGTGGACCGTCAGGCCAGCAGGTCCGGGGCAACCCGGGCTGGTTTCACGGGACGGCCCGGCCGCGGGGGCCCCAGGATTTCCAAAGATCCAGCGATGCCGCCAGCGGGAGCATGCGGCGGGCTCCGCAGATGACGGAACCGATAGGGTCGGGGACAACCCGGGTGTCGATGGCGCTTTGTTCGGCGACCGCTTCGCGCATGCCCGGAAGCAGGGCACCGCCACCGGTCAGGAAGATGCCATCCTCAATCACTTCGGCCCCGATGGAGGCCGGCAGCGTCCGCAGCAGGGTCTGGACCGGGGCCAGCATCCGGTCGATCACCGGCCGGAGTTCCTCATGCAGATCGGCGACCCGCAGGCGGGCTTGAACAGGGGCGCCGCCAGCCAGCCCCTGACAGGTTTCAAACCCTTCCCGGCGCAGGCCGAGGGTGCGGAGGAGGCGATCGGCCTCACCGGGCGGAAGATCGATGCCGATGGTCAGTTTCGCAAAAGACTGGACCACCTGGCGCAGATCGCTGCAGCCGACCCGTTCGGCGAGGGATGCGACGATTTGCCCGTCCCGGATCACAGCGCAATCCGTGACGCCGTCCCCGAAATCGACGAGGAATTTGGCGTATTTGCTGCCAATGTCCAATCCGGCTCCCACTGCGGCCGCCAAGGGTTCCGGCACCGTGATAACAGACGAGGCCCCAGCTTCGAGTATGCAGGACCGGACCATCTGGCGTTCGAGGACGCTGACATCGCTGGGAGCGCAGGCGAGGACCCGGAGCCGGCCGAGGTGGCCCCGCAGGCGTTTTTGTATCATGGGACGCAGCAACTCGGTGGTGGCCTGGCCATTCACAATCACTCCGCGGTTCAGTGCGTGGATATTCTGCGAGACGGAAGGGCGCAGGGAGATGCAATCACGGCGGCCCGCCACGCGGGTGGTGGCAGTGCCAAGATCTATCGCAAGGTCAGGAGATCCGAAAACGGGCATCGCCTTTCTTTAGGGGATGACCTGCGGAAGAGCAACCCCTCTGAATGGCAGGGAGGGCAGCTTCCGGACGGGTCCGGAAACCCCGGGGCCGGCGTGGGGTTGGCCTGACCAACGGGTTTTAACGAATTGAAGCTTGACGAATCGTGATTTATCGATTTGATGAGTCCGTGCTCGAAGCTGTTTCCTTCAATCAGGCCCTGGCGGATCCGACCCGTTGGCGGATTGCCATGCTGCTGGCAGATCAGACGTTGTGCGTTTGTGAATTGGAGGATGGCCTGCGGCTGCCGCAGAGCACGCTGTCCAGTCATCTGACGATCATGCGCGCGGCGGGATTGCTGGAGGTGCAGCGGCGGGAGAAGTGGGCGTTTTACCGGATGGCTCCGGCCCTGCTGCCGCTCTTCAAGTCCCAGCGGAAACACTTTGCCGGGTCGCTGGCCAGCGATCCCGTCTACGCCGCCGACCTCGCCCGGACCGTGGCCCGGGTGGCCCTGCGCGGGCAATCGGATTGCGGCAGTTCCCGCCGCCGCGCCATCCCTCCCCGGCTGAAAAACAGCCGGGATGCCACCTGCTGTTAGCATTCCGGGCGCTGCACCTCTGATTTTACCAAAACTCAACCCGCCGATTTCCCATCTCTCCCATGTCAGCACGCATTGCCATCAATGGATTCGGCCGCATCGGCCGCCTCGCTTTCCGGGCCGCCTGGAACCGGCCGGAGGTGGAAATCGTCCACCTCAATGAAACCGGCGGTGATGCCGCCTGCGCCGCGCATCTGCTGTATTTTGACAGTGTCCATGGCCGCTGGGACCGGGACTGCCGGGCCGAGGCCGGGGACGTGGTGGTGGATGAAAAACGCATCAGTTATTCTTCCCGGAAGAATCCAGCGGAAGTGCCCTGGGGCGACCTTGGCATCGATATCGTGCTGGACGCCACCGGCAAGCACCGCACCCCGGAGACCCTGGCGCCTTATTTTGCGGCCGGGGTGAAAAAAGTGATCGTCGCCGCCCCCGTGAAGGAGCAGGCGGTAAACATTGTGATGGGAGTCAATGAGCAGGAATACGATCCCGCCAGACATCAGATCCTGACCGCGGCTTCCTGCACCACCAACTGTCTCGCCCCGGTCGTCAAGGTCATCCATGAAGGGCTGGGAATACGGCACGGGATGATCACCACCATCCACGACATGACCAACACGCAGAGCATCCTCGATACTCCGCACAAGGATCTGCGCCGGGCCCGTGCGTCAGGCCTCTCGCTTATTCCCACCTCGACCGGATCGGCCACGGCCATCGGTATGATTTTTCCCGAACTCCGCGGCCGGCTGGATGGGGTGGCGGTGCGGGTGCCGCTGCTGAATGCTTCCCTGACGGATTGTACTTTTGAAGTGTCACGCCCCACCACCGTGGAGGAGGTGAACGCGCTGCTCAAGGCCGCGGCGGAAGGACCCCTCCGCGGCATCCTTGGTTATGAAACGCGCCCCTTGGTTTCGGTGGATTACCTGAATGACCCGCGCAGCTCCATCGTGGATGCCCTCTCCACCATGGTCACGGCGGGCACCCAGGTGAAAATCCTGGCGTGGTATGACAACGAGTGGGGTTATGCCAACCGGTATGCGGAACTGGCCCGGAAGGTGGCCCGCACTCTGCCTTCCTGACCCATGAGTGCTGCCATGTCCGCTCCGGCGCCGGCCCCGCCGGAAGTGAGGAATTACGCGATCGTCACCCTCGCTTATTGGGCGGACACCCTCGCGGATGGTGCTACCCGGACCCTCGTGCTGTTCTATTTCTATCAGCTTGGATACAACGCGCTGCAGGTCGCCTCACTGTTCCTTTTCTACGAAATCTTCGGTGTCCTCACCAATCTCTGCGGGGGGTGGCTGGCCTCCCGGTTTGGATTGAAAAGCACCCTTTTCATGGGGCTGGGGACCCAATTGGCCGCCCTCGCCATGCTGGCCCTGATGCCGCCGGGAGGGCTGACGGTGGTATGGGTGATGGCGTCCCAGGCGCTTTCCGGGATCGCCAAGGACCTCACCAAAATGAGCAGCAAGAGCGCGGTGAAACTGGTGGCCGGAGACAATGAGGGCCGGCTTTACCGCTGGGTGGCCCTGCTCACCGGAAGCAAGAACGCCCTGAAAGGCGTGGGCTTTTTCCTGGGAGGCCTGCTGCTGTCGTGGATTGGATTTCAACCGGCGGTGTGGACGCTGATGGCCCTTGTGGCCGTGGCCCTGCTGGTGGCCGCGGTCATGATGCGGGGCGGACTGGGAACCGTCAACAAAGAGGCAAAATTCCGCCAGCTGTTTTCCAATAACCGGGCGGTCAATGTGCTGGCGGTGGCACGGCTGTTTCTGTTCGGAGCCCGGGATGTCTGGTTTGTGGTGGCCCTGCCGGTCTTTCTTTCGTCCGTGCTGGGCTGGAAATTCTGGCAAGCCGGCGGATTCATGGCCTTGTGGGTGATTGGTTATGGGGTTGTGCAGGCGTCCGCCCCGGCTCTGCTCCGGCGGAAGTCCGCAGAGGGGACCGCCCATCCGGATGGACGCACCGCCACCGGCCTCGCCTTCCTGCTCGCCCTGCTGCCTGCCGCGATTGCGGGTGCGCTCTGGCTGGAGGTCACTCCCGTGCTGGCGGTCGTGGCCGGGCTGATCCTGTTCGGGATCATCTTTGCCTTGAATTCAGCCGTGCACTCCTATCTGATTTTGGCTTATACGGACCACCGGAAGGTCGCAATGAATGTGGGAATCTATTATATGGCCAATGCCTGCGGGCGTCTCGCAGGGACGATCCTGTCCGGTCTGCTTTATCAGGCCGGCCTGCATTCCGGGACCACCGGTGGTCTGATCTGGTGCCTCCTCGCTTCCACGGGCTTTGTGCTGGTGGCCGCGCTCCTGTCCCTCGGCCTGCCTGGCCGGGCCCAGGGGCGGACCGGCTTTTCAGCAGGATTGTGATATTTGGCAGCAGGCCAGAACGGCAAAAGTGCCGGGTTCGAAAGGGCTTGCCAAGCGGACTGTGGTATCGACCTTTCCATTAAACTGGTTTATGCTCCCCACAACCTATGTCCGCTGAATTCAAAGATTATTATGCCACGCTGGGGATTTCCCGCGAGGCCAGTCAGGATGATATCAAAAAAGCATTCCGCAAACTGGCCCGCAAACACCATCCTGACGTCGCCAAGGACCGGCCGGGATCGGAGGCGAAGTTCAAGGAAATCAACGAGGCCAACGAGGTCCTCAGTGATCCGGAAAAGCGCAAAAAATACGATCGCCTTGGTGCCAACTGGCAGCATGAAGGCTTTGCCCCGCCGCCGGGCCATGGCGGGGCGGGCGGGCCGGACCAGGAGTTCCATTTTGGCGGGACGGGTTTCAGCGACTTCTTCGAGCAATACTTCAGCGGTGGCAGCCGCTACGGATTTCCTCACGAGGAGGCCCCGGATTTCCGTCAGGCGGGAGCCCCCCGTTCCCGGCGGGGCAGTGATATCGAAGGGGACATCCTCGTCACCCTGGAGGAAGCCATGCAGGGTACGCTGCGTCCCATTTCCCTGCAAACCCGCAACCGCCTGACCGGGCAGGTGGAAACCCACAGCTTTCAGGTCAGGATCCCCCCTGGCGCGACTGATGGCCGCCGTATCCGTGTGCCGGGACAGGGTGAACCCGGGCAGGGTGGCGGCCCGGCCGGCGACCTCTTCCTGCGCGTCCGCCATGCGGCCCACCCGGACTTCACCAGCGAGGAGGCCGACATCCTGCACGAACTCGACATCGCCCCCTGGGAGGCCGTGCTCGGCACCGAAATCGTGGTGCCCACCCTGGATGGCTCCATCAAATTGCGGATCCCGGCCGGCGCGGAAAACGGACAGAAACTGCGTGCCCGCCTCCGGGGACTGCCCAAAGGTAAAAGCGGCGAGCGCGGTGATTTTTATGTCATCTTGAAGGTGCAACTGCCCTCCGCCCTCTCCGATGAGGAACGGCAGCTCTGGGAAAAACTGCGCGATGTCTCCACCTTCCAACCCCGGTCCGCCCGTTAACCTCTGATCCCTTCCTGCCATGAGTTCCGAGCCTTCTTCCGGTGATCCTCCTGTTTTCGAAGACGAAGCAGATCTCACTTACACCATTGATGTCATCGCCGGACTGGCGGGGGTCGATCCCCTAACCGTCCTGCGCTATCAGGAGCAGGGATGGATCCGCTCTGCCAGGGCTGCCGCGGAAGGCGATGCTCCGGCGTGGTTCGATGCCGAGAGCCTGCGCCAGCTCCGCCGGATTGAGTATCTCCGGAGTATCTGCGGAGTGAACGAAACCGGTTTAAAACTCATCCTCAGTCTCCTGCTGGAAGTCGAACAACTCCGTGAGGAATGCCGCCAGCTGAGGCGGTAATCCGGTCTGCGGGCCGGTATCATGGCGCTGAACAGCGGGCTGGCTTCCCTTGAACGATTTCTCCCCATGATTCCTTCGAGCACTCCATGGCACCAGGCCTCTGCCGGGGAAATCTGCTTTTCGCTGGAGACCGATCCTGCCCAAGGACTGGCCTGCGGGGAAGCGGCGGAGCGTTTGGCCAAGGGGGGGGCTAATGCCTTCCCGGAACTCAAGCCCCGCCCTTGGTGGAACCTTTTTCTCGGGCAGTTTGCCAGTCCGTTGATCTATATCCTTTTTGTGGCGGCGGTAATCGCGGCGGTGATGGAGCACCGGGGCGATGCATTTGTCATTCTGTTGGTGGTCTTCATGAATGCCCTCATCGGCACCTTCCAGGAGGGCCGGGCCGAACGATCGATGGATTCCCTGCGCAAGCTTTCCGCGCTCATGGTGCGGGTGCGGCGAGGCGGCCGGGAGGAAATCATCAAGGCCGCTGAACTTGTGATAGGCGATATGGTGTTGTTGGCTGCCGGAGACGCTGTCGCCGCCGATGCCCGCCTTGTCGAGGCTGCTGCCCTCGAAGCCGCTGAGGCTGCCCTCACCGGAGAGTCGCTGCCGGTCGCCAAACACTCCGGGCCATTGGCTGGGGATACCCTCCTGGCGGACCGGCGGAACATGGTTTATTCCGGCACCCACATTGCGGCCGGCCGTGGCCTGGCGGTGGTGGTGGCGACGGGTCTGACCACGGAAGTCGGCAAGATCGCCCGTCTCACGGCCGCGGCGGTGGAACCCCGGACTCCGTTGGAACTGCGCATTCAGCAGTTCGGCCGTTACCTCGTCGGCGCGGCGGTGTTGCTGTTTGGGCTCGTCATCGCCCTGGGCCTTGGGCGTGGTATGCCTTTTGGGGAAGTCCTCATGATCGCGATCAGTCAGATGGTATCCATGGTGCCGGAAGGCCTGCCCGTGGCCATGACCATCGCGCTGTCCGTCGGGATGCAGCGCATGGCCAGGCACGGGGCCATCGTCCGGCGTCTGGCGGCGGTCGAAACGTTGGGCTCCACCAGCATCATCTGTTCGGACAAGACCGGTACCCTGACGAAGAATGAGATGACGGTGACGGAGCTGTGGTTTCCCGGTGGCCGTCAGCTGGAGGTCACCGGCGCCGGTTATGCTCCGGAGGGGGATCTGTTGGAGGCCGGGCAGGCGGTGCCCGTCAGCGATGCCCCGGTCCGGGCCCTGCTGGAGGCGGTGGCCCTCTGCAACGACGCCCAATTGGTGCCGCCGGAACGCGATGTAACCCGCTGGCGTCCCTTGGGCGATCCCACGGAGACCGCCCTTCTCACCCTGGCGCTGAAGGGCTGTGTGGACCTCTCCGCGCTGCGTCAGCAGTGGCCGCGCCGGGCGGAGATCCCCTTTGACTCCGCTGCCAAGATGATGGCTACCCAGCATGGCCACGGCAACCGGGGACGGATCATCATCAAAGGAGCCCCGGAAATGGTGCTCGAACTCTGCGGGACCGTCCCGGCGGGCGACCAGCTTCAGCCCTTGGATGAAGCCCAGCGCCGCAGGATTGGGGAGGCGGCGGATGCCATGGGAGCCCGCGCCCTGCGTCTCCTCGCGGTGGGTGAACTGGCCGATGGGGTGCTGGATGAGGCCGCCGGATTTGGGCAGTTCCAGGACCAGATCACTTTCCTTGGACTGGTTGGCCAGATGGATCCGCCGCGGGACGAGGTGAAAGCCGCGGTGGCCGAGTGCCGCGACGCGGGAATCCGTCCGGTCATGGTCACCGGTGACCACAAAGTCACCGGCCTGGCCATCGCCCGATTGCTTGGTATCGCACGGGACGGGGATCTTGCGGTGGACGGCCGCGAGCTGGAAGCCATGCCGGAACAGGATCTGCGGGCAGACCTCGACCGCATCTCCGTGTTCGCCCGGGTGCATCCCGCCCAGAAACTGCGCATTGTGGAGGCGTTCCAATCGCAGAATAAAGTCGTGGCCATGACCGGCGACGGCGTCAACGATGCCCCTGCTTTGGCCCGCGCTGATGTCGGTGTGGCGATGGGGATCACGGGCACGGAGGTTGCCAAAGGGGCCGCCAAGATCATCATCAGTGATGACAATTTTGCCACCATCGTGAAGGCCGTCGAGGAGGGTCGTCTGGTTTACCAGAATCTGAGAAAGGTGGTGCTCTTTCTTTTCACGACCTCCATCGATGAAGTGGTCATCCTGCTGGCCGCCCTGCTGTTGGGATACCCGCTGCCATTGGTCGCCGTGCAGATCCTCTGGATCAATATCGTGACGGAAGGAGTGCTCACCGTGAATCTGGTCATGGAGGAAAAAGAAGGACATGAGATGGGCCGGCCTCCGACTCCGGGCGGGGAGCCCCTCGTCAACCGCCTGATGCTCCAACGCATGGCGGTGATGGCTGCCGGCTCGGTGATTTCTGTCTTTGGTTATTTCGTCTGGAGGTTGTCCACCGGGGCGTCGTTGGAACAGGTCAGGAGCGAGACCTTCACCGTATTGGCCGTCAGCCAGTGGTTCAACGTGCTCAACTGCCGCAGTGAGCTGAAGTCGGCTTTGAACCTTGGGTTTCTGAAAAACTATTGGCTGTTAGGTGGTCTGATGATGGGGAATATCCTGCACTTCCTTGTCATTTTTACTGCGCCCATGAACCGCCTGTTCCACACCGTCCCCATCCCCTGGCCTTACATGCTGCTGATCGGGGCGGTTGCCAGTCTGGTGTTATGGTTGGAGGAGATCCGGAAATACTTCGCCAGAAGACATGCCAACCAAAGGGCCGATCCATGACCACCCCGCCTCCCCATTCCACGCCCCTGCCAGGCCCGGCCGACCGACGCCCGATTATCGTGGCCGGCCTCGGGCGTCTCGGCCTGCGTATGGTGCAGCTCCTGCTGGGGCAGGGGTGCCGCGTGCGGGTCATTACGGAATTGAGCTGTCCCGCGTGGCACGTGAGGACGGCCCGCGAAGCCGGGGCCGAACTCTTCACCGGTGACTTCCGGGATCCGGCCATCTGGACCGCCGCCGGGGTCTTGGAATGTCAGGCTGCCGCTATCACCAGTGCTGATGACAGCCGGAATCTCGAGACCTCCATCCGGGTAAAGCGGCTGGCTCCGCAACTCCGGATGGTGACGCGGGTGGACGCGCCGCATCTCGGTCACCGGCTGCAGCATGATTTCGATCTTCATGCCGCGCTGTGCCCTGCCGATCTCTCCGGGGCGCATTTTGTGAATGCCGCGCTGGAGGCTTCCCTGGCAGAGGTTCCTTCCGCCGGTCCGCGCCGCTCCACCGGTCCGCGGCGGCCCTCTTTGCTGATGTTGGTCCTGGTGCTTCTGGTCGCCTGCCTCGTCACCGGGACCCTGGTTTTTCATCATGCCAAGGGCATGCCGTGGACCGATGCCACCTACTTCACGGTGAGCATCCTCACCACAGTGGGCTTTGGAGACTATCATCTGCAGCACGACCCCGCTCTGCTGAAGGGCTTCGGCATGATCCTCATGCTGGCGGGCATCACTCTCATCGCCCTGCTCGTTTCCCTCTTCAGTCACTATCTCATCACCGGGGAGGCCACCCGCCAGCAGCATGAGCGCGCGGCCCGCCAACGGCGCCGGCACGTCATCGTTGCCGGCATGGGCTCCTTGGGCTTTGCCGTGCTCCGGGCTCTCCAGGAACGCGGAATTTCCGCGGTATGCATCGAACAGGACCGCACCCGGATGGAGGGGGTCGCCATCCTGCACGGGGTGCCTGTAATCGAAGGCGACGCCACCAGCGCGGAGATGCTGCTCCGGGCCGGCATCGACCGCGCCCGGGCCGTCATCGCCGTGACCTCCGCCGACGGCACCAATCTCGAGATAGCCCTCCGCGCCCGCAGTCTCACCGACCAGCGCCGCCCCACCGCTCCCCTGCCGGTGATTCTGGGTTGTCAGGATGATCTGCTGGCCGACCGGCTCAGCGCCGCCAGCAATGCCTATCTGCCGCTCTCCTCCGCAGAAATCGCCGCCCCCATCTTTGCAGAAGCCACCCTCGGCCGGCCGTTGGTTTCCCCCGGCCAGCCGGGGAGCCGGTAAGATCAAACAGAAAGCCCCGCCGCCTGCCGATGCCGTGGTTTGGTTGGATCAGGCATCTCCCGGCCAATACTGGGCGATCTTTTGTCTCAGGAAGCCGACGCTGCGGGCGAGTTGGTCCATGCCGTCGACGCCGTCCTCGATGCTGATCCAGCCGTCGAACCCGACGCGCTTCAGTTCGGTGAAGATGGCATCGTAGTCGTTGAGGCCCTGGCCGATTTCGCCGTGGCGGAGGCGCTTGGCATATCCCATGGCACCGCCTTCCTCACGGCGGAGATCTTCGAGGGTGCCCTCGGCCAGATAGCGGTCACTGGCGTGCATGGTGACGACGCGGGAGGAGACGCGCTTGAGGAGTTCGATCGGATCTTCGCCTGCCAGGTAAGTATTGCTGGGATCGTAGTTCACTCCGAAATTCGGATGCTGTACCGCATCGACCAGTTGGCAGAAGACATCCATTTTTTGGGCGAACTCGGGGTAGTCCCAGAAGTCGTCCTTGTAGTGATTTTCGAGGATGAGGGTGATGCCGAGATTGGCGGCGTGCGGGAGACAGGCGGTGATGGAATCGGCGGCGAATTTCACGCCTTCATCAATGGTCAGGCCCGGACGGCGCTGGCCGCTGAGGACGCGGCAGTATTGCCCGCCGAGGATGTGGGTCATGTCGATCCAGCGTTTCTGTTTGGCGATTTCGATGGCGCGGAAGGCGGGGTCCGGATGGGTGAAATCCGGGGAGCAGCACATCATTGGGATGACTTTGCCGGTGGCTTCGACTTCGCGGCGGAACCGTGACCAGTTGGATTCGTCCGCCATTTCAAGGAAACCGGCATACCATTCGAGGCCTTGGATCTCGAGCGGCGCGGCGAGTTGGATCCAGTCGGAGACGGACATGGTGCCTTCTTTGCAGAGGGCCTGCATGAAGGCTTTGGGGAAGGCGGCGAGGCGGGGCATGGCGGGGAATTTGTCAGAGGGGAGAGGTGGAAGCGGTTCCGTTGACGCAGGGTTCAACGAATGGAAAGGGCGAGGGCCTGTTGCCCGAGGGCGATGGCGCCGAGTACTCCGGCGCGGTCGCCCAGTCCGGGAGATACCAGATAGTGGTCAACCTCCTCGAGCAGGGCGGGAACTTGCAGGTAGCCATTCAACTGGCGCAGCACCGCGGTGCGCACGGCTGGCAGCAGACCAGGACCCTCCATCACGCCGCCACCGAGAATGATGCGGCGCGGCGCCAGGGTGGTGATAATGCTGACCAGACCCCGTGCGAGGGTTTCGGCCACATCCGTCCAGGCGGGATGCCCGGCGGGCAGGGTTTCGGCCCGGGCCCCCCACCGGGCGGCAATGGCCGGGCCACTGACATAACCTTCCAGGCAGGCGTCATGGAAGGGGCATTGGCAGCGGGAATCCACCACGCCTGGAGTGGCAGGAACGGGGACTTGAAGGTGACCCATCTCGGGATGCAGCAGGCCATGCAGGGGACGGCCGTGGATAATAGCCCCCCCGCCGACCCCTGTGCCGATGGTGAGGTAAACCAGTGGATCGATGCCTTGCCCGGCACCCCAGAGAGACTCGCTGAGGGCAGCCGCATTCACATCCGTGTCAAAGCCCACCGGCACGCCAAACCGGGCGCGCAGGGGACCGACGACATCGGTCTGCTGCCAGCCGGGCTTGGGGGTGGAGGTGATATAACCGTAAGCGGGGCGGGCGGGGTCCAGCTCCAACGGGCCGAAGGAGCCGACTCCGATGGCCTGGAAGGCCCCATGTTCCCGGGCGGCCTCTCCGAGCCACTGCAGCACTGCATCCATGGTCTCCCGGGGTGTGGTGGTGGGGATGCGGACCGTGGCGCGCAGGTCATCGGGTCCGGTGCCGAGGGCGAGGTTGAACTTGGTGCCGCCGGCTTCGAGGGCGGCAATGAGGGGAAGGGCGGGCGTCATGAGGGAATGGTGGTGGTGTCTTTTGGGGGGTTCCGGCCGATGAAGGGATGCTGTTCCAGATCGACCACCTGTCCACTGACGGGACCGCATTCGTCGGCCAGCCAGTAGACGGCGGCCGCAGCGATTTCCTCCGGCAGGAGGATGCGGCCGGAGGGGGCGTAAACTTTGGGAAGGTCGGCATACCAATCGTCCCGCAGCCCGTGGTCGCGTTTCCGTTTGGCCTCGTTTTCGGTCAGGACCCAGCCGGGGTTGATCTGGTTCACCCTGACCCCATCCTCCCGCATGAGGGTGTCGCCGAGGTTTCTGGTCAGGGTCATGAGGGCGCCTTTGGAGACGGAGTAGGGCAACAGGTTGGGTTCGCCGCTCCAGGCATTGACGCTGCCGATGTTCAACACATTGCCCCGCACCGCACGGAGGTGGGGCAGGGCTGCCTGGATCAGCAGGAATGGTGCGAGGGTGTTGACGGACAACATTTTCATGAACCACGCGGCATCGGTGGTGTGAATGTTGCCCTGGGCGACCAGCGCGGCATTGTTCACCACGGCATCCAGCCGGCCAAAGCGGGTGAGCGCAAGATCGACCAGACGCTGAGGACAGCCCTCGTTGGTGAGATCCTCCACATGGAAAACCGCGTGATCCGGCCCCAGCTCAGCGGCCACCACGGCGGCCAGATCGGCTTCCAGTCCGTGGATAATAACCTTCGCGCCTTCGCGGACGCAACGCTGGGCGATCGCTTTGCCGATGCCGGTGGCACTGCCGGTGATGAGAATGACTTTTTGGGAGAGACGCATGATGGAATGGAAATCGATACCGCCCCATCAAATAGGAGGGACGGCGGAAGATCCAGTATTATGCGCGGCCACGGAGCCGCCTCTTTCGCATACTTCCGATAACGGTGGGCGGGGATTCACTCTGCCATGCACCAAGCCATGCGGTGCGCGAAATCCGCCTGAAAATCGCGTCGCCAGCGGTGCACCAGGGAACGGGGATCCTGCTCCGGGGTGAAGGGGAGATCGCGATACCACCCATCGGCCTCTCTGGTGAATTGCCCACCCCAGCCCGGCTTGGTGGGATCGGCAGGATCATTGCCACCTGCTGGCAGGAAGAAGAACCAGGATGGCGTATCGCCTTCCTTCAGGCATCCGTGAGGGTTGGGCGCGGTCGCCGTTTTGATGGGATACAGTGCGCCCAGTGGTCCCTTGCAGCGGATGTTCCGTTCGATCCAGGCTTCCGAAGTCAGGAACTCATTGCCGCCCAGATACATGCCGCGGAAGGTCGCCTCGCGGCGGTCGCGGCCCGGGGGGGAGTTGCTGAGAATATAAGACATGCCGGGGAATTCCGTGCGCATCCAAGCCGCGATGCCATCCTGGTCCGCGATATCATAGACCCGGAAACGTTTGGTGAAATCCGTGAAATCTGCCCCGCTTCTCGTCGTTTTCACCCGCCAGAGCGCCTGCGCCAGATCGGTCTGGCCACCCCAGATGGAGATATTCAGTGGATGCTCCGGGGTACCCTCATCAATACGCCCGATCAGCCACTGCGAGCCCTCGGTATCGTGCCCTTCCCCGATGAAGGAACGGCCGCGATGCGGGTTTCCTGACTTGATTTTCCTGGCCAGGTCCGAGGTTTCCGGCCAGCCTTCCGCGTGCCGGGCGAGCTGGGGCCGGACCTTCCCGTAGGCTTCCACTATTTCCTGGATCAACTCTGGCCGGGTGATGGATTTTTTCAGCTCGCCGGGCGTGCCGGCGGCACTGGCAACCAGTCCCTCGATCTTGAATTCATTGGCATAGACCATCAGCCGGATCAGGGACTGGCGGTCATCGGGATCGCCCCCGATATCCGTCAGAACACACAGACGGGGCAACTCCGTGCCCGGGCAAAGAGCCATGGCCATCAGTAAAAGGAGGCAGGCAAGTCTTCTCATGAGCATAGGGCGTCCGGCTGTTCCCGCCACTTATACCACGGGGTGCCCACCTTGGAACAGCCTGAACTGGCCATGTCCCGGGGCAGGGATTTGCCATCAATGGCGATGGGACGTCCGTCCCAGAGCAGGCCCGCCAGGCACATGCCATTTGATCCCGGCCACGGTCCGGTTACAGCGTCACCCCATAACGTCCCATGATCCACCGGGTCAGGGCGAAGAGCACCAACGTGAGACCGGCTCCCGCTCCCAGTGCTCCGTAGAAGCCAAGCTGCCGTGCCAGCCAGGGGAAAAGCAGAAACATTGGCAGCGTCGGCAACACATACCAAAAGACGAGTTGGGCATGGGTGGATACTTTGGCGATCCGGGTTTCCGCGGGCGTTTCGTGGTAGATCCAGATCATGGAAATCACCGTCACAAAGGGCAGGCTGGCGAGGAGTGCTCCCAGCTTGTCACTGCGTTTCACCATTTCAGTGACGCCGGTGATGAGCACCGCGCTGAGGAGAAATTTCAGGAGGGTAAAGCTGGAAAAGCCCATGGCTCATTTGTTACCGCACGGAGGCTGGCCTGCAACCGGGGGTGAGCTTTCCTTTCGCAGAGGGTAAAAAGATTTGGATGGCAAAAATATCAGTTGGCTTTGACTTGGTTTTAATTATCATAATGAGTAAAATAATGAAACTGCATCTCTTCTTCATTCCCTGCTGCCTTGCCCTGAGCAGTCCCGGCATGGCGGGCAGTATTGATTGGGGGAGTGCGGTGGCGGACCAGCTTTACACTGCCGGTGGCACCGCGATCACCGCATCCTACCAGTTTGAGCTGGGCACCTTTGAGACTGGGTTTACCCCCGATGCCACCAACACGGCGCTTTGGGAAGGGAAGTGGAGGCTGATCGAACAGGGTGATTTCAACGCGCCGCTGCAGTATGCCGCGGAAAATTCCCTTCTCACCGCCAGCGGTCCCAATCTGATCTGGGAGCGGGACCAGACCGGTGATGAAAGCGCGCCCCTTTCGAACCCGCTGCTGTTCTCGCCGGGTGAGCAGGTCTACGTCTGGGCCTTCAGCGGCAAAACAATCGACACTACCACCCAGTGGGCCCTGGTGACCGGAAATGGCACCACTCAGGACACGGACTGGCAACTCACCGCCGGGCTGGGCGATACGCTCGCGACGACCCGGGCGTGGCGCCTGTCCAATGCAGACACCGTCGTCTTCGGCGGACTGAATGACCTTCAGGGCCCCGGTAGCTACGGAAGCACGCCCACCAGTTTCACCCTGCAAACCGCCCTTGTCATCGCCCCTATCCCCGAGCCGGGCACCACGGTAATGCTGGCGGTGGGCGCAGCCCTCTGCCTGCAGCGCCGCCGCCGGCCGTAACCCAAAATCAGCCATGAAAAAACCATCCATCGCTTCGCTCATCACCGCCGTCCTACTGCCCGTGGCGGGGCCTTCCTTCGCCGGCAGTCCCGTGGTCCCGGCAGCCGTGCCGCCTGCAGAACCGGAATCGCCGGTCACTGCTGAAGTCAGCCTCGGTTACGACACTTTTTATATCTTCCGTGGGGAAACGCTTTTCGAACAGGTCGTCTGGGGCCAGGTTTCCATCGATATTGCCCTCGCCGGAAACCTGAGTCTGAACCTGACTCCGTGGTATCTCAGCGGGATCGACGATGACTACACCGAGCTCGATCTGCTCGCCTCCCTGACCTACGATGCCGGCTTCGCCGAATTCACCGGTGGTTATGCGGGGTATATTTATCCGCGCGGTTCCTGGGGCGGCAATGAAGGCGTCGATGACGAACATGAAGCCTCCCTCGGCGTGGCGAAGACCCTGGGTATTTTTGATGTGGGCGTCCTCGCCGCGTATAATTTCGACCGCGATGGCACCTATCTGGAAGCGTCCGTGGGGGCGTCTTTTGAACTGTGTGAGAGGGCCGCCCTCGAGCCATCGGTCGCGGTGGGATACAGTTCCAATTATTATGAGGAAGATGGCTTCACCCACGTGCTGTTGACGCTCGGTTTGCCGCTCAAACTGACTGAGACGGCCACCCTTACGCCCTACATCGCCGCAAATCTGCCGTTGGAAGTCCTTGACGCGGATCAGGACGCCGAAATGTTTGGCGGCGTCGCCCTCGCCGTCTCCTTTTGACCGGCCTCCCGCCTGCGTGCCGGTTTGACAGCCGGAAATGACGCGTCTAAGTCATCCGGACGGCGGACGGGACAAGCCCGGCCCGCCGTCTTTGTCTTTTCAGCCTTCAGCACCCGCTACCCCATGACCGAACGCCGCGTTGTCATCACTGGTATGGGCGTCATTTCCCCCGTAGGAAATGATGTCGAAACCTTCTGGAAAAACCTTGTCGCCGGAAAAAGCGGGATAGGCAAGGTGACTCAGTTCGATACCACCGGTTATGCCTGCCAGATCGGGGGAGAAGTGAAGGATTTCGATTACGTCCCGTTTTTCAAAGTGCCCAAGGATGGCAAGCGCTGCGACCGCTATGCCGGGCTCGGGGTGGCTGCCGCCAAAATGGCCCTGGATGATTCCGGGGTGGATCTCAGCCAGATCGATTCCACCCGTTTCGGGGTGATGGTCGGCAGCGGGATTGGCGGTTTGGCCACCCATGAAGAGCAGCACACCAATCTCCTCATGAAAGGACCGAACCGGGTCAGCCCGTTCACCATCCCGATGATGATCAGCAACATCGGGAGCGGCATCATCAGCATGGAGCATGGCCTGCATGGTCCCAATATGGTGATCGTGACGGCCTGTGCCACCAGTAATAACAACATCGGGGAAGCCTGGCGCATGATCAAATTCGGGGATGCCGACGCTTTCCTCTGCGGTGGCGCGGAAGCCACCATCCTGCCGATGGGCTACGCGGGTTTCGGCAATATGAGGGCTCTTTCCACCCGGAATGATGAGCCGGAGCGCGCTTCCCGTCCCTTTGACCGCGGCCGCGATGGCTTCGTGATGGGAGAAGGCGCCGGCGTGATGGTGATTGAGGAACTGGAGCACGCCAAAAAGCGCGGTGCCCGCATTTATGCGGAAATGATCGGTTATGGCGTCAGTGCCGATGCCTACCACCTCTCTGCCCCCAACCCCGAAGGGGACCACGTCGCCCGCTGCATGCAGATGGCGCTCAAGCATGCCCGGGTGAATCCGGAAGACATCCAGTATGTCAATGCCCATGCCACCTCCACGCCGATGGGCGATATCTGCGAAACCCGGGCCATCAAAAAAACGTTTGGAGACCACGCCAAAAATGGCCTCCTCATCAGCGCCACCAAGAGCATGACCGGCCACCTGCTGGGAGCCGCCGGAGCCATCGAACTGGCCGCCTGTGTCCTGTCCATCCGCGATGGCATCATCCACCCCACGATCAATCTCGATGATCCTGAACCGGAGTGTGACCTGGACTATGTTCCGCATGTGGCCAGGGAAGCAAAGATTGACGTCGCCATCAGCAATGGTTTCGGTTTCGGGGGCCACAATGCTTCCGTAGTGATCCGGCGTTTTGTGGGCTAGAGGGACGGGGAATCATCCTCCAACCCGGTTCCGGACCTGCCTGCTGAGGCTGGGCGGCTGGACTTGCCCAAAGGAATCCGAGTGGCGCTTGACGCCATGGGGGAGGGCATTGCACACTCAATCCCCGCTTTCCACGCTGCGAATTCCGATGACTTCTCCTATTTTCCTCAACACTCTCCTCCGGGGGGCTGCCGGTTTCATGATGGCCTCCCTGCCTGCGGGGGCCGCCACGGTTCCCGTGGCAGGAGCTCCCACGACACAATTTGTCCGGCTGGGTCCTGATCAAACGGGCGTGGACATGGTCAACCGCATGGAGATCAACCATGCGCTGAGTTATCTGTATCACAGCGGTATGACCTGCGGTGGGGTGGTGGTGGAGGATCTGAATGGGGATGGCCGGCCGGAACTGGTTTTTGGGGGCGGCCGGGAAAAGAGCCGTATTTACCGGAATACCGGGGGACCGGGGGAAATCAAGTTTGCCGACGCGACGGCCTCCTCGGGTTTTGCCAATGGGGGAGGGAAGGAGGAATGGGTGGCCGGAATCGCCGCCGGGGATGCCAATGGGGATGGCAAATCCGACCTGTATGTGTGCCGTTACCTGCAGCCCAATCAGTTGTGGTTGAATGCCACCGGAGCGGATGGCGTGGTGAAATTTACGGTGGCCCCGGATTCCTGCAGGCTGGGCGCGGTGGACTGTTCCCACAGTGCGGCCTTTGCGGATTACGATGGGGACGGCGATCTGGATTTGTATCTGCTGACCAACCGGATCGAGGACCCGGCGGGAACGCGTCAGGATATCAAGGAACTGACCCAGCCGGGGGAGGGTGGGTTGCCGGTGGTGAAGCCGGAGTTCGAGAAATACTACAGCATGTGGCGGTATGATTTTGATCACTGGGGCACTGAGACGACGGGCACCCCGGATCTGCTTTACCGGAATGACAGCAAGGATGGCGTGGTCAAATTCACCGACGTGAGCCGGGAGGCAGGAATCGCCGGTCGGGGCGATGGCCTGAGCGTCACCTGGTGGGACTATAACCGGGATGGCTGGCCGGATATTTATGTCGGCAATGACTTCATCAGCGGAGACCGTCTCTACAAAAACAACGGCAATGGCACCTTCACCGATGTCATCGCGGAGGCCGCTCCCCACACGCCGTGGTTCAGCATGGGCTGCGATCAGGGAGATGTGAACAATGATTTGCTGCCCGACCTGCTGGTGGCTGACATGAGCGCGACTTCCCACTTCAAGAGCAAGACCACCATGGGGGTGATGGGTGGCCTGGATGCGAAGCGCGCCTACTTCGCCAGTCCGCAGCAGCAGATGCAGAACACCCTGCTGATTGGCACAGGCACGGAGCGGTTCAGTGAGGGCGCACGCCTTTACGGGGTGTCCAGCACGGACTGGACGTGGGCGGTGAAGTTTGCGGATTTCGACAACGACGGCTGGCAGGACATCTATTTCACCAACGGCATCAGCCGGCACATGAATGACAGCGATATCAAAGTCACCCAGGACATGCTGGTCGGCAAACACATGTTCGAGTTCTGGAAAAATGGCGAGATGAGGAAGGAAAAGAACCGGGCCTACCGGAACACCGGGCACGCGAAATTCGAGGAAGTCAGTGATGCCTGGGGCCTCGGCCACGTGGGCGTCAGCTACGGTGCGGCCTATGCGGACCTGGATCAGGATGGTGATGTGGATATCGTTACCGTGAATCTCGAGGAGCCGAATGGCATCTGGCGCAATGACGCCGCAGGCCGGCACTGGCTGGCGGTGGATCTGATAGGCACCAAGGGGAACCGGCACGCCATCGGGGCGGAAATCGTGGTCAAAACCAGCAGTGGGCCGCAAATGCGCTACCTCAGCCCGCAGACCGGGTATCATTCCTACAATGAACCGGTGGTCCACTTCGGACTCGGCAGCGAAACCGTCGTCACGGAGTTGAAAATCCGCTGGCCCGGCAAGGACGGAGGGGAACAGATCCTGACAAATGTGAAGGCGGATCAACGGCTCAAAGTAGAGCGCCCGGCCCGGCTTTCCCCGCGCACCCCGGACCATCCGGTGCCGGCACCGCTCTTCAAGGAAAGTCAGGCGCTGGCGTCGCTGAAGGGGAAGGACACCGGCTGGGAAGCCGACTTCCTGCGCCACACCCTGCTGCCGCACAGCTACAGCCAGCTCGGACCGTGCATGGCCTGGGGCGATGTGAATGGCGACGGAAAAGCCGATGTGTTCTACGGCGGCAGCGCCGGCGAGCTGGCCCAGTTGCGGCTTGCGGATGGGAAAGGGGGCTTCGTCGGCAAATGGACCGAAGGTTTCCGCGCGGACAAGGATTGTGAGGACAGCGGGGCGGTTTTCCTCGACGCCGACGGGGACCGGGATCTCGATCTCTGCGTGGTCAGCGGGACCAATGAATTTCTGCCGGATGCCCCGGAACAGCGGGCCCGCCTTTATCTGAATGACGGCAAGGGTGGCTTCACGGCCGGGGCTGGCCTCCCGGATATCCGCGTGTTTGCCGGTGCGCTGGCGGCCGCCGATTTCGACAAGGATGGCCTGCCGGATCTTTTCATCGGAGCCCGCTGTAAAGCCCAGGACTGGCCCCGCAGTGACCGCAGCCGGCTGCTCCGCAATGTCTCCGCGAAGGGCACGGTGAAATTTGAGGATGTCACGGACAAAGTGGCCGGACTGGCCGCCGCCGGGCTGGTGAGCAGTGCCGCCTGGGCCGATGCCGATGGTGATTCCTGGCCTGATCTCGTGCTGTCCTGCGAGTGGGGGCCCGTCAGGCTTTTCACCAATGGAAAAGGCCGCCTCCAGGAGACCACGGCGGAATCTGGACTCGCGTCAGTGACCGGTTGGTGGAACAGCCTCACCGCAGCGGACCTGAATGGCGATGGCAAGGTGGACCTTGTGGCGGGCAACCTGGGTTTGAACAGCAAGTATAAAACCCCCGAAGCCGAGCACCCGATGGTGACTTATTACGGGGTTTTTGATGATTCCGGGAAGTGTCAGGTGGTCGAGGTTAAGCGTGAGAAAAACGAGTTGGGCGATGTGCTTTACCCGGAGCGGGGGCGCAGTTGCTCCAGCACCGCGATGCCCTTTATCAAATCAAAATTCCCGACCTTCAAAACGTTTGCCATCGCCAGCTTGACGGATGTTTACAGCGAGGACAAACTCAAGGCCGCGGAGAAATACGAGGCCAACGAATTCCGCAGCGGGTCCTGGATGAATCAGGGCGGTGGCAAGTTTGCCTGGACCCCCTTCATTCGCGAGGCCCAGAATGCGCCGGTCTTCGGCATCGCCGCTGCGGACTTCACCGGAGACGGCCAAGTGGACCTTTTCCTCGCACAAAACTGGCTCCACGGCCCCCAGATTGAAACCTCCCGCTACGACAACGGGGTCGGCCTGCTCCTCAAAAACGATGGGCAGGGCAATTTCACTCCTGTGGCCCCGTTGGAGAGCGGAATTTCTCTGAGCGGCTGCATGAAGGCTGTTTCCGTGCAGGACGTGAATGGCGATGGAAAAGCGGACATCGTGGTCACCCGCAATTCGGCAGCTGCCGTGGTGTTGGAACAACAGTGAATCCATCCGGCAGGCTCCTGTTTTTGAAAAACCAATTTATTCCATCATGATCTTCCGCTCTGCGTTGCCCGTATCGGCTCTCGGTCTCATTTTAGGGGGGAGTCCCGTCATTTCCGGTCTGGCTTTTGGGCAAGGCACTCCGCTGCCTGGTCTCAGTCAAAAGCTGCCGCGATCGGAAAAGACGCTAGCGTCTGCTCCGGCCAATCCGTTGCCTGATATTCCTGCACTGCAAAAAGCCGCCGCTTCCGGGGATGCCGCGGCCCAGTTGGCGCTGGCCAATCTCGTCTTCTCGGGAAGCGTCAAGGACGCCAAACCGGAAGACGGAGCTGCGTTGCTGGAGAAATCCGCGGTCGCCGGTCACGCCCCGGCCCAATACGCCCTTGCCCGCTTCCTCCAATCCGGGGTTGCCGGCGTCAAAGCCGATCCGGAACGCGCCAAATTTCTCATCCAGCAGGCTGCCGAAAGCGGGCATGCTCCGTCCCAGGCTGCTTATGGCGCTCTACTGATGGAGCAGATCGACCCCAAGGCACGCGACGTCAGCTTTGCCGAACCCCTGCAATGGTTCCGCAAGGCGGCCGATCAGGCCGAGCCGGGCGCGATGTGCCGCCTTGGCATGATGCTCGCGGCCGGGCAGGGCATGGAGGCGGATCCGGTAGCGGGCTGGAAATTGATCGCTAAAGCCGCACAGACCGGGCATCCTCTGGCCCTGAACGAGGCCGGAATCAGCCTCCAGCAAGGCCGGGGAGTGGAAAAAGACCCGACCGCCGCGATCGGCTATTTTCATGCCGCCGCTGACTTGGGGAATACGGCTGCGATGGTGAATCTTGGAAACTGTTATCGCGGCGGCGTTGGGATTCCGCCAGATCTGAGCAAAGCCGGCGCAGCCTTCGCTGCCGCGGCGAAAGCGAATTTTGGCCCCGCCCAGTTGTTGCTGGGGGAAATGTTCGAGCGGGGCGAGGGAACGGCCGCCAATCCAGTAAATGCAGCCATCAACTACCGGCGCGCCGCCGCCAACGGAGTTCCTGCGGGCATGGAGCGCTTTGAAGCCTTGAAGCCAGGCTTGTCAAAAATCGCCTTGAAAGAGGTTGAAGACGCCATGAGACCGGCCGGCCCACCATCGGCACCCGTTCCGTCTGGTAAATAATCCGGCCTGCCGACGGTCAAAAACCGTAGTCGGATAGCGTGATTCCATTGTAAATTAACATTGTCCCAAGGGGTATTCATAGGTAGAAAATCGACGTTCATCCATTTTTCAGCTTCATTTTCCAATATACCTACATGAAAATCCGCGCCTTGCTCCTCACCTTCGTTACTGCGCCATCTGCCGTCATGGCGGTGGATTACACGTTTAACGGAGGCGTGGCGGATTGGAATACGGCAGCGAGCTGGACTCCCGCCACTGTGCCCAGCGGCGGCGGTGGTAATTTCGCCTATATCAACTCAGGAACCGCGACCATCACCGCGGACACCCCGGCGATTCAGGATCCTTTTATCGGAAGAGGTGCGGGGACGAATGGAACCGTCAACCAGAGCGCAGGGAACCATACCAATGCCGGCTGGACCTTCATCGGCACTGATGGCGGCACCGGGGCTTGGAATGTGACCGGAACCGCGTCCATGACCACGGGGCGCATTTATGTTGGCGGCCAACGTGAGTTCAACGGCGGCACAGGCAGCATGATCATCAATACCAGCGGCACGGTGACTGCGGGGAGTGACTTTTCCGTCGGTTCCCGGGGAGCGACCGGATCGGTGAATATGTCCGCCGGCCAATTAAACGCCAATAGCTGGATGATCATCGGTGAGAGCGTCGCGGGAGTGGGCGGGACCACCGGGACCTTCACCCAAAGTGGCGGTGCCGTGAACGCCGGCGTCACCGATGCCAATGCCCGCCTCTGGCTTGGCAGCAATGAAAATGGTGCCGCGGTCGCAGGCACCAAAGGTGAATATTTCCTCAATGGAGGCACTCTGGACGCCAACAATATTCTGGTCGGCAAAGACTATGTCGGCACTTTCACCCAGGCAGCGGGGACCACATTCACCATCCGCGGCACCGGGGCTGATACCCAGATCGCGGGCAATGCAGGTGCGGCCGGCAGCATTTACACGATGAATGGCGGCACGCTCAATGCGGGTGGCAATTTCCAGATCGGAGCTGGGGCGCAGGGATCATTTGTCCAATCCGGCGGCACGGCCAACTTCAGCGCCTTCCCGGTGGTCGGACGGTTTGTGGCGGGCAATGGACAGGCGACAATTTCTGGAGGTTCATTCAACCAGACGAACACCACGGCCCGCCTGATCATCGGGGAAGAAGGCACCGGGACCCTGACGGTTTCAGGAACTGGCACCGTGAATTCGAGCGGCGGCATTTCCCTTGGCCATTTGGCTACCGGTAACGGGACGTTGGATCTGAATGCGGGTGGCACCGTGGCCACTCCCTTCCTGGGCAAAACTGGCGGGACCGCCCAGTTCAACTTCAACGGTGGCGTTCTCAAAGCTACGGCCGATCAGGCCCAATACCTCTCTGTGCTGGACGGCACCACCTTCAATCCTTCAGCCACCGCGCTCAGCTCGGCTGAGGTCGAAATCCTGGCGGGTGGACTTACCGTGGATTCCAACGGTTTCAGTATCGGCATCAGCGCCGCTTTGGATGGAGTGGGCGATTTGACTAAGACGGGAGCCGGAACCCTGACCCTCAGCGGGGCCAACACCTACGTGGGACTCACGACGATCAGCAGCGGCACTTTGGCTGTCATTGGCAGCGTGTCCGGCAGCGTCAGCATTTCCAACGGGGCGACTCTGGCCGGTAACGGCACGGTGGGCAGCGTGACCGTGGCGGAAGGAGCCACTTTGGCTCCCGGCACCAGCCCCGGGACTCTGAATGTGGGGAATCTGGGGCTCCTCTCCAGCACGACTCTGGCCTACGAACTCGATACTCCCGGCATCGTCGGCAGCAACGTGAACGACCTCATCAGCGTCACCGGAGACCTCACCCTGGACGGCACCCTCCAGATCACGCCGCTCGCCGGTTTTGGCAACGGCAGCTATCGTATCTTTGATTACACCGGCAGCCTGACGAATAACGGACTCTCCCTGCAGCCCGGTTTCCTGGCGTCCTATCCGGGTTCCGCCATCGACACCAGCATTGCCAATCAGGTGAACCTGACAGTCGTGCCGGAACCCACCGCGGCAGTTTCCGCTCTGGCTGGTTTGGGACTGCTCTTCGGCACCCGCCGCCGCCGTTCCGCCTGAGTTCCAGCGGTTTGACTTCAAACCCTGTGCTGCCCGTCCCGGGTGGCACAGGGTTTTTTCTCTGGGCAGGGCAGGTCAGGGGAATCCCAGACCGTTGTGTTGCGCCGACCGCCGTAGCGCGGTCAGATTTCCGAGACCTCGCCCTCGCGGTCCTCGAAGCGCATGAATTCCTTGCGGAAAGTCAGGGGCACTCCGCCGGTGGGGCCGTTACGCTGTTTGGCGATGAGGAATTCCGCTTCCCCGGCGCTTTCCGCCCGGGCGTCATCGTCCTCCGCATAATATTCCTGACGGAACAGCAGCCCCACCACGTCGGCATCCTGCTCGATGGAACCGGATTCGCGGAGGTCGCTCAGCTTGGGTTTGTTGCTGGTCCGGTTTTCCGCCCCACGGTTCAGCTGGGCCAGCACGATGATTGGCAGGCTCAGTTCCTTGGCGAGGGCTTTCAGGCCACTGGAAATCTCGGCGATTTCCTGCTGCCGGTTGTCCTGGGCGCGGCGGCTGGTGCTGCGGCAGAGCTGGAGGTAGTCCACCATGATCATTTCGATCTTGTGCATCTTGTGCAGCCGCCGGGCTTTGGAGCGCAGATCCAGAATTGACAAGGCCGGGGTGTCGTCGATGAAAATCTTGCTGCCCGCCAGGGCACTGGCCGCGCGGGTCATCATCTGGAACGATCCCTGATTCAAAAACTGCCCGCTCATCAGTGAGCGCATGTTGATTTTCGCCCGCGAGCAAATCAGACGTTGCACCAGACTGTCCGCGGTCATTTCCAAACTGAAAACCGCACAGGGCCGGTTTTGATCCACCGCCACGTTTTCCACGATGTTCATGGCAAACGAGGTCTTTCCCATGGAGGGCCGGGCCGCCACGATGATCATTTCCCCGGCATGCATCCCGCCGGTCATCTCGTCCAGAATCTTGAATCCGGTCGCAATCCCGTTGATGGCATTGGGATTTGCGGCCTTGGCCTCGAGGTCATCAATCGCTTTGAAGACGTGTTCCTTCATCGTCAGCATGCCCTTTTTGCCGACTTCATCCTCGCGGATGCCGAGAATGCGGGCTTCGACTTCATCCAGCAGCGGCCCCACATTTTCCTGGTCCTCGAAGGCACGGTTAATACACTCGCTGCAGGACGTGATGACGCGGCGCAGGGTCGCTTTTTCCCGCACCTGGGTCGCATAGTGGGTGACATGGGCGGGCGTGGGAGCAAACGTATAAATCTCCGCCACCGCCGCCGGACCGCCGACATTTTCCATCAGCTTCCGGTCCATCAGCAACTGCTGGATCGAGACCGGATCGATCGGTTTGCCGGCATCGTTCTGCTCCACCAGCAGCCCGTAGAGCATCTCGTGGGCGGGCACGTGGAAATGCTGTGGCGTCAGCAGTTCCATGGCTGCTCCCACCGCGTATTCCGGGGCCTGCATCATGCAGCTCAGCACCCCGCGCTCCATGTCGTGGGCACTGGGCAGCGGGCGCGTGGGGTCATTCCACGCGGGAGCCTCGGTTTTGTTCCGCCAGCCTTTCCCTTGGAGGGCCGGGGCACTGTTGGACGACGGGAATGAGGCAGTTTCAGACATGTAATGTGTTCAATGTGGCAAAGAAAAGGGCAGGGAAAGCGCAAAGGGCTAGCGGATTGGGAATAACCCGCGGATAACCCGTGGGCAGACGGTGAGGAACCCGGTGAACAACTTCCCGCCACCCCCGCTGGACAAGCGCCCCGCCGCATGGAAAGGACGCGCCATGAAAGCACAAACCATCGTCACGCTCGATCTCGAAGGCGTCCTCGTTCCGGAAATCTGGATCGCCGTGGCCGAACGGACCGGGATCGAGGCCCTCCGCCGCACCACCCGCGACGAGCCAGACTACGATGTGCTGATGCGTTACCGCCTCGATTTACTGGACCAGCATGGCCTCACTCTCGGGCTGATCCAGGACGTGATCGGCACCCTCGAACCGCTGCCTGGCGCGAAAGCTTTTTTGGACGAACTCCGTGAGCTGACTCAAGTGGTGATTTTGTCCGATACTTTCGGGGAGTTCGCCCAGCCCCTGATGCGCCAACTCGGCTGGCCCGCTATCCTGTGTCACCAACTGGAGGTGCGGGACGGGAAAATCACCGATTACAAGCTCCGCCAGCCGAATCAAAAACAACGGGCGGTGGAAGCGTTGCAGGGACTGAATTACCGGGTCATTGCCGCTGGCGATTCCTTCAACGACACCACCATGCTGGGGCAGGCCGATGCTGGATTTCTCTTTCACGCCCCGGAAAGCATCCGCGCCCAATTCCCCCAGTTTCCGGCCTTCGATGACTACGGCGACCTGATGCAGGCAATCCGTGAGGTTTTGTAACCTTCTGGCAGGACTCTGGGGCAGACGGAGCGGGGGAGCGCTGGAATGATGGTCAGGAAGTATTATGATTCCCCCGTCACGGCGCCGTCCGGAGGAGTTCAGTGACGCTCCCGGGCCACCATGACGGCAACCTTGCGGCGGGCGGGCTTTCCGCTTAGGATAACGCATGCTCTCCGAAGATTTCCTCCGTTCGTTGCCCAAGGTTTTGCTGCATGAACACCTCGACGGAGGGCTGAGGCCGCAGACGGTGATCGATCTCGCTGTGGAAAATGGTTATACCGGATTGCCCTTTTCCCATCCGGAGGAACTGGCCGCCTGGTTCCACCGGGGAGCACAACGCGGTTCGTTGCCGGAGTATCTGGAAGGGTTCATGCACACCTGCGGGGTCATGCAAACCCGCAGCGCCATTGAGCGGGTGGCCTTCGAATTCATCGAGGACATGTATCACGATGGCGTGGTCTATGCCGAGTGCCGCTTCGCCCCCTGCTTCCATCTGGAACGCGGCCTGACTCCGGAGGCGGTGGTCCAGGCGGCCATTGATGGCTTCAACCGCGGCCAGGAGAAATACGGCGTGGCCTGGGGCCTCATCCTCTGCGGGATGCGGCACCTGACTGATTCCCTTGAGTGGGCGGAGCTGGCGATTTCCTTCCGGCATCGCGGGGTGGTTGGCTTTGACCTCGCGGGCGAGGAGGCCGGGTATCCGCCGAAAAAACATGTGGCCGCTTTCGAGGCCATCCAACGGGCCAACTTCTACTCCACCCTCCACGCCGGCGAAGCTTTCGGGGTCGCCAGCATCTGGCAGGCCCTGCAACTTTGTGGCGCCCACCGTCTCGGTCACGCCACCCGCCTGACGGATGATATGACCATCGTCGATGACAAAATCGTCAAGCTGGGGACCCTCGCCCAATTCATTCTGGACCGTCGTATCCCGCTCGAGATGTGCCTATCGTCCAATGTCCATACCGGAGCCGTCCGCTGCATGGCGGAGCATCCCTTCCGGCTGTATTTCGAACGTGGGTTCCGGGTCACCCTGAACACCGATGACCGCCTCATGAGCGACACCTCCATGACCAAGGAATTCGGCATCGCAGTCGATGAATTCGGCCTTGGGGTGAAGGACTTGGAGAAGATCACCGTCAATGCCATGAAGAGCGCTTTTGCTCACTTCGATGACCGCATCAGCCTGATCTACGGCCGCATCAAACCTGGCTTTGAAAAGGCCAAGTCCTGAGTTGCCGTGGGGTAGGGTAATCCCCGGTGACAATTTCGTTTCCCATTTCACCGCGTTTTGTCCCACAATGGGAATGTGTCCATTTTTCCTTGGTTTCGTCTTCTGATCGTCTGCTGCCTTTTGGCTGGCAGGGGTGGGGCGCTGGAGATTTCCGAAATACTTCCTGATAACTCCGGCGGACTGGTGGACGAGGACGGCCAGTCCCCGGGGTGGATCGAACTCCGGAACCCTGCCCCCGCCGCCGTGAGTCTCGCCGGATGGCACCTCACAGATGATCCGCTGCTTCCGGCCAAGTGGTCCTTCCCGGCTTTCACCCTGCCAGCCAATGGATACCTCGTCGTCTTCGCTTCGGGCAAGGACCGTGCGGTGGCGGGCAGTCCGTTGCATACCAATTTCAAGCTCGATGTGGAGGGGGAGTATCTTGCCCTGACCGATGCCGCAGGCAGGGTGGTTTCCGGCTTCATCCCTTCGTTTCCGAAGCTGCGGAGGAACATCTCATACGCCGTGGTCAGTCAGGATATCAATTCCCCGCTGCTGACGGCCGGTTCCACGATGCGCTACCGGGTCCCGGCGGACGGGACCCTGGGCACCTCGTGGGTCCAACCGGCATTCGATGATGCGGCATGGACCAGTGGAACGCTGCCCACCGGCTACGATGCCATCGGGGGGACTGGCGCGCCCCTGCTCAGTCTGGATTTCAACGATCGCGACAATAACACCACCGACACCACCCAGAATGGTTTCACCTCCTTCCTCATCGGCAGCACCGGGGGCAATGCCGCCACCCAGACCGGCGCCCTCACCCGCACCATCGGTTCCACCCCGGTCACGCTGAGCAATAGCGGCGCCGATCCCTATGACGACCGTTACCGTAGCACTCCCACCGATGGGGCCTCCCTGACGACGCAGCGGCTCCTGCGCGACTTCGTGTTTTCCCGCGATCAAACCGGGACCTCCGGCCTGGATTTGACCGTCACCAACTTGCCGGCCCAGCAACCCTGCCGGGTCACCGTGTGGAGTTATGATAGTTCCAGTCCCGGCAGCCGGGTCTCGGATTGGTATGCCAATGGGGTGCTGGTCCGGGACAATTACACCTTCAATGGCGGCAATCTGCCGGCTGTGGATACGGCCGGCCGGTTCGGCTTCGATGCCGTCACCACCGCGGGTGGGAGTCTCGTGATCGGAGGCCGCCGGGACCCCTCCAGCGCAACTTTCGGGGTATTCCTCAATGCCGTGCAGATCATGCCGCTCGGGTTTGCCGGACTCATCACCACGGATCTTTCTTCCGCCATGCGGCCTCAATCCAGCAGTGTGCTGCTGCGGGCGCCCTTCAGCGTGCCGGATCCCGCCGTTTTCCAACAGTTGAAACTCAAGGTGCGTTATGACGACGGTTTCCTCGCCTATCTCAATGGGCAGCTGGTCGCCAGCCGGAACGCTCCCGCGGATAGGGCATGGAACAGCGTCGCCCCCGCCTCCCGCACCGCTGCGGAAGCCACCACGGTGGAGGAAATCATCATCCCGGTGACTGCCGGGCTGCTGCTCGCCGGAACCAATGTCCTCGCGGTTCATGGATACAATGCGGCCGCGGATGACAGCGATTTCCTGATGGATTTCCAGATGGATGGGTTGGGCGGCGCGGCGGTGGCCCCGTTGTTTTTTGCCACGCCCACCCCCGGGGCCGCGAATGCCCCTGGTTTTGCGGGATGGGTCAGGGATACCAAATTCAGTGTGGATCGCGGCTTCTATGACGCTCCTGTCACCACCTTGATCAGTTGCGGGACGCCGGGTGCAGAAATCCGCTATACCTTGGATGGCTCGGTGCCGTCCGCGACCACCGGCACAGTCTATGCCGGACCGCTTTCCATCACAAAAACCACCAGCCTGCGGGCTGCCGCGTTCTTCCCCGGCTACATCCCCGGGACCATCGACACCCAGTCTTATGTGTTTCCGGTTCTCACCACCCAGCAGCCTGCCAGCCCGCCCGGGTGGCCCACGGCCTGGGGCACCGATGCGGAAGTCGGAGGTGCCGTGCCGGGCGATTATGAAATGGATCCCAACGTGGTCAATCATACCCAGCCTGGCTACTCCGTGCTGGAAGCCCTCCATGCCCTGCCGACGCTCGCCCTGACGTTGCCACCGGGTGATTTTCTCGGATCGAATGGCATTTATCAATTCCCCAAAAGCACTGGAGCCGCCTGGGAACGGGCCTGCGCCGTGGAGTTCATGGATCCCAAAGGCCAGGAAGCCCCTTTCGCGGAGAATTGTCAGGTGGAAATCCATGGGAACAGCAGCCGCCGTCCCTACCGGGTACAAAAACATTCCTTCCGCCTTTCCTTCAAAGCCCCGGCGGGCAGTTCCAAGCTCAGTTATCCCCTGTTTCCCGGTTCACCCGTGAAGGAGTTCAATAAACTGGTACTGCGGGCCTGCTTCACCGATGCCTGGTGCCTCGTGAGCTGGGATCCGGGGCGCTACCGGCCGGATGATGCCACCTACCTGCGGGATATCTGGATGAAGCGTGCCCATGAAGCCATGGGTTATCTGGCGCCGGACAGCCGGTTCAGCCATCTCTATATCAATGGACTTTATTGGGGGATCTATAACGTTTCGGAGCGCATTGATGAAGACTACGTGGCTTCCCATCGGGGAGGGGATGCCGCCGATTGGGAGGTGGTCTCCGATTTCGTGGACTCCAATCCTTCCGCCACCAGTCCCTGGAAAAGCATGTTCGCCCTGGCAAATGCGGGTCTTTCCACCCCCGCGGCCTATGCTGCCATCCAGCAGTGGCTGGATCCCGCTGCTTTTGCGGATTATTACCTGCTGCACCAGTTCGGCGAGGCCGAGGACTGGCCGCACCACAACGGATATGCCTACCGCCGCAAAGTGGGTCCCAATGACAAATACCAATGGGTCACCTGGGATCAGGAGATCGCTCTCAATAATCACGGGATCGACCGCGTCAGCCTCAATGCCCCCAATACCACCACCGACCGCACGCCGGGCCGCCTGTTGAACAAGCTGCGGGACAATGCGGAATTCCGCCTGCTCTACGCCGACCGCGCCCACCACCATCTTCATAACGGCGGCGCGCTGGATGTCGCTCCGGGCCAGGCCCGGTGGAGTGCGATCGCTTCAACGATTGATCAGGCCATCGTGGCCGAGAGTGCCCGCTGGGGGGATACTGCCGATCAGACACCCTACGGCAATACCGGGGAAAGCCGGCCGGGTGTGCCGCTCAAGTCCGTCTATACCCGGGAGGCGGATTGGCTGCCAGCGATCAACCTCACCCGGAATACCTGGATTCCCAGCCTGCACAATACCTCCAACAGCTATGCCACGGTCCGCCGTCTCCAGGCGGCCGGCCTGTATCCCCTCACGGATCCTCCCTCGCTCAGCCCTCACGGCGGGGTGTCGCTCACCCCCTTCACGATTTCACTCACGGCCCCGGCCGGAGAGATTTATTATACCCTTGATGGCAGCGACCCCCGCGAGGCGGTGACGGGCGTGCCCCTGGGCCTGCTCTATCAATCCGCCGTCATGCTTGGCGGTTCGGCCACCCTCAAGGCCAGGGCCCGCAATGGTGCCGTGTGGAGTGCCCTGACCGAGGCATCCTACGTCCTCGGGGTGGCCGCCGCCGCCGGCAATCTGACGGTCAGTGAGATCTTCTTCCATCCGCCGGAGGGGAGTGCGGTCCCGGAGTTCATCGAACTGTGGAATACCAGTAGCAGCACTCTTGATCTGACCAATGTGAGCTTCAGCGAAGGGATTGCATGGACCTTTCCGCCCGGCACCCTGCTGCCGCCGGGGCAACGCATCGCCATCACCGGGGATCAGTTTGCCGGGAAACTCGACAATGCCGGAGAGTCTCTCACGCTCCTCGCCGGGGATGGGCGGGTGATTCTGCGGTTCCGCTATCAGGACACCGCGCCGTGGCCGGGCGGAACCGATGGGCAGGGAGCTTCGCTGGTGCTGATGTCCGCTGGCGCGGATCCTTCCAACGCGGCCTCGTGGCGTCCGGGATCATCCAGTGGCGGCACCCCCGGCACCAGTGACGCCACGGTTTTTGCAGGGAATCCAGGGGCCGATTCCGATGGGGATGGATTCAGTGATTTCCTCGAGTATGGCCTCGGGACCAGCGCGGCCAATGCCGCCGCCTTTCCCTCCTGCTCCGGCACGCTTTCGGGTGAAGGGTTTGTGGTCTCCCTCACCCGGGCGGCCGCGGCTGATGATGCGGAAGTCTTTCCGGAAGTCAGTGAGAATCTGAAGGATTGGACGGCGGCCCTGACGTTGCAGTCCCGCAGCCCCGGTCCACCGGGGCTATTATCTGAAACCTGGCAGGCCACGGGCCCATTGCCTCCCCGGTTTTACGTCCGCGTCCGGGCACGGACCCGGCCCTAATCCGGCTGCAGTACCGCCCAGTTGAAAGCCATGGGGTTGGCCTGACAGATGGCGGACCTGTTCCTGGGGAACGTGCCATGGACTGCCGCGGCGGGTTCCGGGCTTGCCGGCAGAGCGGTTTCAGAGGATGTTAAACGACAAATTCATGTCATTGCCGCCGCCTTTCGTTTCCTCCCGCGTTCGTGTGGCCGGGTTGCTGGAAGTGGGACTGCTGCTGGGCCTGGCAGGATCATGGCTGGGTCTGCTGGGCGGCTGGCACTGGATGCTGGATCTGGGCAGCCACTTCCGCTGGCAATATGTAGTGGCCTGTCTGCTGGCTCTGGCCTGGGCGGGGTGGCGGAAACGGCGATGGCTGCTGGCGGCCGCCCTCGTCAGCCTGGGGCTCAATCTCTGGCTGATGGCCCGTCCGGAGTGGCAGGCTCCGCCCGGCCAGCCGGTGCCCGGGTTTCATGTCAGGGTGATCAGCTTCAATGTACTCACTTCGAACCGCAATCACGCCGGGGTGCTGCAATGGCTGCAGGCGGCCGATGCCGATGTCATTTTTCTCATGGAGGTTGACCGGGGCTGGGCGAAGGCGTTGCAGCCACTCCTCCGCACCCATCCGCATCACCTGATCCTGCCGAAGAGCGACAACTTCGGCCTCGCGCTTTTCAGCCGTCTGCCATTGGCGGGTTTGCGAAAATTAGATAGTGACGTCCTGGGGGCCGGGCCTCATTCCGATTCGGATCTTTGCATGGATTCGGTGGAAGCCCGTCTGAAACTGGGCGGCCGGGAACTGCTGATTCTCGGTACTCATCCCGTCCCGCCGATGGGCCGGGAATATGCCGCGGCCCGGGACCGGCAATTGCTGGCGTTGTCCCACCATACGGCCCAGGCCGGTCTCCCTGTTCTGGTGGTGGGGGACCTGAATGCCACGCCTTGGTCCCATGGTTTCCGCCAACTCGCTGTCAAGGCGCCGCTGCTTCCCGCCCCCGGCGCCTGGAAACCGACGTGGCGGGCCGGTTCCCTCTTTGCCATCCCGATCGACCACGCCCTCTGCACGCCTCCGCTCCTGTTCCAATCCCGCAACATTGGCCCCGATCTGGGCTCGGACCACCGGCCTCAGGTGATGGAACTGGGTTGGGCCGGGTGATGGGGGCGGAAAAGTTATTCACTTCCCGCGGGCGGGAGGCCGCTTTCCAGTTCCCGGGCACAGAACCATAACATGCGGGGCAGGTGGAATGGCCCTTTGAACTGATTGCCCTTGGCGGGCTGGGAGAGGCTCCCGTCGCGGTGCAGATAACCGAACCACTCGCCATGTTCCCGGTCCGGGAAATGGGCAAAACTCCAATCATGGACTTGTTGGTGCATCGCGGCATAACGGGCTTCTCCGGTCAGCTTCCATGCCAGCAGGGTGGCGATGATAGTCTCGCAATGCGGCCACCAGAATTTCATGTCGTGCCAGTATTCCTGGACGGGCAGACCCTGGAGACCGGTGAAATACAGCAGCCCGCCATATTTGCTATCCCAGCCACGGGCCCACATCCAGTCGAGAATCTGCAGGCCCAGTTTCACATAGGCATCGTTGCCCCGCAGCCGACCTTCCTGCATGATGAACCACGCGCATTCCATGGCGTGCCCCGGGTTCAGGGTGCGTCCCTCCGCGTGGTCGATAATCCCGCCGTCCGGGGCCACTACTTCCAGCAGGGCGGCGTGTTCCGGTTTCAGGAAGTCCCGTTCAATTTCCCCGATCCAGGCATCAATCCATGCAGTCAGGGATTTTCCGGAAATCAGCTGGTCGCCCCCTGCCGCCCGCAATTCCTGGGCTGTTACGATGCCGATCATCAAGGCTCCGATTCCCTTGCTGGGACGCGTGGTCTCAAACTTCGGCGGCATGGCTCCGGGCTCGAATGAATAACGCAGGTAGCGTTCGAAGGCGGTGACCGCATCCGCCGCGGCAGTCTGGTCGCCGCTGGCCTGTGACCAGGCAGCATAGGAGATGGCCGCAAAACTCTCACTGAACACATAACGCCGCATCCGGAGCGGCCGGCCTTCCTGGGTCACCGTGAAGTACATTTTCCCGTCCGGTCCATGACAATGCTGCTGGGAAAATGCCACGCAGGACCGGGCCGCCTCCAGCCATTCCGGCCGGCGTTCCACCGTCAAATAAAGGGTGGCAAACATCCAGCCGGCGCGTCCCTGGAACCAGACGCTTTTATCGGTGTCCATTACGGCTCCATCGCGGCCGAGGGATGTCAGGATGCCGCCATGACTGCGGTCCAGGCCATGCCGGAGCCAGAACGGCACGACGTCGCCCAGCAGCGTGCCGCGGTAGAGCGCCGCGAGGTGCGCCCGGCCTTCCATGGTGAGCAGATCACTCACGGTTTGGGCGCGGTGAACCAATCTGTGCTGAGACGGGCAAAGACGATGCGGCCATAGTTGTCAGCTTCGAACAGGCACCCCGCGCTCATATCCGGAAGGCGGCAGAGCACGCTGTAAGCAAAGGGCCCTGCGTAAAGCACCCGCCTGGTGGGCCATGTTTTTCCGTTGTCAACACTCGTGTAAATCGTGCCGCGTTCGCGTTTGGCGGAATCCGGACCGCTGTGCAGCATCAGGCCGGGGGCGTCGCCCTCCGGGAAGGAATAACGGATTGTGGAGGCCATGCAGCTGGGATCGGTGAGATCCGGGATTTCCGACACTGGCGACCATGTGCGTCCGCCGTCCTGGCTCAAGGAAGTGCGGCGCACCCTGGCTCCAGCGAATTGGCGGCTGTCCAGCATCACGGAACCATCCGGCAGTTCCGCCATCTGGACCTCATTGATCTGACTGCGCTCCCCGCCTTTGCCATCCGGCACGAGGGCTCCCGGCACGTCGTCGCCGCAGGTCCAGGTCCGGCCGCCGTCGTCACTGAAGACCGCATAGTTTTGCCACTGGCCATAGGGGCCTTCATTGAAGGGGATGATCAGCCGGTCCTTGTGAGGCCCGCGGCTCAGCTGGAGGCCGCTGCCCGGGCCGCTGGCGATGGTGGTGGCCCGTTCCGGCCGCTTGGTGGTGCGGGTTACATCCTGAGGAGCCGCCCATGTCTGGCCATCGTCATCGGAAGTGAGGATGAAATTCCGATAGATGTCAGGGCCGTCCAGTCCGGTGGCGGTGTTGGCGCTCTGTTCCTTCAGATGTGCCGGAATGCGCTGATACCAGAGGAAGATCCGGCCGCTGCGGTGATCCTGCACCACGGTGGGATTGTTCAGTGAGTGCGCGCCGTCGTCATGCAGCACCTGGAGCGGACTCCATGACTTTCCGCCGTCAGTGCTGCGCTTCATCACGATATCATTCTCCGCCTGATCGGTGGGGCGTTGCCGGCCTTCGGCAAAAGCCAGGACAGAACCGCTCCGGGTCGCAATCACGGAGGGAATCCGGATGGAGGCATAACCTTCTTTTCCGGAGGTGAAGACATCAGAGAACTCCGGTTCGGCCGCGGCCAGGGGGGCGGCCATGAGGAGTGAATAAAGGAGGGATTTCAGGGGATGGGTCATAGGTTTGGTGCTAGGAAATCCAGTCAAAGAATCCGAGGGATTCCAGTCCGGTGTGGAGCAGGGCCGTCTGTTCCGGGGAGAGGTTGGCATGGGGCAGGCGCGCCGGGCCCACCGGCACGCCCAGCATGTTCATCAACGTTTTGGCCGCGCCCATGTAGCCATAGCCGGCGAGGAGTTGCACCAGACGCACGCCGCGGAATTGTTCCAGACGGGCCACCGCCAGATCGCCCCGGTCAAACGCCGCCAGCATCCGCTGGTAGATGGGCGCGGCGAAGTTGAAGCCACTGCCCACCGCTCCCCTGGCCCCCATGGCGAGGGCACCCAGAAGATGCTCATCCACCCCGAACGGCAGATCCCACCGGCCTTCCCCGGTGTGGAGGCACTGTTGATAGGCCATCAGGTCTGGATTGGTGAATTTCAGCCCGGCCAGGGTGGGAATGCGCTCTGGGGCCTGGGCGAGGAAGTCCGGCATGGAAAAGGCGACGCCGGTCAGCACCGGGATGTCGTAAAAATAGAAAGGCGTCTCCGGCGCCGCGGCGGCGGTATCCGCACAGCACTCGATCAGCAGATCCAACGAGCGGGGCTTGAAATAGGAAGGGGCAAGGGCGGCGATCGCCGCTGCTCCGCGTCCGGCGGCATGAGCAGCGAGGGTGCGGGCATCCGACAGACAATTGGCTCCGACATGGACCACGACGCGCAGGGGGCTGCCCTGCACCACGTCCGTCCAACGCTCCGCGAGGGCCAGTCGTTCCTGAATCGTGAGGCTGTGGCTTTCGCCCGTGGTGCCGCCAATGAAGGCGGCGCCGACCCCGTGGTTCAGCAGATGGGAAGCCTGCGCCTCCACCACCGCCAGGTTCAAGGAACCATCGGAATGGAAAGGAGTGTGGGTGGCGGTGGTGAGGCCGTGCAGGGGGAAATGGTTCGGCATAAAGCGGTGGGAGTTAGGGTTTTGGGAGGCCGGGAGGTTCCTCGGGCACGGCTTCTGGCGGTGATGGATCACGCAGAGCCCATACTTCCGGCGAGCGCACCCCGGGACGGACCTCGCCGCTGGGGATGATGAAGGACTGGCCCCATTTTACGCAGGGCACGGTGGCGCGCGGCGCCTGCACTTTGCCTGACGCTTCCCAGTGATCGGCCGTAAAATCATACCAGAGCACGGTGTCGGGAAATCCGGGGTGTTGTTCCACCGGTTGGAAGTCCGCGAGGGAACCATCGTCCCCGGCCAGGAGCAGGACTCCGTCATGATTTCCTTTCCGCACCACCGGAGCCGGGGAAGGGGCGGCCACACAGGGTTTGGGCAGATCAGCCAGGCGTTTCCAACCGTCCGTTGGCGTATAACGCCAGGCATCACGCAGTGGCCGGCGGGCGATTTTGCCCTGGCTGGATTCCAGTGCGGTTCCTCCGAAAAGATAAAAAGACCTGCCCGCGGCCGCGGCTACCGGCAGGATGCGGGGCTCGGCGGGCAAGGGCGGCAATTCCTGCCAGGCAGGCGAAGGGTCGCCGGAACGGAGGCAGAAGACGCGGTTGGAGGCCTGTTGCTCCCCGGGGGCCGAACTGCCACAGGCCAGATAGACCGTGTCCTGGTCGTCCACCGCGCCCGCCGCCTGTGCCAGGGGAAGGGGCAACGGCGCCTGGCTGATGGCCGTCAGTTTCCCGTTTTTCCATTCCAGGGCAAAGACGGAGGAATGGTGCCGCGTGGCATCGCTGCCCCCGAGGCAAAACAGCTTGTTTTTCAGAGTCACGGCAACGCCGTAGGCGAGCGGTCGTGGCAGGGCACCGGCCTCCTTCCAGGTGGCGCCGGCTTGTTCCAGCACCCAAACCCGGTCGTGCCAGACTTTTTCCCCGCCCTCCCATGGCATTTTGTCAGGGAAATTGGCCCCGCCCGCCACCAGCAGCGCCCCGCCGGAGACGCCAGCGAAGGGCGAAGCCACGCCCAACGGGTCGGGCAAGGGAGCCAGCCGGGACCATGAGGCTTCTCCGGCACTGATCGTGCCGTGGGAACCCGCCGCCAGCAGGGCCGCCGCCGCCAGACGCAGATAGACGCCCGTGGAGGAACGGGGGAGTCTGGCTGGGGGGACCGCAGGATTCATGGACCGATCATGAGTTGAAACCGCCACGCAGGCAAGCCTGCAGCTCTGCCCGGATTTTCTCTGGGGGATCCGCCGGATCTGCCTCCTCGCCGGGAAATATTCCTGATTTGGAAAATGCCTTGTTACCCGGGAGGATGGATTTCGGTATCATGCTGAGCGGGGACGGAAAACGCCGGTTCCGCCCCAACTGATATGGACTCATCCGATCCCTCCCCGCCCGCAGTTCCACCCCTTGATGGACTGGATGCTGAAAAGCTGTTGGCCGCCGCCTTGCGCAGCAGTCCGGTCACGGTCCCCGCTCAGGACTGGGACCCACCCGCCGCGGAGGAGGTGGACGGCTGGTTTGGGGACTATCAGGTGGACCGGCTCATTGGCAGAGGGGCGATGGGGGCGGTTTACCACGCCGTTCATTCCAAGCTGGACCGGGAAGTAGCGATCAAGCTGCTGCCAGCGATCCTGGCGGCCCAGCCGGACATGGTGGCCCGGTTCGAGCGCGAAGCCCGCGCCCTCGCCCGGCTCAGTCATCCCAATATCGTGGGACTGCATGATTTTGGCCGCACCGCGTCCGGCCATCTCTTCATGGTGATGGAACATGTGGCCGGGGCCGACCTGAGCCGCCTGATCCGGAGCGGCAACCTGGTGGTGGCCCAGGCGCTGGAGATCATCGGGCAGGTGTGCGATGCCCTGCAATACGCCCATGGCCACGGTTTTGTGCATCGTGATATCAAACCCGGCAACATCCTCGTGGATACCAGCGGACGGGTGCGCATTGCGGACTTTGGCCTGACCAAATTATTGGGAGCCGCTCCGGCGGTGAGCGGGCGCACCCTCACCGGGGCCGCGCTGGGCACCCCGGAATACACCGCCCCGGAGCAATTGAGGGGTGGAACGGTGGACCACCGCGCTGACATTTACAGTCTGGGGGTCATGTTATACGAGATGCTCACGGGAGAGCTGCCGCGTGGCGCCTGGGAACTGCCTTCCGTCCTCGCTTCCGCCGATGCCCGCCTGGATGAGGTCGTCACCCGGGCCATGCAGACTGAGCCTGACAAACGCTACCAGCACGCCAGCGAAGTGAAAACCGCAGTGGCCGCCGCAGGATCGCCTTTGCCTGCGGAACTGCCCGCACCCGCGAGGTTTTCCCATGCCAACACTTTCCTTGCATTGCTCCTTTTTGCCGGGGCGGCATGGATCGCGAAGCTGCTGCCAACCCGTGATCTGTGGACCGGGATCCTCTGGTGCGGCCCATTTCTGTTGGCGGGTTTGTATTTTCTGTTCCAGCCGCGCCGCCCCGGATGGAACCGGGTCTGGATAGCCGGTCTGGCGGTCTTGGCTGCTGCCGTCATGACGGTCCACGCTCTCATGACGGCTGTCTCCAAACCGGAAGCCGCGGAACCGGCAGTGGCTGGGCAGGCCAATGCCACGGCGGCGGAAGACGTCGGACCAGGACAAAGCGCGGCCGGCGCCGCAGTGGAAGAAGCGAAAGTCGCCCGCATCCTTTCCAGCATCCAGGAGACGCTGGATACCCAGCAAAAGGAAGTGGACCGGCTCCGTAGCTCCATGTTGGGATTGATGCAGGAGTATGGGCTGGTAGATCTTCCCAGCAGGCCAGGGCAGGGCGTCCCTGCGGAAGTCAAAGCGGCCTTTTTGCGGCAGTTGGAATCTTCGATCCGAACGATGGAGTCCAATTTGGAAAAGATCAGCCGATTGTCGGGGGATGAGCTGTATGCGGCTCTTGAGGGCAAGGACGAGACCATTGATATGTTCTCGAAAGTGTTCCTCAAGGATCAGAGGGAACTTGCCCGGATGGATTCCATGGGCTTTGGGAAGCGGCATCCCCGTAGAGTAGGATTAGCGGCCCAAATTGCCAAAGAGGAGGAAATCTTGAATAAGGCGGTAGAAAATGTCAGGAATAGTCTAGGTGTTGTCCTCGGAAATCTCCGGATGCAGCAGGCGGCGGTTCTATCCGGCGGGGCGACCTCCGCCACCAGTCCCGTCGCCCCCGAAGCGATGAAAAAGTATGAAGAGTCCAAATTGCGTTATGACATTGCCCTCCAAACGTTGAACCAAATGAGAGCCTCCGCCGTCAAACTTCAAATGGGGGCACTGTCCCTGCTTTCGCCGGAGCCAGCATCCGGCGCTGAAGGGACGTCTGGTTCATTGGAAGCCAAGGAAATCACCTCCAGTCCCCCGGCTTCCTCCAGCTCCTCCCCGGAACCAAAGTGATGGCTGCTTCCCCTGCCTTCCGACCCACCCGGTGGTCGCTCATTTCGCGCGCCAACGGAGAGGATGCGGCGGGTGCCCGGGAGGCGATGGAGCAATTGTGCGCCGCTTATTGGTATCCTCTGTATGCCTGGGTGCGGCACCGGGGATACGGTCCGGAGGATGCACAGGACCTGGTCCAGTCGTTTTTCCTGAGACTGCTGGAGCGGGATTCCTTCGCGGCCGCTTGTGAGGCAAAAGGGCGGCTGCGGAATTTTCTCATCCATCAGCTGCAACATCACCTGGCCGATGCCGCCCGGTATCGTTCCGCCCGGAAACGAGGGGGACAGGTGATCCATTTTTCATTGGATGATGCCGAAGCCCGCCTTGCCGGGGAACCGGTGGAGGCCGATACCCCGGAGACGCTCTATCACCGTCGTTGGGCGCGGGAAGTGTTGGCCCGGGCCTTGCAGGCGCTCGAAGGCCGGGCCGTGGGACGGGGAGATGCGGAGGCGTTCGCCCTGCTTAAACCCGCCCTGACTGATCCGACGGCCACCGCGCTGGACAGCTGTGCGGTGGCCGCCGCCTTGAAGATTCCGCTCTCCCACGTCAAGGTGCGGGTCCACCGGTTGCGCGCCCAGTTCCGGGAGGCCGTCCTGACCGTGATTGCCGGCACTCTGCAAACCCGCGATTCTGCTGCGGTGGAAGCGGAGATGCGGGAGTTGCTGCGGTCCCTTTCCAAGGAGGCGTAGTGGCGCCAGCAGTGGAGTCTGGGGGCCGCTTCGAGGAGGGGATGGCGTGCGGGGCGGGGCTGAAAACCGTGGAGGATCAACCGGCTTGGTGAGGCCTTTCCGGCGGTGGATCCGCGTTCAGTTGCTCGCTCCAGTGCTGCAGAAAGAACTTCTTTTCCTCAGGGAGGAATGTGCTGGCATGGCCGAGCAGGGGGCGGAGGGCGCAGCTCATCTGGAAGGTCACCAGAATGAAGATACCCATCCAGAGGCGGAGGTGGAGGCGGTGTTTCATACCGAGCGCCCGGGCCGCGGTGGAGAGGAACTTGAGGCCGAAAAATAGGGAAATGCCCCAGATCACGATCATGATCGCCCCCATAAAGGGCAGGGAATCAGAGCTCTGGCTGAAGACCCAGACCACCGGGGTGAATCCAGCCAGCAGGAGTCCGCTCAAGGCGAGGGCGGCGAGCAGCAGACCGAGCGAGGTTTTGAAGCGGATCTCCAGACCGCTGAGGCAGGAGAAAATGTAGAGGCTGGGCAGGCACAAAAGCGCCGACAGGAACAAGCCGCCGATCAACTTCAGGGGAGCCGCCCACCATTGGATGCCATGGGTAAAGTCCACCGCAGCGACTCCGAAGAGCGCCAGGCCGGCGAGAATGACAATGAGCAGGCTGCGGGCCAGTACCCTGGACCGGGTTCCTTCCGTGAATTCAAAAATCGTCGAACCAGGATGTTTGAGGAGGGCTTCCATGGCGGCTCCCAATCCCGGGCCCCCGGCCATGGCGGCGATAAAGTAACCCCGGGGTGGTTGATCTGCTTCGGTGAAGGGCTGTGAAGGCGGAGGGCCGGGTGGAAGCGGCGCTGGTGGGATGGGGGGCGGGGTGGGGACGTCGTTCATGGGAGTCAGGTTGGGTTGTTGCCGGGTTGGTGCTGGTGAGTCAGGAGGTGGGACAGGTTTTGCCAGATGGATTCGTAGAAGCTGCTATGATTCCAGTCCGCCCGGAGGAACTGGACGGGCCGGCCCGGTTGGCCGAAAAAGGGGCGGAGATTCCAGGAAAGCTGTGCCCCGACGAGGAGATTGCCAGCCAGCCATGCCGTGAACACCAGGCTGGCCGCTCCGGGGGCCGCCGAGACCGAACGGAGGACCGGAAGAAACCGCTGATGGGCGGTGATACCGGCGAAGGTGATGATGACGATATGCGTCAGGAGAATGGTCCGGTAGGCGGTGGTTCCACCGGGCTCGCCGGGACCTGGGGCATGGAGCACCAGACCCAGAGCGACCGGACTGAGCGCTCCGGTGATGAGGGCAAAGGTGGCAAAACTCATCAGCAGGGCCATCAAAGTCTGGCGGAAACTGAGACCACTGCCGAGCACCTGGGCCAGCATTCCGTTGATCAGCCCATTGGTCAGCAGCGTCAGGGCGATCAGCAGCGGCAACTTGAAGGCCACATACCCGCCCATCAGCGGCGCCCGCCACAGGCCGAGGGTGAATCCGTAGGCCGCTCCCCCCAGGCCGATCGCCACCGCGCAGGCGGCCAGTCTGGCCCCGGTCGGGTTTTCCAGCCAGTCCCTCAAATGGTCTGCCCGGCCCTGGCAAAGGGCGGGGAGACCGGTCAGGGCCTGATGGAGATTTTTGGGCAACATGGGGAGAGGTCCGGGGTGGAGGACGGCGGCGGACCGCAGGGGAATAAGGGATGGTTGCTTTGTGGCACAAAGTACTTTGTGTTGCAAAGTAAAACTTCTGGAATTTCCACTGAAGCGTTGGAACCAAGGGAAGATGGGCGTTCCCGCGTGTGTAGTTCCGTCCCTCGCCAAAAGGTTCAGAATTTGAAACAGACCACCGGCGAGGCGAAACCGATGCTAAAGACGCCTGCCCGGACTCGTAGGAAGACTTGCCATTCATTCCATTTTCATGCGTCCGACCCCACCCCTCTTTCTGGCCGTTGCGCTGGCAACCTGCTCCGCCTCCGCCGCCCCGGTCGCCGTCCCCGGCGGCCCGGTGAGTTTCTACAAATCGATCCGGCCCATCTTTCAGGCGAAGTGTCACGGCTGCCATCAACCGGCCAAAGCCAAGGGCGACTATATTATGACGGATTTTGCCAAACTGCTGGCCGGTGGTGAGGATGGCGCGGCGGTGGTGGCAGGAGATGCGGCGGGTTCCGCTTTGCTGAAACAGATCACGCCGCATGAGGGGAAAGTCGAAATGCCAAAAAGCGGGGATCCCCTGGCCGGGGCCGAGATCGCCCTGATTGGAAAATGGATCAGCGAAGGGGCGGTGGACGACACTCCGCCCAATGCCAAACAACACATCGACGCCGCACATCCGCCCAGTTATGCGAAACCGCCCGTGATTGCCTCGCTGGACTACTCCCCCGACGGGAAATTGCTGGCGGTGTCAGGTTTTCACGAAGTGTTGCTTCATCACGCCGACGGCAGTGGACTGGCGCACCGCCTGATCGGTCTCAGCGAAAAAATCACGTCAGTGAAATTCAGCCCCGATGGCAAATGGCTCGCGGTCACCGGCGGCCTGCCGGCGCGCATGGGGGAAGTCCAGGTCTGGGATGTGGCGGCCACCACCCTGAAGGTCTCGGTGCCCGTTACTTTCGATACGGTTTACGGGGCCTCGTGGTCCCCGGACAGCAGCCTGGTGGCCTTTGGCTGTGCTTCCGATAAAAGTGTCAGGGTGATTGAGGCCGGAACCGGCCAGCAGAAGCTTTTCATGGCGGGACATGACGATTGGGTGTTCGACACCCTCTTTACCGCCAAGGGGGATCATGTGGTGTCGACTGGCCGTGACATGACCGCAAAACTGACGGAACTGGCCACCCAGCGGTTTGTGGATAACCTGACCTCCATCACCCCCGGAGCACTCAAGGGTGGCCTGAGTGCCCTCGCGCGGCATCCCCAGCGCGATGAATTTCTGGTAGGGGGTGCCGATGGGGTGCCGCAGATTTATCGGGTTTTCCGTGAGGTGGACCGGAAAATCGGGGACAACTCCAACCTGATCCGCCGCTTCCCCGCGATGGAAGGCCGGGTTTTCGCCGTAAACTACCGGGCAGATGGAAAACGCGTCCTCGCTGCCTCCAGCCTGGATGGGAAGGGTGCGGTGAATGTGTACCGCTCGGAATTCGACTCGAAATTACCTGACAATGTCAAGGCGGTTTTCAACAAAACCAGCACCGAACGGAATGCCGCGGAAAATGCGGCGGTGGATGCCTATCAGACGGAGGGCACCGAGCGCCTCGCCCGCACGGAACTCCCCACCGGGGTTTACGCGGCGGTTTTCAGTCCGGACGGAAAAACTATTGCCGCCGGCGGCCAGGACGGCCGGATCCGTCTGATTGATGCCGAAACCGGAACGGTCGCCCGGGAGTTTGTGCCGGTGACGGTGGAGCCCCTGACCATGGCCGCCGGGGAAAAAGCAGAAGTGCCCGCCGTGGTTGATGCGGTGGCCGATGCGGCGGCCGATCAGTTGCCCGCCGGAGCGGTGATCACCCGCCTGACCGTCGAGCCGGATCAGATCGCGTTCCGGAAATCCATCGACTACTCCCAGTTGCTCGTCACCGCCCACCTTGCGGATGGGGGCAAAGCCGATGCCACCCGCCTTGTCCAGGCGGTGTTGGATCATCCGGTGGCCAGTGTCAGTGCCCGGGGACTGGTGCATCCTTTGCAGAATGGATCCGCCCAGCTCACCCTCACGGCCGGGGGCCAATCGGTCAAGCTGCCCGTGGAGGTGTCAGGGTATGACGCCCCGCTGGTGGTCGATTACATTCACGAGGTGACCCCGGTGATGTCACGCATGGGCTGCAATCAGGGCACCTGCCACGGGGCCAAGGATGGCAAGGCGGGCTTCAAGCTCAGCCTGCGCGGGTATGATCCGGTCTACGACCTCCGGGCCTTCACTGATGACATCAAGGGCCGCCGCACCAACGTAGCCAGTCCGGACGATTCCCTGATGTTGATGAAAGCCACGGCCGGGGTTCCGCACGAAGGCGGGCAGGTGACCCGGCCGGGGGCGGATCACTACCGGATTCTGCAGGCTTGGATTGCAGCCGGGGCCACCGTGAAATTTGATAGTCCCCGTGTCACGGGGATTACACTTTCCCCCTCCAACCCAGTGATCCAGTTGGAGGGATCCCGCCAGCAGATGCGGGTGATCGCCACCTATGCGGATGGCCGGGTGCGCGATGTCACGCAGGACGCCTTCGTCGAAACCGGCAACATGGACGTGGCCAAGGCCGAAAAACTCGGGGGTCTGCTCACGGCACTGCGCCGGGGCGAGGCCCCGGTGCTGGCCCGTTACGAGGGCAGTTATGCCTCCACTGTGCTCACGGTGATGGGGGACCGCAGCGGATTTGTCTGGCAGGCTCCGCCGGCCAATAATAAAATCGATGAATTTGTGGCGTCCAAGCTGGAGCGCATGAAAACCCTGTCATCGGCGCTCTGCACGGATCTGGAATTCATCCGCCGCGTCTATCTCGACCTGACCGGCCTGCCTCCGGCTCCGGAGCAGGTCCGCGCCTTCATGGCGGATGCTTCCGACTCGCGATGGAAACGGGAACAGCTGATCGACCAACTGATCGCTTCCGGGGATTTCACGGATCACTGGACCAACAAGTGGAGCGACCTGCTGCTGGTGAACAGCAAGTTCCTCGGAGCTGAGGGGGCGAAGGGTTTCCGCGACTGGGTGCGCGACCAGGTGGACCGCAATGTGCCTTACGATCAATTTGTGAAATCCATCCTGACGGCCAGCGGTTCCAACAAGGACACGCCGGCCGCCTCCTATTTCAAAATCCTGCGTGAGCCGGTGGAATTGATGGAAAACACCACCCACCTGTTTCTTGCGACGAGGTTCAACTGCAACAAGTGCCATGACCACCCCTTCGAGCGCTGGACGCAGGATCAATATTACCAACTTTCCGCCTTTTTCGCCCAAACCGCCCTGGAACGCGATCCCGCCAGCGGGGACCGGAACATCGGGGGTTCTGCCGTGGAAGGGGCCAAGCCGCTGTTTGAGAAAGTGATGGACCGGAATGAGGGAGAAGTGAAACACGACCGCACCGGGCAGGTGGCGCCCCCTGTCTTTCCTTATCAGGCGACCTCATCCGTGCCGGACAACGCCAGCCGCCGGGAAAAACTGGCGGCCTGGATCATCAGTCCGGACAATGCCTATTTCGCCCGCAGTTTCGTGAACCGCTTGTGGGGGTATCTGAATGGGGTGGGCCTGATTGAGCCGCTGGATGACATCCGCGCCGGCAATCCTCCCTCGAATCCTGAACTGCTGGATTGGCTGGCGCAGGAGTTCATCGCCAAACAGTTTGATTTCCGGCACGTGATCCGCCTGATCGCCCGCAGCCGCACCTATCAGCTCTCCCATCAAACCAACCGTTGGAATGCGGATGACAAAACCAACTTCAGCCATGCGGCCGCCCGCCGCCTGCCGGCTGAGACTCTGCTGGATACCATCTACAAGGTGACCGGCACCACGCCGGAAATTCCGGGAGTGGCCAAGGGCATCCGCGCCGCTCAATTGCCGGATAGCAATATTGGACTGAAGGATGGGTTCCTGACAAATCTGGGGCGTCCCGTCCGCGAGAGTGCCTGTGAGTGCGAACGCAGCACCGACCTGCAGCTCGGCCCGATCATGGCGCTGATTTCCGGCCCCACGGTGGGCGATGCCATCTCGGGTTCCGGCAATGCGCTCGCGAAACTGGTGGCGGATCACCCGGATGACCGGGAATTGGTGGGCGAGGTGTTCATGCGGGTCCTGAGCCGTCCGGCATCCGAACCGGAAGCCGCCAGTGCCCTCGCCATGCTGAAGGAAATCGATTCCGAGCACACTGCCTTGGTGATCGCCCGCGACCAGCGCGCCGCGGAAATTGCCCCGGCCATGGCGGAGAAGGCCAAAGCCCGGGAGGCCGCTATCGCCCAGGCTAAAGCAGAGCTGGACAAGACCGCCGCAGAGCTGGCCCCGGCGCTCGCCCTGCGGACCAGGGAACAGCAGGAACGCGTTGCCGCCCTGGAAAAAACCTTGGCCGATTCCGATGCCCAGGTGCCCGCCAAACTCACCGCCTGGGAAACCCAACAAGCCGGGCAGACTACCTGGACCCTCCTCCAACCTGAAAAAGCGGAATCCACCAACACGGCGGTTCTCACCGTGCAGCCGGACCGCGCGGTGTTGGTGTCAGGGGTCCAGGGCAAGACCGTTTACACCCTGACCATGCCGGTGCCGGCCGGACCGATCACCGGTCTGCGGCTGGAGGCGTTGAAGGAAGGGGACAAAGTGGGCCGCAGTCCCGGCGGCAACTTTGTTCTAACGGAATTCGAGGCCAGCCTCACACCCTTGACTGATGGGAAACCTGGGGCCGCCCAGCCCCTGAAATTCACGGAAGCCCTCGCCACGCTTAGTCAGGAAGGCTATGACATCAAAACGGCGATCGACGGCAACGCGACAGCCGAATCGGGCAATGGCTGGGGTATTGCTCCCGGCACCGGCGAAGCCCAGACTGCGGTTTTCACCTGCATGAACGCCCCGGCCACTGGTGGCCTCCTGACCGTCCGGCTCCACCACAACTATTTGGACGGCCAACACGCCATGGCCCGGTTCCGTCTGGGCATCACCGGTCAAACGGGTCCGCTGGTTCTGAAATTGCCGGCTGAGGTGGGCGCCATCCTCGCCATCGCCGCTCCCCAGCGCACCCCTGACCAGCTGGCCGTCCTGACCAACTACTTCAAGTCCGGGGATGCAGAGCGCACCAAACTGGCCGCAGACCTGGCCGCTGCCCGTCAGCCGTTCACGCAGGACCCGCAGATCACCATACGCAAAGCGGCAGTCGCCACCGCTGAACTTCCATTGCCACTGGATCCCTCGTTGGAACGACTCCGCAAAGATACCGATCTCAGCGCCGCCCAACTCACAAATCAACGCCTCACCGCCACCCAGGATCTGACTTGGGCACTGATCAATACCCCAGCGTTCTTGTTCAATCACTGAAGCACGGCTGGTTTCCCGGGGATTGCCGGGGACAGTCCGGCGTGTGCTTGACAGGCCGACGGTGGAGCTTCCGCGCGCCCCAGTCGGTGGGACTTTACTGTGTCAGGAAGGTGAACATCGTGGTCTCCTGCAAAGGTGTCCCCGGACGGACCACGATCGAGGGGAAGTTTTTATGGTGGATGGCGTCGGGAAAATGCTGCGTTTCCAGACAAACCGCGGTGTGATCCATGTGATTCCCCGTGTAAAGTTGCACCGCTGGCTGGGTGGTCTTTACCTCCATGATCCGGCCGCTTTTGGGTTCGGTCAGCCGTGCCGCCAGTTTCAAGGATTTGCCCCCGGCCAGGACTAAGTTGTGATCATAGCCGTTCAGATCCGGCTTCAATTGCCTGATGCGGTCGCCGATGCGGGTCGGTTCGTTGAAATCCATCAGCGTGCCTTTGAGAGGCAGGATCTCTCCAGAGGGAATCAAATCCGCATCTGTGGGGGTGTAACTTTGCGCCGGAATCCACAAAATGTGATCGAGACAGCTCCCTCCGCCCGCCAGATTCCAATACGCGTGGTTGGTCAGGTTGGCGATGGTGGGCCTGTCGGTTTCGGCGTGATAATCGAGCCGGAGTTCGTTGTGATCCGTCAGGGAATAAGTCACGGATGTCTTCAGATTGCCCGGGAATCCTTCCTCGCCATCCTTGCTCAGCCAGGTCAGCTTCACGGATGATTCGTGCTCCTTGGCCAGAGCGGCCTCGACCGTCCACACCGATTGGGCGAACCCTTTGCGCCCGCCGTGAATCGAGTTTTTCTTTTCGTTCACCGTCAATGGATAGGTCGTTCCATCCAGTTCAAATTGAGCGCCTCTGATCCGGTTGACCACGCGGCCAATGATGGCCGCTGCGCCGTTGAAACGCTCGAATTTTCCCAGGCTGTCCGTCGTGAGCAGAATGTTGGTGAACTTTCCCCCGCGGTCTGGAGCCTGAAGCTGCTTGATGATCGCCCCGTAGGTGATGATTTCGGCACTCATGCCTTTGGCATTCCGCAGGGTGATCAGCTTCACCACCGAGCCGTCCTGGGCTTTTCCAAACTCCGCCTGCTCAAGCCGTTTCAAAGTCTGAGCCTCGGCTGATCCCTCGAGGACTGCCGCCACCACGCCAAGGAGTGCGGCTTGCCGGAAGGACCTGGGTATACGGGAAACCTTCATGGTGGGCTTCAGTAGGCACCCTTCACCCGCATTTTCACGCCGAAGACCTTTTTACTTGCCGTGATGAACAGCAAATCACGGTCTTTGCCCGCGAAGGTCACGTTGCCGGTCCAGGGCTCGGGAATCGGAATGTTGGTGAGCATCTTGCCGGCCTTGTTGAAGACAGTGACGCCTCTCCCGGTCAGATAAACGTTTCCTTCGGCATCGATCGTCATGCCGTCAGAACCCAGTTCACAGAAGAGGGTTTTGTTGGTGAGGGTGCCATCGGGATTGATCGAGTATGAATAGGTTTTGCGGGACCCGATGTCGGAAACGTAGAGCAGCTTTCCGTCGGGAGTGCCGATGATGCCGTTGGGCTCTTTCAGGTCCAGTGCCACGGGGGTCGCCGTCTTCTTTTTGGTGTCGAAATAATAGACGTATTTCCCCGGCTGCTGCATGGCCTTGTCGCGCTGCCAGTAGTTCCGTTGGTAGAGCGGATCGGTGAAATAAAGATTTCCGTCAGGGCGGATCCAGAGGTCATTCGGGCCATTCAGCAGCTTGCCGCCGAAGTCGCGGATCAGTACCGTGACTGTTTTGTCAGGAGCGATGGACCAGAGCTGGTTTTCGCCGTCGGCGCAGGCAATCAGATTTCCCGTGTGGTCGAAACGGGTGCCATTGCTGCGGCCTGCCGGTTTGAGCCAGTCGGAAAATGACCCATCCGCGGCGTTGTATTTGACGATGCGGTCGTTGGGTTGGTCAGTGAAAAACACATTGCCATCCCGGTCCACCGCGGGGCCCTCCGTAAAGAGGTAACCCTCGCTCAACAGTTCAACTTTGGCTCCCTCAGCGATGAGGCTGGTTTCAGCGGCAGGGGCCGCGCAGCTCAGGGCAAGGAGAGCAGAGAGAAAAACAGGCAGGGATTTCATGGTGGAAGCGTAGCTGGAAGGAATGGGGGAACAAGCTTTCATGGCGTAAATCCTGGCGTCACGCCAGAATGGACCGGATCGGGCTGCCGTCCTCAATCAGCCGCATCGTCCGGCCGAGCGTCTGGATTTCCATTTTGTGATGGTTGAGGCCGAGTTGGTGCAGAATGGTGGCGTGCAGGTCGCTGCAGTAATGCGGGGAATCGACGGCCTTGTAGCCCACCTCATCCGTGCCGCCGTGGATCACGCCGCCTTTGATGCCACCGCCAGCCATCCATGAGCTGTAGCCTTTGGGATTGTGATCACGGCCGGTGGTGTTCTGCGACCATGGCGTGCGCCCGAATTCACTCGTCCAGACCACCAGCGTTTCTTCGAGCATGCCGCGTTGTTTCAAGTCGCGGATCAATCCGGCAATCGGTTTGTCCGTGGCGCGGCAAAGGGGGCCGTGGGTCTTCATGTCGCCGTGCGAATCCCACGCGCCATTGCCGCCGCCGGCGTGGCAAATTTGGATGAAACGGACGCCTTTTTCGGCCAGTCGCCGCGCCAGTAGCAGTTGTTTGCCGAACTCCTCCGTTTCCTTTTCATCAATGCCGTAAAGGGCCTTTACATGATCGGGCTCGTACGAAAAATCTACAACCTCAGGAGCGGAGACCTGCATGCGTGCGGCCAGTTCGTAAGCCTGCGCCCGCGCCTGGATATCGGAATTGACTGCATAACGTTCACGGAATTCCTGGCTCATGGTTTGCAGCACCTGCATCTGCCGCTCGCGTTCGGCCGCCGATCCGCCACGGGGCGGGTGAAGATGGGGTATGGGCGTTTCACCGGCTTGGAAGGGAGTCGCCGCCGCGGACGCACCGAGGTAGCCGCCGGTCAGTTGGATTGGTGAGGAGGGCCGCCCGAGATTGACAAAAGTCGGCAGATTTTTGTTGGCGCTGCCCAGCGCATAGGAGACCCAACTGCCGAACGCCGGGTGGTCAAAAGCCCTCCCTCGGTGCCCGGTTTGGGTTTCGATCACGGCGGGAAAATGGTTCCCTTCGTGGCACCACATCGAGCGCACCACGGCGATTTCGTCGATCACGCCGCCAACATGGGGAAACCAATCCGATACCGGAATGCCCGATTTGCCGTGACGCGTGAAGGTGCGCAGGCAGGGAATCACCGGCCGTTTCATGGCGGCCTGGTTGTCGCCAAATCCGACCGCGTCGATGAATTTTCCGGCCCACTTGTTGTCCTTGGGGTCGAAGGTGTCGATGTGGCTGACCCCTCCGCACATGAACAGGAAAATCACGGACTTGGCCTTGGCCACATGATGCGGACCGAGGGCAACTTCCTTGATTTCGCCGGCTTCCGCCCACAGCCCGCCGAGGGCGAGTCCAAGGAATCCCCCGCCGATCTGGTGGATAAAATCACGCCGGGCGATGCGGCCGCAGGGATAGATCGTGGAAGTGGGGGGATTACCTGACATAAATAAATTCATCAAGGTTGAAGAGCAGCCACGACAACTCCTTCAGCCGCGCCGCGTCATTTTCCAAATAGGTGAGGGCGTTGGTTTTCTCCGTCCCCGAGGGCGGGCGGGCGAGGGTCATCCGGTAAGCAAGCTCCACCGCCGAGGGCAGGTCACCCGCGGATTCCTTTTGCAGGCGGGAGGCGAGGGCTCCGCATGCTTTATCCACTTCGGGGCTGTTCATCAAAAACAACGCTTGCGGAGCCGTGACCGTCTGGGGGCGCACCGGGCAGGGCGCGCGGCCATCGTCCACATCAAAGGCCTGCAGAAAATCCGGCGTGACCTCGCGGCTGGGCGAATAGCCGCGGATCAGATAGGCTCCGCGCCGTTTTGCTCCCGGATTCACCTCAATTCCCGATTCGGTGCGGCGACGGTTTCCGCCGCCTCCTTCGGGGCTGAAGGACGGTCCCCCCACTTTCAAATCCAGCCCGCCGGCCGCGGCGTGCATGGAATCCCAAACCGGCTCCGCGGCCAGTCGTTGCAGCCGGAAGTGCCACAATGTGGTATTGCCCGGATCAATTCTTTGGCTCTCCGCAAAGGTTTCACCTGCCTCCGAGGCCCGCTGGTAAGCCTCCGAGGTGACCATCAGCCGGTGCAATTGTTTCATGCTGAATCCACCCTGCACAAACTCTGCCGCCAGCCAGTCCAGCAGCGCCGGGTGTGACGGCAGGCCGCCAAACTCGCCGAAATCGCTAGCGCTCTTCAGCAGCCCTTCGCCAAAGTGCCATTGCCATAAACGGTTCACTGCCACCCGGGCGAACAGCGGGTTTTCCGGGGACGTGAGCCAGTCAGCGAAGGCCTCAATGCGCCCGTCACGGAAATCCGGTTCCTCTTTGGCAAAGGGCCAGCCCGGCTTGACCTCACGATCCAATTCGGGCCGCAAAGGATCGCCGCTGGTGAGGATATAACTTTTCTCCTGCTCGCGCAGACGATCCACTTCCACGGTGTGGAAAACTGGAATCACCGGCCCACGCCCATTCTGCGCGCCACCTTGATCACTCAGTTGGCGCTGCAATTCCTGATACCGCCGGCGCGCTGCTTCCGGCATGGATTCCGTCAGTTTGTCGCCGTCAATGCGCAGGATGGGGAAATAATCATCGGCAATTTTCTGTTCCTCAACGGACCGCTGTTTTTCCGGCTTTCGGATGACCGCCTGCGCTTCGGGGGGCAGCATCAACACCCGCTCCTCGTAAAGTTTTGTTCTATAGTGCGCGGCAAAATCGTTCACCGCCTTTTCGAGAGGAGCCCGTTTTTTCTCTGCTTCCGCCATCGCCTTGCCGCTCGCGATCAACTCCGCCGCGCTGGCGAGAGTGATTTTGCGCAGGACCAACGGATCAAACAACGCCTTCATGGCGTAAAAATCCTTTTGAAGAATCGGGTCCATCAGGTGGTCGTGGCATTTTGCACAACCCACCGTCATGCCCATGAAAGCCGTGGAAACGGTATCCACGGCAGAGATCGCGAGATCCTGGGGATTTTCGCCCGTGCCCCGTGCGAGGAATCCGAGGGCAAACTGATCCCCCGGCCGGGGTTCCTTGCGGGAACGAACTCCCGTGGCCGACATTTGCGTGCGCTCGTGGGCTCGGCGCCCGGTCAGTTGAAGCTGCACAAATTGGTCGTAGGGCACGTCGTCGTGCAGGGCGTTGATGACCCAATCCCGCCACAAATAAATTCCCGGCGCGGCGGTCATCCGCTCGTCCTCATCCGCATAACGCAACACGTCCAGCCAATGCCTGGCATAACGGACCGCGTGCTGCTCATCTGCCAGTAGTCGATCCACCACTTTTTCGTAAGCTTCTGCCGGGTCATCCGCCAGAAACGCTTCCTGCTCCGCCGGCGAAGGTGGAATCCCAATCAGGTCCAGATGGACGCGGCGCAGCAGCGATAACCTGTCCGCCGCCCCCACGGCTTTGAGTCCGCGATTTTTGATTTCCGCGTGGATAAAACGATCAATCGGATTGGTTTCCGGACCGTCTGGCACGTCAGGCCGCACGACCGGTTTCAGCGACCACCAGACCTCAGTTCCGGTTTTTTTCTTCGGCTTCGGCAGCGCGGCCTCTCCCACGGAAATGAAGTAGAGGACGCAAAGGATCCCGATCATCGTCTGGTATGGATTTCTTCGGATCATGGGAGTGGCCGGGTTTTATCTTTTAGAACGCTTCGTCGGCAGATGTCTCACGGATCATTTTCCGGTCTGGCCGGATCCTGCGGTGGCGTGACCTGCAATAGCACCACCGGGCTGGGAGATCCCCAGGAATGCCGCACTCCCTCCGGAGTGGGCTGTGGCCAGCTCAGATTGTCGGAGGTCCGGTGAAATCGCCCTCGGCTCCGCGTTTTTGGGGCGTTCGCAGGCATCCAGCACCATTTTCAGTTGCCCCGCACGCATCCAGTAGGAGATCTCGCCTCTTTCCGTGGACTCATTGAACCAGCCGTGTCCGTCCTTCTTTTCGTAAAAGGCTTTGTGGTGGGCTTCGAACATGGTGTCCGCATCCGCCGGCGTGAATGCTGCGGCGGTCAGGGCGCCGCTGCTGAGGGCAAAACAAAATACAGCCCGCCGGACGCCACACCCTGGGCTTGGGATGATTTTGCCTTGGAATTGGAGTCTCATTTTCATGCAGGCACAGCGGCTGGTTGTTCTGCCGCTTCTCTGGTCATTTGGAGGCACCTAAGTTAATAGGCCGCACGGATACTCCCATCGGCGTGGTTTGGGGTGTTGACAAGTCCATGGCCGAATTCCCCCTTTAAGGAGTTCCATGAAAGTCCCGCGCTGCTCTCTCCCCGTTGTTCCTCTGCTCTTGGCCTTTGTGGGAATAGCCGGACTGGCCGCATCCGCCGAGGTCCCGGACTTGGAAGCCTACCGCAAGCATGCGCTCACCCACGAGGGAGATGCCGGGCGTGGCAGGGAACTTTTCAACGACCCCAAGCTGATCTGCGCCAGCTGCCATTCGGTGGATGGCAGCGCGGGCAAGGCCGGTCCAGATCTGTTCGCGGCCGGGGACGCCTTCGGGCGGCGCGATCTCGTGGAAGCGGTGCTCCATCCCTCTTCAACCATCGCTCCGGGCTACGGCACCGTCGTGGTGGAAACGAAAGCAGGAGCCCTGTTTCAAGGGACTCTGAAACAGAAAACAGACGCCGGACTGCAGCTGATGGGAGTCGACGGAACGTTGGTTTCAATCGCAATCGCCGAGATCAAAGCACAATCGGGACTCCCCCTTTCGTTGATGCCGGAGGGGCTCCATGCGAATCTCACGGTGCAGGAATTCAACGACGTCATTGAATACCTGACCACCTTGAAGCAGGCGGAATCCACTCTTGTGAGCGATCACGGGATGCCCCGTGACCTCCCGCAACTGGCCAAACAGGTGAAGGTCCAGCCGTTCTTTACCACCGAATTCAACCTTCCCAGTTCCAAGGTGAAGAGCGGCCTGACTTCTCTTCATCAACTCCCCGGATCCGGGAATGTCTTTTTCGTCCTGCATCAAAAAGGAATGATCTGGAGGGTGGAAAAAACGGCCACCGGTGAGGAGAAAACGCTGTTTGCCGATCTCCCGGCGGAAGTTTTCAGTGAGCGTGGGCCAAATGGATTGCTCGACATGACGTTTCATCCGAAGTTCCGGGAGAACCGGAAGTATTATCTCTTTTACCAGGTTCTGGAGGAGGGAAAAGTCACCACCCACATCGTGGAAAAGCAGTTCGATGCGGAATTCAAAGGTGACTCCGGCCAAGCAGCCCGCCTGATCCTGAAGATCGCCAGTGTGGCCGAGGATCACAGCGGCGGCTGTCTTTTATTTGGGCCGGATGGCTTCCTCTACATCGTGATGGGGGATACTGGACCCCATAACGATCCTAACGGGCACGCTCAGAATCTCCAGCTCTTGCTGGGCAAAATGATGCGCATTGATGTGGACCACACCGAAGCCGGCTTGGCTTATGCGATTCCGAAGGATAACCCCTTCACCGGCCAACCCGGGGTGAGGCCGGAAATCTGGGCGTATGGGCTGCGCAATCCCTGGCGTTTCTGCTTCGACCGCCTCACCGGCGATCTGTGGCTGGCCGATGTAGGTCAGGACCGGGTGGAGGAGGTGGACATTATCCGTCGCGGGGAAAACTATGGCTGGAATGTGTTCGAAGGATTTGAACCCTTTTCCAACCAGTTCCGGAAAGAGGGCGGGACGTTCGCCAAACCCGTTTTTGCTTACCGGCGTAAATACGGCAATTCGATTACTGGGGGACAGGTTTACCGCGGCGATAAAAACTCGTCCTTTTATGGCGTTTATGTTTGCGCGGATTTCACGTCCAGGCGTCTCTTCGGGCTGACGCTGGAAAACGGTATTTTGAAAACGGCGCGCGAGATCGGCACCGTGCCGCAACGGGTCGTTTCCTTCAGCGAGGATGAGGCGGGGCGTCTTTACGCCATCGGTTACGAAGGCATGATTTACCAAATCGACTTCACGGAAGCCCGTTTCGAGTGATTGCCAACTCCTGCTCAAGTCTCCTTCAGGGAAGGGGGCCCGCTGCCCCTTGTCCCCGTAAATGATAGGTGGGCTCCCCGCCGCTTTCCCCTCGCGCCGCCGCCGAGGTGTGCCAGCCTGAGTGAATGCCGGTGCCGAATACTTATACCAAACCCCTGACGATGGAGCAGGTGCGGAAGCTTCGTGGAATTCTGGAGCAGCGCGGATTTACCTTTGAAAAGAAGGAATGGGCCATCTTTGCAGCAAAGAAGGATTCGGTGAATGTGGTGGTCTATGAAAAGGGGCCGAAGGTGGTGGTGCAGGGGAGGGGACTGGGGGAGTTTGTGGAGTTCATCCTGGAGCCGGAGGTGCTGGGGGTCGCGGAATTGGGCTATGAGGAGGTGACTCAACCGGAGATGTATGCGCCGCACTTTGGGATCGATGAGAGCGGGAAGGGGGATTTTTTCGGCCCGCTGGTGATTGCGGGAGTTTATACGGATGCGGAGATTGCGCGGGAATTGATCGCGGCGGGGGTGCAGGACAGCAAGGCAATCGGGTCCGATGCGAAGATCCGGTCTCTGGCGGAAGTGGTACGGAGCACGCCGGGTGTCGCATATGAGATCGTGAGCCTGGGGCCGGAGCGCTACAACCATCTTTACGGGGAGGCGGGCAATTTGAACCGGTTGTTGGCCTGGGGGCACAGCACGGTGATTGAGCAATTGCTGAAACAGCGGCCGGATTGCCCAAGGGCGTTGAGTGATCAGTTCGCCCATGAGAGTGTGCTTAAGAAGGCGTTGGGGCCGGGCGGAAAGAAGATCCAGCTGGACCAGCGCACCAAAGGGGAGAGTGACGTCGCGGTAGCGGCGGCATCGATTCTGGCGCGGGAGCGGTTTATTGATTGGATGGCCGAAGCGTCGGCCCGGTTGGGGATTGCGCTGCCGCGGGGGGCGACCATCGTGAAGCCGGTGGCCAAACAAATCCTCGCGGCGCGGGGCGTGGATTTCCTGCCACGGGTGTGCAAGGTGCATTTCAAGACCTACCGCGAGGTGATGGGTCTGCCGCCGCTGGATAAGCCGGTGAACCGGTGGACCAAGCGGAAAGCGTAGCCACCCGGACGAGGCTCCTCGGCCGGATCACGGCTTTCCCTCTGCACCAGCCGCGCTTACATTCTCTGGATTCGGTTCAAAATAGAAGGAAGGGGATGGGCTCCATGGCAGAAGACGCCGGAACGCTGATTTTCCGTGTTGTGGGGGAGAAAACGAAGTGGCGGGCAGGGGCAAGGAGCCCAGTCCTGCCTCCGCACGTGGGGGCGACTCTTCCGGAAGCGCAACGGACAGGCGGGTGGGCCCGCGGCCGCTGGCGGTCCGGAGCCGGTCCTGCCGGGAATACCAAAAGCGGGGGAGCCGCGCGATGCATTACGGATTTCATAGGGTTGCCAAGGCCTCGATGGGCTGTTAGACGGGCTGGTATGAAAATGTGGCGTCTGATACTTCTGCTGACCCTCTGCACTGGTCCCATCCATGCGGGGGAAGCTCCCTTGTTCCGCGATTTTGTCGGGCTGTGCGGGCACACCGTGAATTTCAAACCGGACCTTTACCAGCCGGTCTGCGGCTGGGTGCGGGACTATCATCCAGCGGGATGGGATTTGGCGGAGGACACCAGCGTGCTGCCGGAGTGGCCTTTTGCAAAGAACCGGGTCTCCTGGGCAAAGGTGTATGGGGCGTGGCGGAACGAGGGGCTGAAGATCAGCGTGTGCCTGAATATTGATGAATTGGGCAAACAGTGGAAAGATCCGGTGAAAGATGCAGAAGCCTACGGAAGGAGTTTTGCCCAGCACTTTGGACCGGGGGGCAAATGGCCCATGGTGGAGGTCGTGGAGATTGGCAACGAGCCGGGACTTTATGAAGATGCAGCATGGCAGCAGGTGTTTTCCGCGATGGCGCGGGGCATCCGTGCGGGGGATCCAGAACTGAAGATCGCCTCGTGCAATGTGGAGGCGGGGAGAAGTGACCGTTATTGGAAAGCGGCGGATCTTTTCAAGGACATGGGGGAGCTTTACGATGTGCTACGGATCCACCGGTATGCGATCCAGGATCAATGGCCGACCTGGCGGCGCACGTATCCGGAAAACCCGGCGGTGCCCTATCTTTCCAGTGTCCGGGATCTGCTGAAGTGGCGCGACCGTCATGCGCCGGGGAAGGCGGTGTGGGTTTCGGAATTCGGCTGGGACGCGAGCAGTCAGGCGCCGCCGGCGGAGGGGCCGGATGCGAAGTTCATGGACTCCACCGATGAGGAACAGGCGATGTGGTTGGTGCGTTCCTTTTTCCTGTTTGCCGGCATGGGCGTGGAGAAAGCCTTCGTTTTCTTTTTTAATGATGAGGATAAGTACAGTTTCCATGCGGCTTCCGGGCTGACGCGGAATTACGAGCCCAAGCCGGCCTATCATGCCGTGGCCTGGATGCTGCAGCACCTGCGGGACTACCGGTTCAGCCGGATCGTGCAGGCCTCCCTGACAGAAGGGTATGTCTATGAGTTTGTTCCGGAAAAGGCGGGGGAACCCGTGATTCTGGCGGTGTGGCGGGCGACCGGAGAAGGCTCGGTGACCTTGCCGGAAGGGGGCGGTGCAGGGATGAAGGGGGAGCGGATGCCTTTGACGGCGGGCGGGGGGAAACCCCTGAAACTGGAACCAGCAGCGGGGGCGGTGCTGGCCGGGGAGCATCCGTTATTGATTTGGTCCGGGCGGAAATAAACCGGCGCGCGTCCGGAGGCGTAGCACGTGGCATGCCCGTTTTTTGATCGCCCGCAGGATTGCAGGCGCTTTTTTTATCGTCGCCGGCCTGAATCATTTCCGCGATCCGGCGGTTTACCTGACCATGATGCCGCCGTGGGTGCCATAGCCGGAGATCCTCCAAAAGGTGGCAGGGGCGGTGGAGGTCGCGGGCCGAATCGGGGGGGGCGATGCCGCAGGTCCGGCGCGCTGCCGGGTGGGTGTGGTGGACATGCCTGTCCCCTTGCTCCAATGCGGTCAGGCGTGCAATTTGAGAAGAGCACACCGGGTTTGGATCTTTTCCCTCGGGGCATTTTTCCTGGACTTGCACGTCGGGGAATTCGGGTGCCTATCTTTTCCCATGAAATGGCACTTTTTCTGGAGCTTGGCCGTAGTATGGCTGGTGGGCATGGGCGTGTCACGGGCGCAGTCGGGCGCGACCATGGAACCGGTGGTGGCCGCATTGGAGCCGGTGGCGCTGCGGACCGCGCTGGCCCGGCCTCTGCCGGAATCGAAACGCACCGTCATTGTTCCGGCGCGCGAGGATGCGGTGCTGGGTTTGACTCATTATTCGAAGGAGGAATTCGCCGCCGCCGGGATGGATTGGGACCGGTTTATGGAGAAAGCGATGGCGGCAGCCACCCGGTTGCTGGTCTCCATCAAGCCCATCGTGGCGCGGGACCAGGCAGGGCAGATTGCCTATGTGAAACTGAAGAGTGATCGCCCATTTACGGCCAGCGTGGTGCTTTCGCCGAGGATGGTTCCGCTGTTTCAGGGGTTTCTGGGGGAGCGGATCGTCGCTTTGATGCCGGACCGCAACACTGTCTATTTGTTTTCCAGAAACTTTGGAGGTTTCCAAGCATTCGGACAGAAAATCATCGATGAACAGGCGGACTCCCTCTATCCTTGCAGCATTGAGGCGTTTGAAATCAGCCGGGAGGGCGTGAAGTGTATCGGGGGATTTGATGACGGAGCGGACCCTCCTCCCACCTTGGAGCCTCCACTGAAGGGCGAACTTCCCCGCAAAGCAACGCCCCCAGGCGATCCACCCGGAAGCCCCATCCTCCCATCCTTGGTGCCCCGCCGCAGCGAATTGCCCCCCGTGCCCCGCCGCGAGGAGGTCCCACCTGTCCAAGTGCGGTAGTTGCGAGCGCTGTTGGGCACGCAAACCAAGAGTTCCCCGCCATTTGGGGAAGCGGCGGCATTTGTCCGCAATCCGCCAAAAGGCTTAATTGACTTTCCGTATTTAATATAATTTCTATGACTGATTGGATGAATGAATGGATCTGAAACGAAAATGTCACCGGGTAATCTTCGCAAATGAGTCCTTGGTTTCTCAGAATCAAGAAAACCTTAGGATAAATTCACGAAATCGGTCGCAGGATTGCATAAGTGTGCTAAACTCCTCATTCTATGGCTACTACCAAACGAACTAGGTTTTCCCGTCGTCTGCCCGATCATGTCACTGATGAACTCGTAGCTGCCCTTCTTCTACCGAAGGTCTATAATTTCAACAGTTTGTTTGAAGCGGTTTACGAGTGCCTGAAACTCAGGAATGCCGTAAGTGGCGGGGAAGAAATGTTGCGCCTGCGGGCTTATGAAAAACTTCAAAACCTCGTTTCCCGGGGAATGGTTGAAAAAAATGCCAAGGAATACCGTGGCTTGGAAAAGCTTAAGGATGCCCTGACCCCTCCTGAGCCTATTGTGGCTGTGGTGTAACGGTTCGTCAGCCCTTCAGATCGTTTCCCGGCGCCCCTTCGTTCCATTCCAATTCCCAAATTCCTGTCGTCCCGGTCAGTTTTCTGACCGGGACGCTTTTTTATGGGGGGAAACAGGCGTAGAACAATGCTTGGCATTGGGATGTGGGTGGGCCACGTTCCCAATCTAGTTCCATGGACCGGACCACCTCCCCTGCCTCCCATTGGCATCAGCATGCCTCCCGCACGGCGAGGCGGCTCAATGCCGCGTGGTGGCTGCAGGCGTTTGCTCCATGGGTGGCCGCCCTCGGATTGATCGCCATGGGGTTGCTGATCTGGCTGCGCAGCCGGGGTATAGAATTACCGGCGGGCCAAGTGGCTCTCAGCCTTGCGGCTTTCTATGGAACCGCTGGTTTGGGATGCTGGTTGGCCGCGCGGCCTGGATTCGCCCGGCCAGCGGATGGATTAGTGCTGCTGGAAGCCCGGCTGAAACTGAATAATGCTCTGAGCGCCGCCGCCTTGGGGATGACGGCTTGGCCGCCGGTGCCTGATCGGGTCGATGATGGTTTATCCTTCCGGGGCCCTTGGTTATTGGGGCCGGCGTTGCTGACTGCGGTTTGCTTGGCGTTTGCATTCCTGCTTCCTTTACCCCGGACCGGATCGCAGGTTGAATTTCCGCCCCCCTTGGCGCTCGCCCGGGCGGAGTCCATTATCAACTCCTTGCAGAAGGAGGAACTCGTGGACCCCGCCGCGCTCGAAAAAGCCAGGGAAAAATTGAATGCCCTGCTCGCGCAGCCTCCTGGGGATTTTTACAGCCACCATGGTTTGGAAGCCGCTGATGCCTTGGAGACGTCCCTGAGTGCTGCTGCGGGGAATCTGGGCAGCCACCTTCAGGCCGCCGCTCAGTCTGCCCGGGGTTTGGAAAAATATGATTCCAGCCTCACTCCTTCGGCCCGCCAGCAATTGGAAGGGGATCTCCGGGCCTCGGTGGAGGGAATTAGGAATTCGTCCATGGGGATCAGTGAGCCGTTGCAGCAGCAGCTCAGTCAACTGGATCCCTCCAAGTTGAAAGAACTGGACCCTGATCAGCTGAAAAAGATGCTGTCCAATCTTCAGGCCAAATCGAACGCTTGCAAAAGCTGCCAGGGAAACGGCAGCGGTCAGGAGGGCCGCGGGGCCTCGCAGGCACTGCAGGAACTGCTCGATGGCAAAACAGGTGAAGGAAATGGCCAAGGCGCTGGACCAAGCAAGGAGGGCGAGGGCATGGGGCGCGGAGGCCTGAATCGTGGACCGGGCACCGGGCCTTTGACCTTCGACCAGCAAACCACGGACCTCGGCACGGACCAACTTGAAGAAATCGAGAGCAAGGACCTTAGCCGTTCGTTGCCGGGAGATCAGCTCGGCACCAGCGACATCGAGCACAATCTGAAAAAATCACCGGAAGGGCTGTCTGAGGGGGGCGCATTGGCTGCTCCTGCTGGCGGGGGGGCGGCGGTGTGGAAGGACCAATTGCTGCCTTCCGAGCAAAAAGTGCTGCGCCGCTACTTTAAATAAGCAAAAAGGCGGCCCTCTGCCTGTTGGCGATGCCATCCAAGGCACGCGGCCTCGGATTCGACATCAAGCGCCCCAAAAAGCGGTGGGATGGACCGACGGATTGCGTGAACCTGCCAAAGGAACAAAAGGAATGCTGCCGCGGAGTATCTTTTTGCACCGGCGGGCGTAGCAATCGGGGTTCGAACCGGTAAACTGGATTGCTTGAGTCAAGGATCCAGGTGATCCGGCCCTAAGTTTGTCCCGCAAGGGTCAGTGCATTTTCAATTCCTCCAATCATGATCCGTCTTCAAAATGTCAGTCGCACCTATCTTGAAAGCAGTGGCCGTCCGGTCCGTGCGCTGAGTCAGTTTTCCCTCAAACTTGCGGCTGGCAGCATGACGGCGATTACTGGCCCGAGTGGGTGCGGCAAGAGTACCCTGCTCCATCTGCTTGGGGCCCTCGACCGGCCGGACGAAGGCGAGGTGGAGGTCGATGGCATCCTTCTTCACCACGCCACCGAGGCCCAGCGTACCCGATACCGCCGTGAAACGGTGGGCATTGTATTTCAGTTCTTCCACCTGCTGCCCGGGATGAACCTGCTGGAAAATGTCGCGCTGCCCCTCATTCTTGCCGGAATGGGCCGGGCGGCTGCCACCACCCGCGGGGTGGAGTTGCTGGCACTCGCCGGCCTATCCGAAAAATCAGCCCGGCTTCCGCATGAGGTCAGCGGGGGTGAACTCCAGCGGGCTGCGGTGGCGCGGGCTCTAGTCCACCGTCCGCGGCTGCTGCTCGCCGACGAGCCCACGGGCAATCTTGATTCCACCAATGCCTCCCGCGTCATGGATCTCTTCCATGCGGTGCATCGCAGTGGTTTGGCCACCATCGTCCTGGTCACCCACAGCCCGGAGATTGCCGCCCAGATTCCCGGGCGCATCGAAATGGCGGACGGAGGGCGTGTTCCCCTCCCGGCATGATTCTCCCGCCCCTAAAAAAAAAACACATCGAGCCTTGCCAAGCGTCCTCAGTGTGTTACGAATCCTGCCCCTCCGCCCCAGTCTTGGGGTGGCGATGCTTTGTTTTCCTCGTTCCAGAGGTAAAATGCCGAGCAACGACCGGGGTTCCTACCTCACCTTCCGTCCAACTCCGCATCCATGAAAGTCCGTCCTTCCGTCAAGCAACTCTGCGAATCCTGCCGCATCGTGCGCCGGGAAGGAGTCGTGCGCGTCATCTGCAAGAACCCGCGCCACAAACAGCGCCAAGGTTGATTCTTTTTCCCCTCTGATCCTCATCCCCTTATCCCATGGCCAGACTGCTCGGCGTCGATATCCCCAACGAGAAGCGTATTGAAGCTTCTCTTCCTTACATTTATGGCGTGGGTCCTGCCCTCGCACGCAAAATTCTTGGCCAGGCCAACATCGACCCCAATACGCGGGCTGGTGAACTCTCGAACGAGCAGCTGAGCGCCATCATCCAGATCATTCAGGCCAATGGCATCACCATCGAGGGTGACCTTCGCCGGGAGATCCAGATCAATCTGAAGCGCCTCCAGCAGATCAACTGCTATCGCGGCACCCGTCACCGCAAGGGATTGCCCGTCCGTGGTCAGCGCACCAAAACCAACGGACGCACCCGGAAAGGCCCCCGCCGCACCGTGGGTGTTCAACGCAAGGCCACCAAGAAATAACGTCCTCCTATTCCTTTTCCCAAGATCCTTATGGCTGAAGATTCTCTCAAACCGGCGGAAACCGCCGCCCCCGCTCCAGTGGCCGCCCCGGCGCCGGTGGCTGCTCCAGCGCAGACCGCTGAAGAAAAAGCTGCCGCTTCGGCCGCTGCTTCCAAGGAAGCCGTCAAACTGCTGCTCGATCCCTCCGGAGACAACCAGCCGAAGATCGTCAAGGCCAAGGGCTCCAAGAACGTCACTTCCGGCATCGTTCACGTCGTTTCCACTTTCAATAACACGCTCGTCACCGTTACCGACCTCAAGGGCAACGTGATCGGTTGGTCCAGCGCTGGCAAGATGGGCTTCAAGGGCAGCCGCAAGAGCACCGCCTACGCCGCCCAGATGGTGTCCCAGGACGCCTGCCGCCAAGCCATGGGCCACGGACTGCGCGAAGCTGAAGTGCGCGTCAAAGGCCCCGGCTCAGGCCGTGAGTCTGCGGTGCGTGCCGTTCAGGCCCTTGGCGTCGATGTCCTTGCCATCAAGGATGTCACCCCCGTTCCTCACAATGGCTGCCGGCCTCCCAAAGCCCGCCGCGTCTAGTCCCGTTTTCTAACTTTTAAATCAGACTTACTACTCAAATGGCACGTTACACGGGTCCTAAAGACAAAATCAGCCGCCGCTTCGGAGTCGCCATTTTTGGCCCCTCCAAGGCCATGGAACGCCGCAATTTCGCTCCCGGCCAGCATGGCGCCCGCAGCGGACGCAAAAAACTCTCCGACTACGCAGTGGCTCTCGCTGAAAAGCAAAAGCTGAAGTACCAATACGGCATGCTGGAACGGCAGTTCCGTAAGTTCTTCGAAGAAGCCTCCCGCCGCCGTGGCATCACCGGTGT
>CAIZWU010000180.1 GCA_903936775.1 uncultured bacterium | reverse complement strand
CGCCGATGGCGTCATACCAAATCGTCACGGTACGGGTTTCAAAGACGATGCCGCTTTCATCACGGGCTTCACAAACCAGGGTATTAAGCCCTGGACGGAGCGTGATAGCGGTGCCGGCACTCCAGGTGTTGTCTGTCGCCGCGGTGGAGCCGTAGGGATTGGTGGTCGCGGCCACGCCGTTGACGGTGACGGACGCGGTGCGGGCCGGATCGAGCTTGCCGCCGAGGCCGCCGAGGTCGGTGGCGGAGGTGCTGCGCGGCAACCCGTTCTGCACCGTCAGAGTGGTGGTCGCAGTGAAGGCGGTGGGCAGGAAGGTTTCGATGGTGGTGCGCCGGGTATCGAGGAACGCCTTGATATGGTTGCGGATGGTGTCGCCATTGGGAGTGAACTGAGAGCCCATCCACTGAGGGTCCAGCAGTTGGTCTACCGTGGCATCAAAGGTTGGCTTGGCGAAAATCGTGTTCAGATAGTAGCGCAAGGACGCTTTGAATTTCCGGCCCAGCACCGGATTCCGGTAGAATTTATCCATCTGAGGCAGAGTGGCGCCGTCCGTGGGATAGTTGGGAGCGGTACACTGGTAGATGGTCATGGTGGGCGGCGCCACTTCATCGCCGAGTCCGATGGCATTCAGGTTGAAGCAGGTATCGAGATCGTGGGCGATGATGCGGCAAAGCCGGTCGATCGCTCCAAAGTAGACCGAGTAGTCATCATCATCGCCGTTGGCCATGTTGGTTTCCGCGTGGTTGACAATGGTGGAGAGGGCGAGGAAGCGGCACCACTGGTCCACGTCCACCGTGCTGGCGATGGTGGAGTCGAAGTTGGCGATGGTCCCGGCATTGAGCGACTGTATCCAGGCATCAAGGTCCGTCCAGTCGTTCAGGGCCGCGTTGGTCTGCTTGTTGTAACCTTCGTTGACATAGCCGCCGACCGCGTAACCCGCGGCCCCAAGGGTGGGCAGGGTGGAAACACCCCAACGCACGTTGCCCCGGATTTTGCCATACCCGTTCCCGTCATCATTTCCGGGGAACCACTCTTTGATGGTGTCGCCGCCCCGGGGGATCAGGTCGCAGTAATAACCGAAGGTCCGGTTGCCGTTCGCATCCAACAGGCGGTTCAGCCCGTTGATGCGGGCTCCGACCAAGCCGGCTTTTTCGGTGGGGACACCGGCGGATTCAAAGAGACGGCTCCCAAGGAGCTGGCTGTAGGAATACTTGTAATTCAGGGTGAAGTCTGTGCGGCCGTTCCAATTATTGTCCTTGGGAATTTCCATCCGGAGATTGAGCGGCGTGTCACCCCGGCTGCTGTTGCCGCGGGTGCGCACTGCTCCGCGGTAGCGCACATCAAACCGGTTGCCGGTGCGGAAGATGACCGTGGTATTTGGCGCGACATTGCTGCTGCGGTTGGCGAGTCCCGCATTCCACGAGGCGTTGTCCGCCCCGGTCATCACCATTTGATAGAGCGGCCGGTGATCGGTCCAGACTTCCTCGTTTACCTGATAGAGGCAGTTGGCGTTCTGCGAAGGATTGGCTCCGGCGAGATCAAGGGTGGGCGCTGGCCAGGTGCGGCTGTTGGCACCGGCATCCGCGGCCTGGACATAAAATTCCACGATGGTGTCGAGCGCCTGGGCGGGAATGACCGCGCCATACACCCCATCTCCTGCGGCTCCATCACGGCGCAGGCCATTGTCCTCCATCACCACCGGGGCGAAAGCCGTCGCCGGGGTCGCCCCGGCAGGCAGCCACGTCCGGTAGAACACGGTGGCTCCGGCCCCGGCGGGGAGCTCGTCCACGATTTCTGCAGTCACGAAAACCTGCTGGGTCCGGTTGGGCACTGCGGGGCTATGGGTCACCCCGCGGATGAGCGGTGCGGAATCCGCCTGGGCCACGGCGCTATTGGAGGCCCCGGGAGTCGGCGGGGCGGCCTCCCAGTTTTGACCGGAGTCATTGGTGAGGGCAGGGTTGCGGAGTTGCAGGGAACTGCCTCCAGGATTGACGAGTTCCGGGTCAGGATCGGCGGCGGTGACCCACTCCAGGCCGGGATCGGTATCCAAGTTGGGCGGGGCAGCGCCGGGAGTGTTGGTGGAATCCCAGACGTCTACCACCTTGCGCACGGCCCAGTCGCCTTCATCCGCATATTCGACTTCATCCACGGTCTCACCCAGGGCATTGACCAGACGGATCAGTTCGCCTCCATTCCCCAGGCTGCCTCCGGCGCCCCAACCGGTGGCCGTGACGTTGGTGGCGGCGGGATACTTGGCGGTGAACGCCGCCCGGTCGGCCGGGATCGCAAGATAGCCGCGGCCCGGCACCAACAAGCCGGACGGGAAGGCGAAGTCGACCCCTTTGGTGAATCTCCAGCCGGTCAGGTCCACCGAGGCGTCGCCATAGTTGTGGATTTCGAGGAATTCCTCACTCACGCCCGTCGCTCCAGGCGGGTTATACATGACCTCGCTGATGGCGATGGTGTTGAGGAAGGTGGAGACGTTCAGGGTTGCCGTGGTGAGGGTGGACTGGGCGGTCCCGTCGCTGGCGCGGTAGCTGAATGTCAGGGTGCCGCTGAAGCCTGCTTCGGGGGTGTAGGAAAATGAGCCGTCGGTGTTAAGTATCATCACGCCGCTGGCTGGAGGTCCTTCCAGCAGGGCGGACAGCGGGGAATTCTCCGCATCGGTATCATTGCGCAGCACGCCGTTGGCGGCATTGACTTGGAGGGGGCTGTCCACCCGCACCCCGTAGGTGTCGGCCAGTGCCACGGGCGGATCGTTGACCGGGTTCACTGTGATCGTCACTGTCACCGGGCCGGACTGGCGGGTGCCGTCGTTGGCCTCGTAGGTGAAACTATCGCTGCCCTGAAAGTTGACGGCGGGCGTATAAATGAATGATCCATTGGGATTCAGGTTGAGGGTGCCCTGCTGCACATTGGAGACCAGTTGGGCCGTGAGCGGCTCACTTTCCGGATCACTGTCATTCTTCAGCACGCCCAGAGCCGCGGTCACGTTGAGCGGGACATCCTCGTCGACGCTGTAGGCATCGGACTGGGTGACCGGCACCGCGTTCAGAGAGACGGTGACGGTGGCTGGAGGGGACTGGCTTTCTTCGTCTTTGGCCTGGTAGGTGAAGGTGTAGGCGCCCCCCGTGACCGCCGTCAGGCTGAAGGAGCCGTCCGCATTCAGGACCAGCGTTCCGCTGGCAGGAGGGGTGACCAGTTGGGCTGTGAGAACAGTGCCGCTATCCACATCGAAATCATTGGCCAGCACCCCTTCGGCGGGGGAGACCACAAACGGCACCCCGGGGTCGCCGGTATAAGTTTCCCCTACGGCGACTGGCAGATCATTCACTGGAGACACCGTGAGGGTGACGGTAACAGGAGGCGATGCACGGTTGTCCCGGGCCTGGTAGGTGAAGCTGTCGGTGCCATTGAAATGGGCCGTGGGTTGATAGGTGAAGGAGCCGTCGGCATTGAGAGCCAGGGTGCCATTCGTTGGCGGGGTTGCCACGATCGCGCTGAAGGTGTCGCCTTCGGCATCGGTGTCATTGGCCAGTACGCCCGCCTCCGTGGTGATGGTCAGCAGGGTGTCTTCCACCGCTGGATAGCTGTCGGGCAGGGCGGTCGGCGGGACATTGGGCCCGTCGATGACTGTGAGATTGGCAGTGGTGACCGCAGTAGTGAGATTCGTCGTGTCTTTTGCCCGGTAGGAGAAGGCGTCCGGTCCGGTATAACCATTGGCGGGGCTGTAGGTGAAGGTGCCGTCCGGGTTGAGCGTCAGAATACCATGTGCCGGGGGAGTCACCAGCTCAGCGGTCAGGGTGGCGGTCTGCCCGGGGTCAGGATCGGAATCATTGGCCAGCACCCCAGCCGGGATCGTCCGGGTCACCCGGAGCCGGAGGTCGAAGGAAAGGTCACTCGAGGTGGCGGCATTCTGGTGGACCTCGGCGGCGATCAGATTGGTGCCGGACTGGAGTAAGGAGGCGGGCAGGTTGAAGGTCTCGGAAGAATTTTCCGCGGACCCCACATTGGGGAAATAATTCCATGCGAGTTCCGGCATTGTGACCGGATTTGGCAGGTTGCCGGTGCGGCCGCCCGGGCTGCCGTTCAGATAAAAGGCACAGGCGTCGTCGTAGATCACACTCAGTTCGATCCCGGTGATGTTGAAAAGATCTGTCACCTCCACGGTGCGGCGGAAATAAGCGGTGGCGAACTTGTCGGAGGCTCCTGAATTAAAGGCTGGGTCCGGATTGTCGGCGATCTGGGTGACTTCATCCCCATCCCCATAACCAAGTTCGGCCGGGCCGGTTTTCCAGTCCGCGGTTTCGGTATAAGCCCCGGTCCGCCAGAGCGTGCCGAGATCGCGGTTGGCCAGTTCCAAGGAGTCGAAATAACGCCATCCAGCGGATTTATAGGAGAGAAGTTCCTCGGTAGTGTTTCCTTCCGTGACCGCATTCACCAGGAGGGTGGTGTTCTTCATCGCCGTATAGCTGTCGTTGCCCGCTACGGGCGCGTCCGGCACATCGGTGACCTGGATTGTCACGGTGGCGGGCAAGGAGTTGGTCGTGCCATCATTGGCCAGATAGGTGAAGGAGGTGTTCCCGGAAAACCCGCTGGTGGAGGTAAAGGTGAAACTGCCGTCCGGATTGAGTTGGAGGACTCCATTGGCGGGGCCGGTAACCATAACCGCGGTGAGCGGGGAGGATTCCGCATCGGAGTCGTTGGCCAGCACCCCCTGGGCTGCGGCTACCGTCAGCGGAGTATCCTGCAGCATGATGAAAGGGCCATCATTGACCGCCAGGGGGAGATCGTTTATGGCCGTCACATTGATCGTGACCAGCCCCGGCTCGGATTGGCCGGAGCCATCCACCGCCCGGTAGGTGAAGGTGTCGGTGCCAAACCAGTTGTCTTCCGGCGTGTAGACAAAACTGCCGTTGGCATTGACGGTCACCACCCCATGGGAGGGATCCGACGCTTTCAGCGCGGTGACGGGAGCGGTCCCGCCGGTATCGTTGGCCAGCAGGGAGAGACTGCCCGGCACCGTGAGCACGACATCGTCGAAGAACCCTTCGAAGGATTCCTGCGCGGTTCCTAAAATACCACCCGAACCCACACTGCCAAATCCACCGAGGGAAAGCGTATGGATCCCGGCCGCGAGCGGAATGTCGAAGGAACTCTGTTTCCATCCTGAATCCACGGCCCCGCCTCCGTTGCCATTGCCCACCTGGTAGGAAACGGCCAGGTGCGTGCTCGGAGCAGTAGCGGTCCCATACTGGGTCCCGTCCACGTCGCAGATCAATTCCTGGTATTCACCGTTGTCGTAATCCTGACCGGAAATCAGTCGATGCCGGAAACTCAGCGCTATGGTGGCGGGCGTTGCCAGAGTGAAGGTGGTGCGCCATGCTCCGGAGACCGCCTGGCTGCCCCCGAATGGTATGACATTGCCCATCTGCAGCCGCAGCGCGCCGGTGGCGTTGAACCCGCCGGTGGCCGCGTAGGCCTGGGCGGAATAAGTAGGGTTGGCGGTCCCGAAAAAGGCGTCGTCCACCCCGGTGAAGCCAGCGGTGGGCGATGCTCCCGCTGGAGCCATGGCGAAGTCGATGCCCGCATCCGAGCTGCTGGTAGTGTTTTGGTGCAGTTCGATGGCCACGAGATTCAGTCCTGTGGTCAGGACTCCGGCGAGGTCCACCTGGAGGGTGGTGTAGTTGGTCTCGTCGCCCGCGGGCCCCCCGTTGAGATCGTCGGGATTCAGGGTCGGGGTGACGGGTAGGTTCAGCCGTGCCTTCTCCACCCCGTTCACGTAGATCACGCAGCCATCATCGGCCAGCAGGGTAAAGTCCCACGTCGGATGGGCCGCCTGTGCGGCCGTCAGAGTGAACTGGTTCCGCAGCAGATAGGTATTCACCGTGTTCGGCCCGCCGGGTACCAGTCCGGTCAGGGTCGGGGCGATCCCGCTGAAATTCGCGTTGTCTATGGTCCCCCCCTGCACCGGCAGGGTGCTACTGCGCCATCCCGCGATATTAGACGTGCTGGAGTCGAATGCCGCCACATTCCAGAGCCTGGCTCCCGCATCCTGGGGGTAGGTATTGGTCCCTCCGGCGGCAGTCGTGGCCAGATCAATGATCTGCCAAGCATTCGGCAGCGTAAAGATGATGCCTCCCCCGCCGTCTTCAAAGCCGGCATTGATCACCTCCACCGCCGTATTCCCGGCCAGGGTGTCCTCCGGGGTGGTGTAGCTGTCCGGCACCGCGGTGGGGACGGCGGAGGCCGTCAGGGTAGTCAGCAGCAGGGCAGCGCCTACATAACGGAGGGCAGGGGGGAGGAGGGGGAGCATGTCGGAACAGGTGGGGGAACTCTACGAAACGGAATTGTAACCAAAACGAATCAAAAAAGTCTCTAAAAAACCGCCTGAAGCAGGGAATCTGACCCCATAGGTGTCCAAGATAGGGGATTCACCCATCCCGCAAGCCCCGCCTCGCCCTGCCGAGATTAAAATCCGGTAAATGGATACTGCCTGCTTACCATGATATTCAGCGCTCTTAGCCTCCGCCACCGCACCACCAACTGCGCACGGCCCTTCATAGACCGCTCTCTTGCTTCCATCCCTGATTACGGTATGAATTCTGTATGCTCACCCGCCGCACCTTCCTCACCTCCACCGGCGCCCTTACCTTGGGAGCCCCTGCCATCTTGAAATCCGCCCCGGCTCCGCTCACCACCCTCGGTCTCATCGCTGATGCCCAGTATGCCGATGTCGAAGCCGAGAATACCCGCTTCTACCGTGCCTCCATCGAAAAACTCGGCAGCGCCGTCGAGCACTTCAATCGCCAGGAACTCGCCGCCTGCCTCCACCTCGGCGATCTCATCGACCGCGACTGGCGCAGCTACGACGCCATTCTGAAGCCACTGGCCGCCTCCCGGCACCATTTTCACCACTTGTTGGGCAATCATGACTTTGATGTCGCGGTGGAATACAAAAACCGCGTTCCGGAGCGCCTCGGCCTCGCCCGGCGGTATTCCCACTTCGACCTGCCCGGCTTCCGCCTCGTGATGCTGGATTCCAACGACCTCAGCACCTACGCCCGGCTCCCCGGTACGTCTGAGCACGCCGCCGCCACTGCGGCCCTGCAGCAGGCCAAGGATGCCAAGCTCCCCCATGCCCAACCTTGGAATGGTGGATTCGGCCCTGCACAGTTGCAGTGGTTTGACCGCATTTGCAGCGAAGCGGCCGCCCAACAACTCAAGGTTATCGCCTTCAGCCACCATCCGGTCTTCCCTGCGAACGCCCTCAATCTCTGGAACAGCGAAACCGTGCTGGCCCTCGTCAGCCGCCACCGGCACTTGGTCGCTTGGTTCAATGGCCACAACCATACCGGCAATTTCGGTCTCCACGACGGGGTGCCTTTTGTGAACCTCAAAGGCATGGTGGAGACCGCCGATACCTCTGCCTTTTCCACCCTGGCCCTTCACGCCGAACGTCTCATCCTCACCGGCCAAGGCCGCGAAATTTCCCGCGAACTCACCTTTCGTAAGGCCTGAGACCACAGGAGTGCCAGTGGATTGAAATGAAAAATTTTGTCCTGCCCGGGGTCAAGATGGCAATGCTTCCGTCCAAGAGTTGCCTCACGCGCCATGCCGTGCCATGGATGGAAGTTTCCCGGCCGCTCTACCCATGATCCATCATCCCTGCACTTCCCGCATCATCGCTCCCTCCCTGCTCGCGGCGGATTGGAGCCGTTTGCCGGACGAATGTTCCCGTGCCATCCGAGCCGGGGCCGACTGGTTGCATTGTGACGTGATGGATGGGCACTTTGTGGATAACATCACGTTCGGCCCGCAATTTGTGGAATGCCTCTCCAAGACGAATGATATCTTCCTTGATGTCCATCTCATGATAGAACGTCCGGACCACTTTCTTCCCCGTTTCATCAAAGCAGGGGCCGATGGCATCACGATCCACGTGGAGGCACCGCACGACGTCGCGGAAACGCTGCGGCGAATCCGAGCCGCCCGCTGTCAGGCGGGACTGTCCCTGCGGCCGGAGACGGATTTTTCTGCCGTGATCCCTTATCTGGATCAGATTGATCTGTTGCTGGTCATGACCGTGGTGCCGGGCTTTGGGGGCCAGCCCTTGATTCCTGCCACCCTCGAAACTGTCCGTGCCGCCAAGCTATATCGTGAAAAACACGGCCTCAGCTACCACATTGAGGTGGACGGTGGAATTACGCAGGAAACCGCCATTGATGCCACCGCCGCCGGTGCGAATGTGCTGGTGGCGGGCAGTTCCCTGTTTGGCGCTACGGATATGGGAGCGGCCATCACGGCCATGAGGATGGTTTGAGATCAGCCTGGGTGGCTCAGGAAAAGATCATTCCGGGAGGCGTGGGGGCCCTTCAACCCATCATCTTGTCGCGCTCCAGCTTGAGACCCATTTTGCGGTAAAGCGTTGCGATGGACACTCCCAGCATGGAGGCGGTCTTTTCGCGGGAGCCTTCATTGTATTTGAGGGTTTCGCGGATGAAGAGGCGTTCCTGCTTTTTGATGAAGTCGTTCAGCTTGCTGCCGATGGGCAGGGTGTGCTTCAGCTTCTGATTCTCATCATCCGTGATCTCAACCTTTTGGGTGATCTTGGGAGGAAGATCGACCGGGCGGATGCGTTTGTCGTCCGCAAAGGAGCAGGCGCGCTCGATGGCATTCTGGAGTTCGCCAACGTTGCCGGGCCAATTGTAATCCTGCAGCAGCCGGGCGGCATATTTGTCGACCTCTTTGAGCGGGGAAGCGCTGAGGCGGCTGTAATTGGAGAGGAAGTGGTCAACCAGGGGAGGGATATCCTCGCGGCGGCTGCGCAGCGGAGGGATCACCATCGGGATGACCGAGATACGGTAATAAAGGTCTTCGCGGAATTTGCCTTCGCGCACCAATTGTTCCATCGGCACGCTGGAGGTGGCGATGAAGCGGAAATCGAGCTGCCGGGGCAGGGTGCCATTCATGCGGCGGGTGTTGATGTCCTCGAGGAAGGAATCGAGCACACTTTGGAGACGTAGCGTGAGCATGTTGATTTCCTCGAGGACCACCGTGCCGCCTTCGGCCCGCTTGAAAATGGTCTGAGCGCTGGTGGCATTGCCAAAAAGTTCCTGCTCCAAAAGATCCTCGGGCAAGGAGGAGCAGTGCAGTACCTTGAAGGGGGCGTCGTGCCGGCGGCTTTTGTTGTGCAGGGTGCGGGCCACCATCTGTTTGCCGGATCCGAATTCACCCTCCAGCAGGACCGGGCTGTCCTTGTCGGCGATTTTTTGCACCAACCCGAGGATATCCTTCATCTGCGGGCTTTCGCCGATGAAATGGGACGAGGCGGTGGCGCGGACGGAGGCTTCCACCGGAACCGGCACCAAGGTGGGGCTGCCATCTTTCTGGATTGCCCGGTTGATGATCCTTTGGAGGTCATCCAACTCGAAGGGCTTGGTCAGGTAATCAAAGGCCCCCAGTTTCATGGCCTCGACGGCCGTTTCCACGCTGCCGTAGCCCGTGACCATGACCACCTGCGTCTGCGGATATTTCTGGCGGCACTCCTGGATGATTTGGAGGCCATTCATGTCCGGGATGCGGAGGTCCACGATGAGCAATTCGGGCTTGAGCCGTTCCAAGCCCATCATGCCTTCGCGGCCAGTCTGGAAGAGGGCGACTTCATGGCCCATCCGGCGGCCGACCTGACCGATCAGTTCCAGAATGGGAGCTTCGTCATCGATGATTACAATTTTTGCCATGATCGTGGTGGTTATAGGGCGTTTTGAAGGAAATCGGGTTTCAAATCTGCGGGTGAGACTGATAATTCAGAGGAACTAAACACCTTTCCAGCATTTGGCGAGAATTATTTCGCACATACGAGAAAATCCATGTTCCCTGCAGTGAAATGGCCTGAAGAGTTGCGCACTGGCGCTCTGACTCGACAGTAATTCCAGAATTATCATGAACTTATGCGGTTCGCACATTGGCTGACCGGAAAGGGGAGGATGGAATATGGGCAGATTGTAATCCATGGTTGCGGAGCGGGACGGCTTCCGGTTTAATCGGGATTATTAACAAATGGACGAACGAGTGCTGATCCGGAATGTGAAAGTGGTGTCGCCTGGCACCGAAACTACCGTGCGGGACGTCCTCATGGCCGGGGGCCGCTGGAGTTTTCCCGTGCAAGCCCCCGAAGGAGTCAGGGTGGTGGATGGAACGGGGAAAATCCTCCTGCCCGGACTTTATGATATGCACGCTCACCTGCGCGAGCCCGGCCGGGAAGACAGCGAAACCATCACCACCGCCTGCGAGGCGGCCTTGGCAGGTGGATTCACGGGCTTGACCGCCATGCCCGATACGGTGCCGGCAGTGGATAATGGAGGCATGGTGCACAGCCTGCGGGAGATCGCCTCCCGCACCGGCCGCATTCCGATCGAGGTAGCCGGTTGCATCACCCGGGGACGCCTTGGCCAGGAGTTGGCGGAAATCGGTGAAATGCAGTCCCGAGGGGCCGTGATGATTACCGATGACCCGGATCCGGTGGCGAATCCTCAGGTGCTGCGCCGCGCCCTCCAATACGCCCGCGGACTGGACGTGCTGGTGGCCACCACCTGCGATGTCAGGGAAATTTCGGGTGCCGGGGCCATGCACGACGGCCCGGTTTCCTACCGGCTGGGTCTGCCGGGCCTGCACCCCTGTGCGGAAGAGATCGGCATTGCCCGCGATATCCGGCTCGCTCAAAGCTGCGGTAGCCGCATCCACATCCGGGGCATCAGCACCGCCCGCAGTGTGGAGACCATCCGGCGTTATAAGAGTGAAGGGGTGGCGGTTACCGCCGAAGCCTTCCCCCATCATTTGCTGTTCACCGACGAGGCCGTGGGCGATTATGACACCTTGTATAAAGTAAAACCTCCCCTGCGGCCGGAATCCGACCGGCTGGCCCTGCTCCAGGCCGTTCGCGATGGGGTGATTGATATTCTCGCTACCGACCACACGCCCCATACTTGGTTTGAAAAAACCCGCGATTTCGGCTCCGCACCTTTCGGGATGACTGGTTTGGCGACCGCGCTGCCTGCGATCCACCATCACCTGATTTCTTCGGGACTACTCTCCTGGGAAATCCTCGCCGAGCGGTTTTGCGCCGCGCCCCGCCGGCTACTTGGCTTGGACGTCCCGGTCATTGCCGAAGGATCAGCCGTGAACGCCGTTCTTTTTGATCCGGCGGCCGCGACCACCTTCACGGAGGAAGCCCTGAAGTCCCGGTCCCAAAATTCCCCGTTCCTCAACCAAACGCTGCGGGGCTCTGCCGTGCTGGTGCTGCTGGGAGGGGAGATCATGGTGGACCGGTGCTAGGCCGCCTCCCCAGCCGCGCCCGCTGCGGGCCGCCACGAGGGAAGTCCGCTCACATTTTTTCACGTAATCCGTGCCATCTGTCCTGTCTGTGCTATTCATGGCCGGTCCCACTAACTTTGTTCCCTGACCTTCTGACTGAATTCCATGCGTTACACTGAAAAACTCGCCCGCCGCATTGCCGCCACCGGCAGCAATCTCTGCATTGGCCTCGATCCCCGTCCGGACCTGATCCAGGGGAATGTCCGGGACTTCCTCCTCCGCACCGTTGATGAAACCGCTCCTTACGCAGCCTGTTTCAAGCCCAATATCGCCTATTTCGAGGCCACCGGTTCGGCCGGGATTGCCCTCTTCGAAGAGGTCCGCGCGGCCATTCCCAAGGAGATTCCCCTGCTGCTCGATGCCAAACGCAGCGATATCGGTGAAACCCAGAAATACTACGCCAAGGCCTTTTTTGACACTTGGGACGTGGACGCGGTCACCCTGAATCCTTTCCTCGGCTTTGACTCCATCGAGCCTTTCCTTGATTACGCCGGACGTGGACTCTATCTGCTCGCCGTTACCTCGAACGCCGGAGCGGCCGATATCGAAATGCAGCGCCTCGCCGATGGCCGGCAGGTTTTTGAACTGGTACAGGACCTCGCGCGCCGTGCGGCCGGCCGTCCTGCGGATGTGGGATTTGTCCTCGGCCTGACCAATGCCGCGGCGGAGGTCCTCTCAAAAATCGATGACCTCCCCCTGCTCGTGCCCGGCCTCGGAGCTCAGGGCGGCGATGTTCAGGCTCTCGCGGCCAGCCGGCGCCAGGCGCCTCTTCTGATCAATGTGTCCCGCGGCATTCTTTATCCCCCTGCCGGCCAGAGCCCCGCCCAGGCCGCTGCCGCTTATGCCGCTCAAATCAGGGAAGCCCTCCCGGGTTAGGCCAGCCTCTCCGGGGTGGTCTGCCACCCCTCGTATCCATCCTCCATCTCCAATCCCATGCCTGGCGAATTTACCCGTGTTTATTCTGCCGCCCTGCGTGGGGTCGATGCCGTGGAGGTCGAATTGGAGGTCAATGAAACCGGGCCCTCGGGTTCCGGTGAAATGCAGGCCGTCACCGTGATTGTCGGCCTCCCTGACACCGCCGTCCGGGAAAGCCGGGACCGCGTCTGGACCGCCATCGCCAACAGCGCCTTTCCCGGGTCCCTCGGCGGACGCACCACCGTCAACCTCGCGCCTGCGGATCTGAAAAAAGAAGGGCCCAGCTTCGATTTGCCGATGGCCCTCGGCATGATTTCCAACCGTGTGGCTGGCTTCGATAAATCGGTCTTCGACCGTTGCACCATTGTGGGGGAATTGGCCTTGGACGGTGGGGTCCGGTCCGTAAAAGGCATCCTTTCCATCGCGCTCGCCGCCCGGTCGCAGGGCCGGGAAGAGGTCATCATTCCGGCCGAGAATGCCGAGGAAGCTAGCATCGTGGCCGGTATCCGCGTGGTCGGCGTTTCCAGCCTGCAACAGGCCTGGCACCACCTCACCGGCTTGCAGCGTCTGCTCCCGGTCCGGCACCGCACCATCGAGGAGTTCCGCTGCGATCAGACTTACGACATCGACTTTTCCGACGTCAAAGGCCAGCACAGTGTGAAGCGGGCGGTGGAGGTCGCGGCCGCCGGCGGGCATAATATTCTGATGGTCGGCCCGCCTGGTACCGGTAAAAGCATGCTGGCCAAACGCGTCGCCACGGTCATGCCGCCCCTCACCAGTGAGGAGGCAATCGAGACCACCCGCATCCATAGCATTTGCGGCCTGCTGGATGCCCGGCATTCTGTGCTGGCCCATCGCCCGTTCCGTTCGCCCCACCACACCATCTCGGATGCCGGTCTGCTGGGAGGAGGCAGCAATCCCACCCCGGGCGAAGTCTCCATCGCCCATCACGGTGTCCTTTTTCTGGATGAGCTGCCGGAGTTCAATCGCGCCACCCTGGAGGTCATGCGCCAACCGCTGGAGGATGGCCGGGTCACCATTTCCCGGGCCGCCGGCAGCATGACCTTCCCCGCTCAATTCATGCTGGTCGCCGCCATGAATCCCTGTCCGTGTGGATTACAACGGGGGCGACTTGAGCAAGAAAACGCCCGTCGGAAATCCTTAAACTGACCTCTCCCCATGCCTGGCGAATTCACCCGAGTCTATTCTGCTGCGCTTCGGGGCGTGGATGCCGTTGAGGTCGAGCTTGAAGTCAATGAAACCGGTCCCTCCAACTCCGGGGGCGAGATGCAGGCAGTGACGGTGATTGTCGGGCTACCGGACACGGCGGTGCGGGAAAGCCGGGACCGGGTTTGGACCGCCATCGCCAACAGCGCCTTTCCCGGGTCCCTCGGCGGACGCACCACCGTCAATCTCGCACCCGCTGACCTAAAAAAGGAAGGGCCCAGCTTCGATTTGCCGATGGCCCTTGGCATGATTTCCAACCGTGTGGCCGGCTTTGATAAATCGGTCTTCGACCATTGCACCATTGTGGGGGAATTGGCCTTGGACGGCGGGGTGCGCACGGTGAAGGGGATCTTGTCCGTGGCGCTGTCGGCCCGGGCACAGGGCAGGGAGGAGATCATCATCCCGGCTGAAAATGCGGAAGAAGCGAGCATCGTACCGGGAATCCGCGTCGTCGGTGTTCATAGCCTGCGCGAGGCATGGGAACACCTTACCGGGGAGAAGCGGCTCCTGCCCATGCGCACGCGCACGATTGAAGAATTCCGCACCCATCAAACTTACGATATCGACTTCTCCGACGTCAAAGGCCAGCACAGCGTCAAACGCGCCTTGGAAGTCGCGGCCGCAGGTGGGCATAATATTCTCATGGTCGGGCCGCCAGGAACGGGGAAGAGCATGCTGTCGAAACGCATGGCGACGATCATGCCCCCGCTCACGAGCGAGGAGGCAATTGAGACGACTCGCATCCATAGCATCTGCGGATTGCTGGATCCGAAGCAGGCCGTGCTCGCCCACCGTCCGTTCCGCTCCCCGCACCACACCATATCCGATGCCGGACTGCTGGGCGGAGGCACCAACCCCACCCCCGGGGAAGTCTCCATCGCCCACAATGGAGTACTCTTTCTCGACGAACTCCCCGAATTCAACCGCTCCACCCTGGAGGTAATGCGACAACCGCTGGAGGATGGGAAAGTCACGATCTCCCGCGCCGCCGGAAGCATGACGTTCCCCTCAAAATTTCTCCTCATCGGAGCCATGAACAGCTGCCCCTGCGGTTATTATGGAGATCCTAAACGTGAGTGCCGTTGCAATCCCATGCAGATCACACGCTACCGCCAGCGCATCAGCGGACCGTTGCTCGACCGAATCGATCTTCATGTCGAGGTGCCCAATGTTGACTACAAACAGATGTCGTCGACCGCGCCGGAGGAATCGTCGGAAACCGTGCGGGGGCGGGTCATCGCCTGCCGGGCCATCCAGCAGAACCGTTACCGGAGCGCGGGAATCACGAGCAACGGCGCGCTCACGTCCAAGCTCCTGCGCCAGCACTGTGTCATCGACTCCGAGGCCTCGGGTCTGCTCGAACACGCCATGACCAACCTCAACTTCAGCGCCCGCGCCCACGACCGGATTCTGAAAGTGGCCCGCACGCTGGCTGACTTGGCCGGATTGGATAATATCACCGCCAACCATGTGCTGGAAGCCATCCAATACCGCACGCTGGATCGGACGCTCCTCACGTGACGGCACGGGCGGAGGGCGTTCTCCACGCTGTTATGCCGCCTCCAGACTTATGCCGCGTGGCAGCTTGAGAAGCCGCTTTTTCATTTAAATCTGGGGAGCCCGATGATTGATCACACGGCATAATTCGAGTGGTCTTGTTGCCTCCGGCAATGGT
>CAIZWU010000179.1 GCA_903936775.1 uncultured bacterium | reverse complement strand
GTCGCGGCCGAGGCGGCCCCGTTCGGGGTCAAAGTAACCATAGTGATCCCGGGACCGTTCCGCACCGATTTCATTAGCCGGTCGCTGGACCGCGCGGAGCAGTCGGTGCCGGAGTATGCGGTGACGGCCGGGAAGTTTAGGGGTTTCCTTGAAAAGGTGGATGGCAAACAGCCGGGGGACCCTGCCGCGGCGGCGCAGGCCATCATTCAAGCCGTGGAATCCGATAAGCCGCCTTTCCGCCTGGTGCTGGGCAAATACGCCTACCAAAAAGCGCGCCGCCAGCTGGACAGGCTGCGGGGCGAGCTGGATGGATGGGAGCCGGTGGGGCTTGCGACCGACTACCCGGTTTGAGCTATGAGGAATCCGGTCCACGCATGGCACCGGAACGGCCGTCCAAGCAGGAGAAAACACTAACCAATCGCGTCCAGCTTGCCGGTGCTGTCTCCGAAGTTGGCCGTTTTGACGCCCATACGGTCCATCATGGAAAGGTAAAGATTGCACATTGGGGTTTCGTCGCGCAGGCGCAGGTGCCGTCCCTTTTTCAGGGTGCCGCCGCCGCCGCCGGCCAGAATCACCGGGAGATCGTCGTGGTTGTGACGGTCAGGGTCGCTGATGCCACCGCCAAAGACGATCATGCAATTGTCCAACAGGGTGCCGTCTCCTTCCTTGATGCTCTTCAGTTTTTGAAGGAAATAGGCAAACTGTTCGCTGTAGTAGGTGTCAATTTTGGCGATTTTTTCCAGCTTTGAGGCATCCCTTTGGTGGTGGGAAATACCGTGATGGGCGTCGGGCACCCCGATTTCCGGGAAGCTTCGGTTCGAGCCGTCGTGGGCGAGCAGGAAGGTCGAGATGCGCGTGGTGTCCGTCTGGAAGGCGAGCACCTGAAGGTCGAACATGAGGCGGATGTGTTCCTGATAACTCTCCGGGATGCCGGTCGGTTTTTTGTAGTCCGGCATGGACTGGGAAAATTGGTCAGCGCTGGTGAGACGGCGCTCGATGTCGCGGACCGAGGAGAGATATTCGTCGAGTTTTTGCTTGTCGGTGTAGCCGAGGTGTTTTTGCAGGGAGCGGGCATCCTCCATCACAAAGTCGAGCACGCTTTTGTTGAAGAATTCGCGTTTGGCGCGGGCGGCGTCCTCTTCGCTGCCGCCGCCACCACTGCCGAACAGGCGCTCGAAGGCCAGCTTGGGGTCGCGCTCGGGAGCAAGCGGGGTGGTCTCACTTTTCCAGGCTAGATTGAATTGATAAGAGCAGGAGTAGCCGCTGTCGCAGTTCCCAGCGCGGCGGGCTTCGTCGCAACTCAGTTCCAGGGAAGGCAGGCGGGTCAGCTGGCCGATGTCGTTGGCGGCAACCTGGTCGATGGAGATGCCGTTGCGGATGTCGGCTCCGGCGGTTTTGCGGGCCTGCACGCCGGTCAGAAAGCTGGCATTGGCACGGGCGTGGTCGCCGCCGCCATCGCCGTTGGCCTGGGCCTTTTCGTGTTTCAGGCCGGAGATGACCTGGAATTCGGATTTCAGGTCCTTGAGCGGGGCCAAGCTTGGGCTGAGATCATAACTGGAGCCATCATTCCCGGGGGTCCAGTGTTCCATGTTCTTGCCGTTTGGCGTATAAACAAAAGCCATGCGCAGGGGGAGCGATCCGGCGGTTCCGGTCTTGGCGGCAGTAGCGGCACGCGCGGCAAAAGGAGCGGTGGCTTCCAGAGCAGGCAGGGCCATGAGCGTGCCGAGACCGCGGAGGAAACGGCGGCGGGAAAATTCGTGGGACATGACTTTCACGGAAGAATTAGGGGGGTGGAGGAAACCGGAGCGGATCGCGTGCCGGGGACCAGAGAGATTCACGGCGGTGACGGCAGCTTCCTTTCAAATTTCAGCAACGCCCGCCGGGGCAGAAACGATGCCGCCTTGCACGCCGATGAAATCCGTCTACGGCAGTCAGCCTATGTCAGACTCCGGATTTTACGTCGTTCCCCCTGCCTTGCACCGTGATCTCATCGACGCCGCTTATCAACATCGGGGCTACACCGCCGCCGAGGCTGCTGATGCCGCGCGCTTCTGCGAAATGGCCAGCACCCACGGCATCCGGACCCACAATGGCATCAAGGCCCTGCACCTTGACGAACACTTCGGCAGCAAAGCGGGGGGCTGTGTGCCGGGCGCGGAGATTGAGGAAATCCCGTCCCGGTTTGCCGCCTCGAAAATATGGAATGCCAACCTGAAGCTCGGCCAATCCACCGCGTTTGCGGCGATGGAGGAAGCGATCCGGCTAGCGGATCAATATGGCATCGGGCAGGTGAGTGTGGACAATGCCTTCCACTATTTGTGGGGCGGCGGCTACGTCATGGACGCGGCGAAGCGCGGTTACATTGCCTATACGAACTGCACCGCTGCCCTGGCCGAGGTGGTGCCTTTTGGCGGGAAGTTTCCCACCTTGGGCACCAATCCGCACAGCTGGGGATTTCCCACCACCGATGCTCTCGGTTACCCGGTGGTGATTGATTGGGCGACCAGCACCGTGGCGATGGGCCGCGTGCAGCAGCTCAAACGCGAAGGCAAGGAGCTCCCTCCAAACGCCGCAGTGGATGCGGAAGGAAAGCCCACCACCGATCCCAATAAAGTAGCTGCCCTCGTTCCCTTCGGAGCCCACAAGGGTTATGGGCTGGCGTTGATCAATGAGTTGGTGGCGGGTCTGATTGGCGGGTCCCTGCCGACCCTGCGCAGCCGGCCGGTTCCGGAGGGAGAAAAACGGTCCTGCTGTTTCTATTTTTCGGTGATTCACCCCGATGCCCTCAGCAGCGGGCTTTTTGCCAAAGGCCGCAGCCAAACTGAAAACCTCAAGGCGGTGCTGGGTGATCTCTTTGGCCACGGCAACGAAACCTGCACCCTCCCCGGCCTGCCCGAAGCCAAAGCGGCTGCGGCCAGCGCTGCGGCCGGAGGATTGTTGTTCAGCGAAGCCGAGATTGGGGAATTCAACGTGCTTGCCTGCGAATGTGGCCTGCCCGGGTGGAATCTGGCCAGCTTCGCGCGGGCCTGAGCGGGTGGATTCCTGCCTGGCGGCTGCTCCGGTTCCGGGGCAGGTTGTGCCATGTCCGACTTCCCGCCACCACCCGGATTTCCCTGTTTGGTCAGTAGCGCTGAAATGCGGGATGTGGAGGCGCGTGCTTTTTCCGCAGGCATCGTGGAGCAGACCCTGATGGAAGAGGCCGGGGCGGGGGCCGCAAAATATGTCAGGGAATGCTGGCCGGGTCCTGGGGTGGCGGTGGTTTTTGCCGGCAAGGGGCACAATGCCGGCGATGCCTTTGTGCTGGCGGGACATCTGCTGGAGGTGGGCTGGCGAGTGGAGTTGCGGCTGGCCTGGCCGGAGGAGACCCTGCGGCCCCTGGCGGCGCTCCAACTCGAGGCGGTGCGGGAACGGGTGACTTTCGCGGCCGTCGACGCCATCGCAGTGCCGCCGGGGCGTCCGTTGTTGCTGGTGGATGGACTGCTGGGAATTGGGGTGGAGGGACCCCTGCGCGGGGAAGCTGCCCATGCCGTGCGGGCATTGAATGCAATGCGCCAGCGGGAGCACGCGGTGACGGTGGCGGTCGACTTGCCGAGTGGGCTGGGGGGCGATCCGGAGCCAGTGGCCGCGGATGTAACCATCACCCTGGGCTGGCCGAAGGATTTGTTGTTCACCGATGACGCGGCGGCTTTCGTGGGGCGCTTGGTTCTGGTGCCCCTGACAGGTTTGCCGGGCCTGGAAGGAGTGAAGGGGCGGGATGTTTTGGTGACTGCCACCGGACTGCGGTCCCGGCTGTTGCCGCGTCCGGCCTTTGCCAAACATAAAGGGCAGGGGGGCCGGATCGGGATTGTGGCAGGGTCGGCGGGGCTGACCGGTGCCGCCCGGCTGGCGTCCAGCGCCGCTGTC
>CAIZWU010000178.1 GCA_903936775.1 uncultured bacterium | reverse complement strand
TATTGCCCTGATTTGGCACGCTGCCGGTCTTCCACCAACCCCGCTCGATAAAGGCCGCCCGGAGGGGTGATTCGATGGTTTTTTGGAATTCGGCGCGGGTGATGGTTTCCTCCAGACTGGTTTTCAGCCCCAGCAGGTTGGCGGTGGGAATACCGCGTTTGGTGGCGTAGTATTCCGCGAGGGTTTTGGATTCAGGGTCGGCCGCATTATAGATGATGGCCGTGCTCGGCCGGTAGTCGAGGCCGTTGACCGGTTGGGCGTGGACCGGATAGGCCAGCGCGAGGGCGGTAAGACAAAGCGTCAGGAAGGAAAGGAACTTCACACCGCTAGTCTGACACAGGTTTTTGAGTCGGCATCGGGAAAAGGAGGGGTTTCGGGAAGGCCCCCGTTCCGCGTGGACGACGCCCGGGCGGGGAAGAATGGAGCCGTTCCAACATGGAGATTCCGGTTCCATGGTCAGATCAGGACTGCGCAAAATAGGTATCGGCGTGATCATAGGGCGGCGCGCAGCAGCAGAGAAAGCGCAGGGACGAGGGAGCGGTGGCGGTGATTTGGTGCCAGGCTCCGGGTGGAATCAGGATGGCATCGCCGGGGACCACGGTCCGGGATTCGCCGTCGATTTCCATGAGGCCGGTGCCTTCAAGGAGAAAGTAGAGTTCCTCGCTGATTTTGTGGTAGTGCCGTTCCGTGCTGCCGCCGGGGGGGAGGGTGGCCTCGGCGAGCGATTGCATCCGGACGGGGGCATTGGTGCGGTCCAGGATGCTGCGGATGGTGGAGCCGTCCTTGGTGGTGAAGGGGGGCTGGGCAGCCAGGTTTTGGAGAGTCATAAGAGCAAGCAGGAAGAGAAGGCCGGGAAGGGGCAGGAAGATGGAGCCATCTCCCGCGATGGGCAAAAGAAAACCGGCCGGCAGGCATGCTGCGGGCCGGTTAATGTCGGGGTGAAAGGACGGGAATCAGGCCTGAGCGGCTTGATCTACCACGATGACGCGGACCGGGATCGAGGCGAGGGTGGTGCCACCGACGCTGACTTCGAAAGCGTAGGTGCCGGCTTCCTTGAACTGGAGAGGCTGGAAGTTCAGGATCATGTTCCGGGTGATGAATTCGGTGCCTTCCGGAATGGCGATGTCGATGGCGGCCTCGAGAGGCTGCATGCTATTGTTGCCGTCCGCATCAATGAGGCGGATGGAGAGGGTGTGACTGCCGGCGTCCTGTTCCCGGAAGCAGATACGCAGGGCGAGAGCGGCCTGCGGATGCACGATAGGGACGGCGCGGGAGCCAATAGTGTCGAAAGTGCCGAGGACACACAACTTGGAGTTGTAGTCCATGGCGGAGTCACAAAGGGTTGCTACTTGGATTTCCATAGAGGCGCGAAGATAGCGGTCCGGGCGGGATTGCAAAGCCTTTTCCGCAGTGGTTTTGGGGATCAGGCGGGAACTGAAACCGGGGTGGATTCGAAGACAATCGCGCCATTCTGGAGCCGGCCGGTCACGTGGTCGCCATCCTTGAAGTCTCCTTCGAGGATACGGAGGCTGAGGGGATCGAGCAGTTGCCGCTGGATGGCCCGCTTCAAGGGGCGGGCTCCATAGACAGGATCGTAACCCTGGTCGGCGACGTGGCGCAGCGCTTCATCCGTGAGGGTGAGGTGCAGATTTTGTTTTTCCAGCCGGGTCAGCACGCGCTGAAGCTGGATGCGGACGATGTCGCTGAGGTCGCCGTCGCTCAGGCGGTCGAAGATGATGGTCTCATCGATGCGGTTGAGGAACTCGGGGCGGAAGTGGGCCCGGAGGGCTTCGAGGACCCGGGCTTCCCGCTGCTCCTTGTTATCGACATCCATGATATATTGGCTGCCGATGTTGGAGGTCATGATGAGCACGGTGTTCTTGAAATCCACGGTGCGTCCTTGGCCGTCGGTGATGCGGCCGTCATCCAGCACCTGGAGGAGCACGTTGAAGACATCCGGGTGGGCTTTTTCCACTTCATCGAACAGCACCACGCTGTAAGGGCGGCGGCGCACGGATTCGCTGAGTTGGCCACCTTCCTCATATCCGACGTAGCCGGGAGGCGCGCCGATCAGGCGGGAGACCGCATGCTTTTCCATATACTCGCTCATATCGATGCGAGTCATGGCATTTTCGTCGTCGAAGAGGAATTCGGCGAGGGCTTTGGACAGCTCGGTTTTGCCGACGCCGGTGGGGCCGAGGAAGAGGAATGATCCAATCGGGCGGTTTTCATCCTGGAGGCCGGCCCGGGCCCGGCGCACCGCGTGGGAGACGGCGGTGATGGCATCGCGCTGGCCGATCACGCGTTCGCCCAAGCGCTCCTCCATGTGGACCAGCTTGGCGCGCTCGCCTTCCTGGAGGCGGCTCACGGGAATGCCGGTCCATGAAGCGACGATGCGGGCGATGTCCTCCGGGGTGACTTCCTCGCGCAGCAGTGAGCCTTCCGCCTTGTGAGGGCGGCCCGCAGCATCGTCGGCGGCGAGCTGGGTTTCGAGATTGGGAATGAGGCCGTATTGGATTTCACCGGCGCGGGAGAAATCGCCACGGCGTTGGGCCTGCTCCAGTTCGGTCCGCAGGTGATCGATCTCCTCCTTGATCTTCCGGCCGGCTTGGACGCCCTCTTTTTCCTTGAGCCACTGGGCTTTCAGACCGTGGCTGGTTTCCTTGAGGTTCGCCATGTGCTTTTCCAGCTTGGCCAAGCGGTCAATGCTGGCGGCGTCCTTTTCCTTTTTGATCACCAAGCGCTCCATTTCGAGCTGCATGATCTCCCGTTCGATCACGTCGATTTCCGTGGGCATGGAATCGAGCTCGATCTTGATGCGGCTGGCGGCTTCATCCACAAGGTCAATCGCCTTGTCAGGGAGGAAGCGGTCGGTGATGTAGCGGTTGGACAAGGTGGCAGCGGCGATGAGGGCGCTGTCCTGGATGCGGACGCCGTGGTGGACTTCATAACGTTCCTTGAGGCCGCGCAGGATACCGATGGTGTCCTCCACGCTGGGTTCCCCTACGGTGACGGGCTGGAAGCGGCGTTCGAGGGCAGGGTCCTTTTCGATATACTTGCGGTATTCGTCGAGGGTGGTGGCGCCGATACAGCGCAGTTCGCCGCGGGCGAGTTGGGGTTTCAGCAGGTTTCCGGCATCCATGGCGCCTTCGCTTTTGCCGGCGCCGACGATGGTGTGGAGTTCATCGATGAAAAGAATGATCTGACCGTTGCTGGAAGTGACTTCCTTGATGAAAGCCTTGAGGCGTTCCTCGAATTCCCCGCGGTATTTGGCGCCGGCCATCATGCCGCCGAGGTCCATGCTGATGAGGCGTTTGCCTTTGAGGGAATCCGGCACGTCACCGGCCACGATGCGGCGGGCGAGGCCTTCGGCGATGGCGGTCTTGCCCACCCCGGGTTCGCCGATCAGGACCGGATTGTTTTTGCTGCGGCGGCTGAGCACCTGCATGATGCGGCGGATCTCGTCATCGCGGCCAATCACGGGATCGATCTTCCCGGCGCGGGCGCGGGCGGTGAGGTCGGTGCCGTATTTTTCGAGGGTCTGGTATTTGCCTTCCGGATCCTGATCAGTCACGTGCTGCGCTCCCCGCACTGCGGTGAGGGCCTCGCGGGCGCCGGCGTGGGTGAGGTTCTGAGCCTTGAAGATAGCAGCGAGTTCCCCGGGTTTTTTGAATAAGCCCAGCAGGAAGTGTTCGACGCTGAGGTAGTCATCCTTGAGGGATTTCTGTTCGTCCTCGGCGGCCGTCAGGGCGACCCGCAGGTCATTGGAGCCGGACAGACTGGTGCTGCCGCTGACACTGGGCTGGCGGGAGAGAAATTGATCGAGGGCACTCTTCAACCCATCCGGGGAGCCGCCCATTTTCTCGATAATGGGTTTGGCCAGACCGCCTTCCTGTTCGAGCAGCGCACTGAGGACATGAGCAGGACGCAATTCAGGATGGCCAAAGCGGGTGGCGGTGGACTGAGCGGAGGACAAGGCCTCCTGCATCTTCAGGGTCATTTTTTCAGGGTTCATAAAGGCAGGTTCAGGATAGAGTTCTTAACCTTCCTTGCATAAACCGAACCTTTCTCTCAAGGATCAGCGAGGTGCTGACAGTCAAGGACTTCCCTGAATGTTGAAACCTGCGGGATGAGTCAGGATGGCAGGTCGTGCGCATCTTGGCGCAGCAGAACGGCCATGGTGACGCGGTCTGGAATCAGGGCGGGGGGCCGGAAACGGGACGGCGGCCGCTCAGTGCGCGGTAGAGGGTCAGGTCGTCGGCGGCATCCAGTCCCCCGCCAGCAGGCAGTCCTTGGGCGAGCCTTGAGATGGTAATGTCCGGAAAATCCTTCCCGATCGCGTGGGCGAGGTAGTTGGCAGTGGCCTCGCCTTCCACATCCGAACCGGTGGCGAGGATGATCTCGCGCACCGGACCGCCGCGCAGGCGCTGCAGGAGGGCGGCAATGCGGAGGTCCTCCGGGCCGATATTGTCGAGCGGGCTGAGGCGGCCGTGGAGGGAGTGATAGTGGCCCTTGAAGGCGCCGGTGCGTTCGAGCGGAAGAATGTCGGTCGCCTGTTCAATGACGCAGATCACTGACAGATCGCGGGCGGGATTGTCGCAGAGGATACAACCGGCGGCGAGGCTGGCGAAGAAACCGCAGGACGGGCATAATTGAATGCCGGCGCTGGCAGCCGTGAGGGCCTTGGCGAGGTCGGCAGAGGGTGACTGGGGCGAGCGGAGCAGCCACAGGGCAATCCGTTCGGCGCTGCGCGGGCCGATGCCGGGGAGGCGTTTGAGGTGGGTGATGAGGTGCCGGAGTTCCTCTGGATAATCGACTTTGGTCACGGACGGCGGGGGAGTTTCCGGGCTGGCTTGCCCTGACGGCGGGGCAGCGACTGGGAGGTGGAGGAAGCCGGGGGGGGCGTCAGGATGTCGGTGGGCGCGGGGCTGGCGGGAGCCGGCGGCGGGACGTTGCCCGACCCTGCGGACGAAGCGGCATCCCGCTGGGATTGATCGGTGGCCAAGGAGACAAAATAATCGAGGACCGGATCAGGTGCCGTCAGGCCTTCCCGGGCATCAGCAAAGCGGCCGAGGGCGTCTTCCGTGTGGCCGGCCCGGAGCAGCGTGATGGCATCGCGGAAGGCTCCGCGGCGGATGAGGGACTCTTGGGACAAGCTGCCAGTGGTCCCGATGATTTGGAAAATCTCGACGGCGGCACCATCCGGAGGATTGACGAATTCCAACGGGCGGTCCTCAATCCGGTCGGCGGCAAAGTGGGTGGCGGCATCGGCGAGGAGACGCACTTCATAGTTGGCTGTTTCGGCGGCCAACCAGCGGCTGAGTTCGACGGCTTCGCCGAGCACGGTGTAGGTCTGGCCGATCAAACCGGCAGTGAGTTTGCCGGTGGCCAGACCGATCCCGCAGGCCGGGGCATGGGGCGTGGCTCCGGCAAATCCGCGCATGGCATCGTCCAGGGCCAACGCGGCGGCCACGGCTTCATCGGCGGGGGAAGCGCCGGTCAGGGGCAGGCCGAAGAAGGCCCGCACTCCGGAGGATTCAGTGGGGTCGAGGCAAGCCCCCTGGGCGACCAGAATTCCGGCGGCTTGGGTGCGGAAGGTTTCATAGAGCTTCAGAAACTCGCGGGCGGGCAGGGCTTCGCGCAACGCACTCTCATTGAGCAGCCGGCAGGTGATCACGGTGGCTTCCCGTTGGTCAGGCCGGAGAAAGCTCTCATCCTGGGTGGCCTGCAGACGGTCGAGGACCGAGGGGGCGACCCGTCCTTTGAACCATGTGCCGGGCCCGGTGGGCGAAGGCCTCAGCAGGGCTGCGAGACTGCCGGCCCCGGCGAGGGACAACAGGGCTGGCAAAGGTTCCCATGCGATGTTGTACAGGGCGAGGATGATGGATTGGGAAAGTGTCAGGCAGGCTGCTGCTGCCAGCAGTCCCGCCACCCGGCGCGCGGGGGTGATCATGGCTCCGGCCCAGGTGGCAGCCAGACCGATACCGAAAGCCGCGGCAAAGGCGGCGGGCTGACCTGTGGCCCGCAACGGAGGTTCGGGAAGATAACTCCATAACGTTGAACCTGCGGGCGTGCCCAGTGGCAGCAGGACCAGACTGGCTGCCCCCAGCGCGAATATCGCTCCTGCAACCCACGCCGGGGTGGTCCCGTGAGCGGGAGCGGGTGGGGCATCGGGGACAGGTGGCATGGAACGGCAGAAAGGGGTAAAATGGGATAAAACTGGCTGAAGGTCAAGAAGTGGTCTCCATGCCGGTCATCGCTTTTTTGAACGGGAACCTCCGGAAAAATCGTGGAAAACGGCAGAAGCTGCCCCGGGCGGGCCAGGATCAGGGCTGCTGAAGGGCCCAGCGGGTCCGGAAACCGGGGTGCTCCCGGGCCAATTCACGGCCCGCGACGACGCCGTAGGTAATTAAACCGCTGCGCATGGCGAAAGCCACCAGCAACTCCCGGCGGCGGTAATATTCGTCCGAATCCGCGGCCCGCTCCAGCACCCGTTCCGCCAGCGCCGCCAAGGACGCAGGAGTCCAATGGGGGAAGGGCAGGGTGACCTCCGGTCCGGAAGGGGGTTTGACTTTCAATCCATCGGCGGTGCCGCCAACCAGCCCGCGCCACGATGGTCCCTGCGGCTGGTCGAGGGTTCCTTGTATCGGAGTGGCCAGATCATTGGCGAGCACATCGAGGAAGGAGTCGGCATTTTCCCACCAGTGCAAATGGTCGGTGAGCATTTCCTTTCCCCGGGTGGAGGAGGGTTTGAATTGCCGGAACCGGGCCGCGGCCTCACCGAAGGCGAGCTTGTTGCCCAAGGGGGCCAATTCTGCTTCCAGTCGGCTCAATTCCGCGAGTTCCTCCGTGGCTTTGCTCTCCATCGCGGCCGCCTCGGCCACATTCCGGGCCGCACTCATCCGCTCAATGGCGGCGGCGATGTCTTCCAATCGCCTGCCAGCCGCGTTGCGGGCGGCACCGGGAAGCGTCAGTTTGGCCACCAGTTCGTGGGCGCGGGTTAATTGGGCAGTGGCGGCTTCCTGTGTGATGTCCCCGAGCGGCAGGGCAGGGAGCGCATCGATGATCTTCACCTCATCCAGATAGGGCTGGGCGAGTTTTTTATAACGGTCCACCCACGCGGCCGGGCGGGGCGGATTGGAGGTTTCAAAGGCGCGCAGAAAAGTCGCTGCTCCTGACAAATCACCGAGATGCCAGTTTTTCAATCCCGCCGCCAGCAGGCCAATGGCCTGGGCCGTGTCGGGCGGGCAGTCGGCGGTGTGGGCTGGAGCGACCGGTTCATCGTTCTCCCCCACGGCGGCACTGCGTAAAAAGAAGGTGGCGGCAGGCAGTTCGGCGGCGGCATCGGAATAGGTTCCAGCGGCGAGGATGGCGGCAAATTCCGTCCGGGCAGCGGCAACGTCAGCGGCAAAGAGGGCCGCTAGTCCGGCATTGTAGCGGGCCCAGTTCAGGGTTGGCTGGCGGATGCCAGGGTCCGCTGACAGGGCTTTGAATTGTTGGCGGGCACTGGCAAAATTGCCTGCCCAGAGGGTCTCGCGGGCGGCGATGAATTTTGAGGAAACGGTGCTGTCGCTGCCTGCTGTCGGATCGGCATCTGCCAACAAGCCGCCGCCGTTCTTCCATTCCTCCCCGGCGGAGCGGAGGCTGGACCATGTCCACAGCCCCGCGCCGGCCAGGGCCACGGCAGCGGCGAGGCCGCCCCATTGGGCGGGCGACAGCCCCGGTTGACCGGGCCAGGCGGCCCCCCGTCCTCCGCGCTTCAGGCGGCGGCGGGCATAGCGCAGGTGATCAAGCAATTCATCATAACTGCTGTGCCGGTCCGCCGGCCGTCGGCGCAGGGTGCGGGTCAGCATGGCCACGGTTTCCGCCGACAGGACGGTGCCGGCCTCCTTCAAGTCGGCGGGTTTGGCCTTCAGGGCCTTTAATTTTGCGAGGGAGTTACTGTCAGAATCGAACAGGGGTTTGCCCATCATGGCATGATAAAGGGTCGATCCCAACGCATAGATATCGCTGCGGAAATCCTCCGGCTCCCCATACAAGGTTTCCGGCGGCACATAGTAGGGGGTGGCCCAGATTTCCGTGTCGTCCACCCCGTCGCGGGTAAAGACCGCGAGGCCGAAATCCACAATTTTCGGGGTGCCTTCGGCGGAGAGCAGAATGTTCCCGGGCTTGATGTCCCGGTGGATCAGGCCGGCCTCGTTGGCGGCCTTCAAGCCCTGCACCACCTGCTCGGCGACTTCCAGCAACCATGCTTCGGGCAGACGGCCCTGTTTCTGGATTTTTTCATGAAGGCTGCCCCCCTCCACCAGTTCCATCGCAATATAAAAATACCCCTGGTCCCGCCCCGCAGTGTAGACCTTGACCACATTGGGATGGCTGATGCTGGCGGTGATCTGCGCTTCACGCTGGAACTGGCGCAACCGCTTGTCATCCTGACTCAATCCTGGATTCAGGATTTTCAGCGCGAGGTCCCTTCCCAGGGAAGCATCCCGTGCTCCGAAAACCCGGCTCATTCCGCCCAGGCCGACTTCGCGCACGATTTGAAAATGATGGAACGCGGTGCGCACCCTCACCGTTGCCCCGCAGGCCGCGCAGACCACCTTGGAAAAGGGTTGCAGCGCCGAAACATCCATCAATACCGAGCAGGCCGGGCAGGGTTCGGCGGCAGGCTGGGGAACGGCAGGATCGGGCATTCAGCCGCTTAGCCAATAGTTGGGCGGCTTGCAACCTTCACCCTGCCCGGGCCTTGAAATTTTTGGCGGAGTGTCTCCCCGGGACTAACTGGTTAATTGCTCCCACAACTCCTCCCGCAGCACCGGCACCCGGTGCAGCATCTGCCGCAGGGATGAGATCGGTGTCGTAGTCTCGTCGCCATGCACTCCCAGATCATGCGCCAACTCCCGCTCAAAATGGAGCATCGCCTTCCGCGTGGGTTCGTGGGAGGT
>CAIZWU010000177.1 GCA_903936775.1 uncultured bacterium | reverse complement strand
TCGAGGCGCCAGTGGCGTTCGCGCAGGAGGCGGGGCTCGGCCGAAGGATAGACACCGCGCACCATGAAGAGCGGCTGGGGATTGCCGCTGCCGAAGGGTTGGAGCTGGTCGTAGTCGTCGAGGAATTCCATGGTCAACTCATCAAGGCGGACTTCGGCATCGAGGTGGAGCATGGGTTCGAGGGCAGCGCCGCCGGTTTGCTCCCTGACTTGAGCGGCAAAGGCGGCGCGGAACGACTCGAGGTTTTCCTCCCGCAGGCTGACGCCGGCGGCCATGTCGTGTCCGCCGCCGCTGGTGAGGAGGGGGCGGCAGGCGTCGAGCGCCGCCACGAGGGAAACGCCCGGCACACTGCGGCCGCTGCCCTTGCCCTGGCCGTCCCCGTCTACCGCGATCACAAAAACCGGCCGGTAAAACTGGCGCATCAGGCGGGCGGCCACGATGCCGACCACCCCGGGATGCCAGCCGCGCGAGGCGATGACAAGGCTTTGGGGCGGCTCGCTGGCGGTCATCCATTGCAGGGCCTGGGCGGCGGCTTCGGCTTGGATTTGTTGTTCCAGCGTCTGGCGTTCGCGGTTTTGGATATCGAGATCGCGGGCGATTTCCGCGGCTTCGCAGGGGTCTTCGCAAAGCAGCAGATCCAGCGCGGCATGGGCGGTGTCGAGCCGGCCGGCGGCGTTGAGGCGTGGTCCAAGGCGGAAGCCGAGGTCCATGCTGGTGTAGGGTTCGGTGACGCCGGCGACCTCGATCAGCGCCCGCAGGCCAGTGCGGCGGGTGGTGCCGAGGCGGTTCAGGCCCTGACGGACCATGAGTCGGTTTTCCTCCACGAGGGGCATGATATCAGCCACGGTGGCGAGGGCGACGAGGTCCAGTTCCGACTTGAGATCAAAGGCGGGCACCTGACGCTTTTTTAGCATGGCGTGGGCGACCTTGAAGACCACGCCGGCGCTGCAGAGATAATGCCAGCCGGTGCCGCACTTGGGATTCACCAGCGCGATCACCTCAGGAAGCCGGGCCGGGTCGGGCTCGTGGTGATCCAGGATAATCACGTCAATGCCTTGGGACTTCAGCCAAGCCGTTTCGTCCTTCGCGGTGGTGCCACAGTCCACTGCGATGAGCAGGGAAACCGGCCCTTCCGCGAGGCAGCGCAGGAGGCCCTCCCGGGAGAGGCCATAACCTTCCTCCATGCGGAGCGGCAGAAAACACCGGGCGGTCAGGCCATAAGCCTGGAGCAGTGTGTGCAGCAAGGTCAGACTGGTCACGCCATCCACGTCGTAGTCGCCAAAGAGCACCACGGCTTCCCCGGCATCCACCGCCTGCAGCAGGCGGGTCACGGCCGCCTCCATGTCAGGGAGGGCAAAAGGGTCGCCGAGTTCCTTCAGTTTGGGATTGAGGAACCGCTCGGCGGCCTCCCCTCCATTGATGCCGCGTTGCGCGAGCAGGCGGCGCACCAGCGGGGACTTGCCGCACTCATCCAGCGATGCCAGACAATCCGTCTGCACCGGGCGCAAGTTCCACTGGGTCGCCACCGCCATAAAATGAGCAAGCTTCGCGATAGTTCCCCCTCACGGAAATGCAACCCGGAGGGGCGGTTTTCCGGCTAACGGATCAGGGAAGGCAGGTGGTCGAGGCAGATCTGGCTCCAGGTTTCCAACTGATCGCGGCGCGCCTGGAGGGCTTCGAGGTCGAGGAATTCAAGGCCGGTGATGGGGGCTTCGTTGGCCTCCACGGCTTCGGAATCGAGATCAAAAAGATGCACTACCCCGAGGTGGACGCGGCCGACATCGCTGGAGTCGTCATTGATCAGGGCGACCAGTTTTTGCCGGTAGGCGGTGTTCAGCAGCAGTTCCTCATTGATCTCACGGTCCACACCGGTGAGGTAGGTGTCGCGTTCCAGCGAGGCCTGCACGGCATCGTCGGAATTGATATGTCCGCCGATGCCGAGGGAGCCCTTGGAGGCGAGGCGCTGCTCGCCGGTTTTGCTGCCCCTGACATAATGCAGGAAGCGTCCATTGCAGTGGAAAATGGCGTAGGCGATGATCTGTTTGAAACCCGGATCGTCCTCCGCGAGATCGCGGGCGAGGAAGGAATTTTGTTCTGGATCAAGGATGGTGGAAAGATACCGGTCCACGTCCGGGGTGAGGCCCTCAAAGGCTCCGAGGGAATCGAAGAGGGACCGGGGAATGACTAAAACACGTTCTTCAGGCCAGCGCATGGAGGAGTGGTGGCCGGGAATTGACAAATGACAAATGGCAAATCACGGGAGGAGCCTGCAGGTGGGGCGAGGGATGAAAGCGGACAGAGGAAATCTGGAAGGACTGGAGGCATTGGCATTTGTCATTTCCGGCTCCGATGCCAGTTTCCGGCTGAATGAGAGTCTTCCGCCTTTGTCTGGCCGCTGCGGCGGGGTTGTTCCTGGTTTCCTGTGCCGCTCCCGGAGGCGGGCGCAGTGAATACGGTCACCGCCCCGGGCCCAAGGGGTTCCGTACCGTGATTCTGGATGCGGGGCACGGCGGGCACGACAGTGGGGCGAAAAGCCGGTGGACCGGCCAGATGGAGAAGGATGCGGCCATGGATACGGTGCGGCGGCTCCGTCAGGAACTGGGCGGGCAATTCCGCGTGGTGCTGATGCGGGATGGGGATGAGTTCATCTCCTTGGATGAACGGGTGCGGCGGGCGAACGGGTATCCGGAGGCGATTCTGATCTCCCTGCATTACAACCACGGCGGAGCCAACACCCGGGGCACGGAGACATTTTATTGGCGGATGGACAGCTACAGCCTGGCCAAACGCATCCAGCGGGAACTGGCGGCGGTGGTGCCGTCGGAGCAGAACAACGGGGGGCTGGTGCGCCGCCGCATCCGCCTGACCCGGAATCCGGAGATTCCTTGTGTCCTGGTGGAAGGTGGTTACATGAGCCATGCTGCGGAGAGCCGCCTGATTGCCGATTCAGGATATCGGCAACGGCTGGCCCGGGCGGTGGCGAAGGGAATCCGGGATCAGGCCGCCTATGGCGATGCCGGGATGGGGCCCTTGCCGCGGCCGATCAATGCCCCGCTGAGCCGGCCGACGGATGCGTCGGAATATTAGGATCTGCGGAAAATCCTGGGAGGCGAGGGGCTTTCCTTCTCCGCAATGCCCTTTAATTAAAGGGCCTCTTCCGTGAAGGTTTCGGCTGGGGTGTCCTCCATCACTTTGGCCGCGAGGGAGGCTCCGGCGATCAGGGGCAACCAGAAGAGCAGGGGTTCAAAAAGGGGCACCGTCTGGAAGAGAGCGAGAGTATGGCCGTCCAGGCAAAGGGAAGCGCCGCCGGCGCCAAGAAAAGCCAGCCACCGGACATCAATGCCGCGTTGAGCAAGCCAGATGCTGCGGCGTGCGCCGGCCCAGACCAAGAGGCCCAACAGGCCCAGGCCAATCAGCCCTCCGTGATAGGCGGTGCTGATGAATGCGCCGTGAGGGTGGGGCGCTGGCCAGGCAATTTCAATGGTTTCGGCGGTATCCCTGGCCCAGAAGCCGCGGCCCATGACGACTTCGGCGGCCCCTTCGACGCGGCGCCACAATTCCTGATACAGTTGGAGCCGGCCGCTGTCGGCGCGTGATAACATATGGTCACCCGGCGTGGCGAGGAGGACTTCGCCTGCGGAGGGAGCGGACGGAAAAACGGCGGGGATGAGGCGGGGCAGATTCTGGCAGGTCCAGCCGGTCATGACGATCACCGCGACCACCGGTGTCCAGCGCGGCAGCGGGCGGGTGAGCATGAGAATGACCAGTGCGACCCCCACTCCCAGCAGGGCGCCCCGGGTTTGCGTGAGGAAAACGGCCGCAATCAGAATTGCGAGGGCGGTGGCGAGCAGGGTGCGTTGGCGCGGCGATTCAGTCTGGGTGAACCCCGCCGCCGCAGCCACACCGGCAAAGGCCCAGAGCATGCCGCTGTTCACCGCATACAGGCCGTGGAAGCCGTAGGGGATGACATTTTCCAACCGGTCGGCTGGCAGGTTATGGCCCTGCACCAGATAATAAACCGGGAAGCTGATCACGGCAGTCAGGACGCCAATCCCGATGATTCCCGTCAGCATCCATTCCAGCCGGGAAGGGCGGCGGGCGAGGCGCCAGACGCCGAGTAAAAAGAGCACGAGGCTGAGACCATTCAGGACTGCGAGAGTAGGAGCTTCCCAGCCAGCGGGCATGCCATAAAAGACGCTGCTCCACATCCAGCCCAGAAAAACCATCGCCAGCAATGGCACCGCCCGGCCGCGACGGCTGGGCAAGTGGAACAGTTCGCCCCCTTTGATCAGAGCCACCAGGGTCCACAACAGAACCCATGCCTGGGGAATCCAGTGCAGCGGCATGACAAACAGCAGCAGCGGCATCGTCAGTACCCCGAAACCAAAGGGATCCCACTTGGCAAATTGCCATCCTTCCGCCCACCACGACGGTCGGCGCAGGATCCGGGCAGAGGAATCAGGCATGTGACGGGACCAAAAGTGGATTTCCGGAAAAATTCAATCGGTTTGACAAAAACCGTGGGAGGGGCCCGGGACCCGCTGGGGCAGGAGCCAGGCGTGGCCCCCCTGACCGGAGGAATTCCCTGCCCGGGCCGGGCAGGGCATAAATCAGCTTGCACGGCGAAGTCCTTCGCCTTCCCCTATGCCATGACGAGTTCTGACCGGGGAGCCTTGGATAGCCTGAAGATTGACCGCAAGGTCCGGCCCCGGCGTTCCTTTCCGTGGATGCCCGTGATCCTCCTCCTGGCTCTCGCGGGGGGGGCCTTCTGGTGGTGGCGCCGGCCGGTGGTGCCGGAAGTGAAAACAGCGGTCGCCCGCGCCCAGGTGGCTCCGGCTGCCGGCGAAAACCAAACGCTGCTCAATGCCTCGGGTTATGTGACGGCCCGCCGGGCGGCCACGGTCTCCGCCAAGGTCACGGGCAAGGTCACCGAGGTTCTCGTGGAGGAAGGCATGAAAGTCACCGCGGGCCAGATCGTGGCCCGGATCGACGACTCCAATGCCCAGGCCGGGCTCCATCTCGCCGAGGCACGGTTGGAAGCGGCCCGCCGCACCCTGGAGGAAACCCAACCCACCCTGACTTTTGCGGAATTGGAGTTGGTCCGCTTTCTCAAACTCCGCACCAGCAATGCCGCCAGCCTGTCCGACCTCGCCCGCGCCGAATCGGAAGTTGCCGTGCTGAAAGCCCGTCAGGTCCGTCAGGCTGCGGACATCGCGGTGGCGGAGCGCTCCGTTGATGACTGGAAACAGCAGGTGGATGACACTATCATCCGCGCGTCCTTCGCGGGGGTAGTCACCACCAAGGACGCCCAGCCCGGTGAGATCATCTCCCCCATGTCCGCCGGCGGCGGATTCACCCGCACCGGCATCTGCACCGTGGTGGACATGAGTTCCCTCGAAATCGAGGTCGATGTCAACGAAAGCTACCTCATCCGCGTCCAGTCCGGCCAGCCCGCCGAAGCCACGCTCGATGCCTACGCCGACTGGCGTATCTCCTGCAAAGTCATCGCCATCATCCCCACCGCCGACCGACAAAAAGCCACGGTCAAGGTCCGGGTCGGCTTTGATGCCCTGGACCCGCGCATCCTGCCGGAAATGGGCGTGAAGGTCGCTTTTCAAAGCAGCGCGTCGCCCGCCGTGGAGACCGCGCCCGCCACCAAGGCCGCACCCCTCATCACAGTGCCGGAAACCGCAGTCACCGCTCAAGGTGGCCGCAGGATTGTCTGGGTCTTCCGCGATGACAAAGTGGAGCGCCGGGCGGTAAATGTCAGCCGCACCTCCGGCGGGGAGGCGGTCCTTGCGTCAGGCTTGACCAGCGGCGAAAAAATCGTCATCAATCCTCCCGCCACCCTCACCGATGGCGCTGCCGTCCGCGAAGTAAAACCATGAGCACCGCCGATTCCTCCCTCGTCCGCATCCGCGACGTCACCAAAACCTTTCACCGCGGCTCCGAGGACATTCACGTCCTGTCCTCGCTCGACCTCACTGTGGCCAAGGGCGAATTCCTCGCCCTGATGGGCCCGTCCGGTTCCGGCAAGTCCACCTTGTTGAATTTGATAGGCGGTCTCGACCGTCCTACCCATGGATCTGTCGAAATCGGGGGCCAGCGCATTGATCAACTCACTGAGCGGGATCTCGCCGCCTGGCGGGCCGAACATGTCGGTTTTGTTTTCCAATTCTACAATCTGATGCCCGTCCTCACGGCGGAGCGGAACGTGGAACTCCCCCTCCTCCTGACGCATCTCTCCAAAAGCCAGCGCCGCCAGCATGCCGGAAACGCGTTGAAGGCAGTCGGCCTTTCCCATCGCCTGAAGCACTATCCGCGCACCTTGTCAGGGGGAGAGCAGCAACGTGTCGGTATCGCCCGCGCCATTGTCAGTGACCCCACTATCCTCCTTTGCGACGAACCCACCGGCGATCTTGACCGCAAGTCCGGTGATGAGATCCTGACGCTCCTGCAGACCCTCAATCAGGAGCAGGGCAAGACCATCATCATGGTCACCCACGACCCCCACGCCAGCATCCGCGCCAGCCGGACCGTCCATCTCGACAAAGGCCAGCTCGCCACCACCGCGCCCGAATGAAATACCTCGGCCTCATCTGGAGCAATCTGAAGCGGAAGAAGCTGCGTACGGTGTTGACGCTGCTCAGCATTTTTGTGGCATTTTTGCTGTTCGGATTCCTCTTCGCCATCAAGGACGCTTTCGGTGCGGGTGTGAAAATGGCAGATGCCGACCGGCTGATTGTCCGGCACAAGGTGAGCTTCATTCAACCTCTTCCGGTCAGTTACGGGGCACGCATCGGCCAGGTGCCCGGAGTGCAGGATGTCACCCACCTGACCTGGTTTGGCGGCATCTACCAGGATCCCAAAAACTTCTTCGCCAGCATGCCGGTGGACCAGGATCAGTTTTTTGTCCTGTATCCTGAATACACGCTGCCACCGGATCAGCTGTACCATTGGAAAAAGACCCGCAATGGGGCGATCGTCGGCCGGTCATTGGCAGATCGGAAAACCTTGAATTGGAAAGTCGGGGACATCGTCCCCATCACCTCCCCCATCTGGGGCCAACCGGCCAACCAGCCGGCGTGGAATTTCGAGATATGCGGGATTTTTGACACCACCAAAAAATCGGCGGACACTTCCACCCTTTATTTCCGCTATGATTATTTCGACGAAGCCCGCACCCGCGGCAAAGGGGAGGTGGGATGGTATACGATCCGGATCGCCAAGAACGCGGCCCCTGAAGCGGTAGCCAAAAAAATTGACGAACAATTCGCCAATTCCCCCTACGAAACCAAAACCGAAACCGAGGCCGCCATGATGACGGGATTTGCCCAGCAGATGGGGGACATCGGCGCCATCCTCATTGCGGTGCTCAGTGCGGTTTTTTTCACTATCCTGCTGGTGGCCGGCAATACCATGAGCCAATCCGTCCGTGAGCGGACCGAGGAAATCGGTGTGCTCAAGGCCATCGGTTTTTCCGGTACTCTTGTCCTGCTGCTCGTCCTTGCGGAGTCCTGCGTCATCGCCCTGCTGGCTGGTCTCGCCGGCCTTGGCGTGGCTTGGATGCTGCTCGCTATCAAGAACCCGGTTGCCCAATGGTTCCCGGTGCTGCAGGTGCCGGATGAGGCCATGATGCTCGGGGCGGTCCTGGCGCTGGGCCTGGGAATCGCCACGGGAGTCCTGCCCGCCTGCTACGCCCTCCGCCTGCGCACGGCCGCCGCCCTGCGCCGGAATGGATAGCCAATCCCTCTCTCAACTTCATGAACTGGCTGTCCCAAATCCTGTCCATCGCGGTCTTCAATCTGCGGAGTATCCCCGCCCGCCTCGGGGCGGCGTTGTCCGCCGTGATCGGTATTGCCGGCGTGGTGGCGGTGTTGACCGGGGTCCTCGCCATTGCGGCCGGTTTCCGGAAAGTCATGACGGTTTCCGGTTCGGAGGATACCGCGATTGTATTGCGGGCCGGGTCTGATAACGAAATGAACAGTGGTCTCAGCCGGGAAGAGGCCCGCCTGATTGCGGAGGCCCCGGGCGTGCTCCGCACCGCCGAAGGCCCGGCGGCTTCCTCCGAACTGTTTGTGATTATCGACATCCCGAAACGCTCCACCGGCACCGATGCCAACGTACCGCTCCGGGGCGTCAGTTCCGCCGCCTACAACGTGCGCGGTAATATGGAAATGGTGCAGGGGCGGCGCTTTGAAGCCGGCAAAAATGAAGTGATCGTCGGGGTGGGGGCCGCCAGGGCTTTCCGCGGACTGGATGCGGGCAGCCAGCTCAAAATAGGGCCGGACACCTGGACCATTACCGGTATTTTCACTTCCGGCGGCGGCATCGCGGAATCCGAAATCTGGACGGACGCCGCCGTGCTCCAATCCGCCTACAAACGCCCTGACGGATTCCAGTCGGTCTATGTCAGGCTGGAATCGGAGGCGGCTTTCACCGGCTTCAAGGATGCCTTGACCAGTAATCCCCAGCTTCAGATCAAAACCACCACCTTGGCGGAGCACTACGCGGAACAAAGCAGCGGCACTTCGGGTTTCATCACGGGCATCGGCATTTTCATCGCGGTCCTGATGGCCTTTGGGGCTTTGTTCGGCGCTTTGAATACCATGTACAGCGCGGTCTCGGCGCGCACCCGCGAGATCGCCACCCTGCGGGCCATCGGTTTTGGCAGGGGGCCCGTCATCGTTTCCGTCCTCGTGGAATCATTGATCCTGGCGCTGGCCGGAGGCGTCCTGGGAGCGGGATTGGCATGGCTGGCCTTCGACGGCTACCAGGCTGCCACCATGAATTTTCAAACCTTCAGCCAGGTCACCTTTGCGTTCGCCGTCACCCCGGCGCTGTTGTTCACCGCTATCCTGACGGCCTCCGTGCTGGGCCTGGTCGGTGGCTTGTTCCCGGCGATCCGCGCCGCCCGGATGCCGATTGCCTCGGCATTGAGGGAGGTGTGACCCAGCGATGATGCGCCTGGGATTCAGTTATTCAGACGGCGGCAGCACAATCCGGCGGCGGGGCTGATTATCCTTGGAGTCCGGCGCAGAGGATTCCTGGATCATACTGCGCCCGGGAGCCGGCTTGTTGTCAGGCGTGAAAATGGAGCTGTCGTCTCCTATTCGGGTGTCAGGCATGGCAGTTGGCAGGATGACTTGGCGGCGTGGAGGAGTGGAGGCGGGCTGGCCGGATTCCGGAGGAGGAACAGTGCGCCACGCCGGCGGCACGGCTTCAGCTCCTGTGAGGGTGCCCTCGACCCTTTCGTGGTTCACAGGCGGGGGGAATTCGTGGACATCCCAATCGAGGCCGAGGCGGGCGAGGTGTTCGCGCAGGAAACTGAACCGCCAAATTTGGATGGCTTGTTTTTCGATCCAGACGGCGGCGAACCGGCCATCCGGCGAGAGTACCGCGGAGCAGGGGGCAGAACCGGTTTCTGTCAGCGGATGTACCGGGATTTCGCGATCGCGGCCGCCTTGAAAGGTCAGGCGGGCCGGGGTGCCGCCGACTCTCGGAAGGATGAGGGCGGTGCTGGGCGGTTTGGAGGGCTCCGGAGGCACGCCGGCAAAAGGTTCAGCCGGGCCGATCCGCCTGGCCGTCCGGCGGGGTGCGCAGGGCGGCGCGTTGCCAGCCGTTACCCGTTTGATAGTAGAGAAACCGGGCATCGACCCGGAAATCATGGGCCCCGGCTTTCAGGTGCCACGAGGTGGGATCGAGAAAATTGACATCTGTGAAGACGAGGGTCCCATCCGCCAGCCTGGAGATGATCCAGCGGCTGTCGGCACTGAAGGCCGGGGATTGTTCGCTGCGATGCTCAAGGACGGAGGCACACCGGCAGGTGAGGCCGGTGACAGCGATTTCCCGGAGCTCAGGGGCGGGGCCGAGGAGTTTGACAGCCTCCGGCAGAAACTCCGGCAGCAAGGTATAGGCCGTGTCCCAGCCACGGGCTTCCGCCATCCTCAGCGTCGTGTTGGCGGAATACCGTCGTAGTAGTGCATTGGTTTCGACTAATGCTGCTTTTCCGGTCAACTGTTGCCGGACATCCATGAATAACCAAATCCCCAATGCCCCCCCCATGAACAACAGCACCCAAGGCAGACTGGCTGGCCATCCGGGAACCTGACGGTCTGAGGGGGCGGGCAGCTGGGGCATGGCGTAAAATGCGGCCGCCGATCCCTCCTGTCAATTTCCTGGGATGTCAGAGGGGCTTCAGCGTGATGTGGCGGAACCAGGCTTCGTCGTTGTGATCCTGCAGCATGATGCGGCCTTTGGCGTTTTCGGCGAAGCCGGGGACGGACTTGAATTTGCTTTTGGCGCGGGCGGCTTTGAAGGTCTCGCTGGTGAGGTCCACGCTGAGGACTTTGGTGCCGTTGAGCCAGTGCTCGAAGGTGTTGCCTTTGACGATGATTTTGGAGGTATTCCACTCACCGACGGGCTTGAGGGGTTTGCCGGTGGCAGGAGGGAGAATGTCGTAGAGGGAGGCGGTCTGGCGGTGCGCTCCGATTTTGCCATCAGGGTGGTTGACGTCATCGAGGAGTTGATATTCGCAACCGAGATAACCTTTCCCGGGAAACTGCGTGACGCGGTATTTCAGACCACTGTTGCCGCCGGGGGAAATTTTCCATTCCCAGGCCAGTTCGTAATCGACGTATTCCTGGGCCGTAAAGATGTCGCCGCCTTTGGAAGCGCGGTGCAGCACCCCGTCGGTTTCAACGATCCAGCCGGCGGTGACGGGCTTGCCCTCGGCCGTCGTCCAGCCGGTGAGGTCCTTGCCGTTGAAGAGCGGTTTGGTCTCCTGGGCGGCAGCGGACACGAGCAGGCAGGCGGAAAGGAAAAGGGAGCGGAGGAACATGGATCGGGATGAAGTGGAGGATTGCGGGGCTGGAGCGGAAACGAAGGCGGCGGACCAGTCTTTCAACCAGTCCGCCGCTGCCAAGGGAGTTTTCCCTGAGACGAGGGCTTAGGGAAGGGGCTTCACCATGATGTCCTTGTAGAAGGCCTCACAGCCGGGATCATGGGCCTGGAAGGCAAAGGTGCCGCCGTCCTTGATCCAGCGGCCTTCCATGCCGCCACCGCGCGGGTCGCCTTCCTTCTCGGTGTATTCGGTGACCACTTTGCCATTGATGCTTAGGGTGATTTTTTTGTCCTCCACCTTGATGCTGTAGTCGAACCAGGTGTCATCGGGGACGAGTTTTTCGTTCACGTCCTTCACCGCGTAAAGGCTGGCGGTGCGGCGCGGGTCCTTGTCGAAGGAGTTGTTGACCTGGCATTCGTAGCCTTTGGAGGGCCACCCGTCTTTTTGATATTCAGTGGCGAAGTAAATACCGCTGTTGGCGTTTTTCTTCGTCATGACCTTGGCCTTGAACTCAAAGTTCTTGAACTTCGCGCCATTCACTTCGCCCGCGTAGAAAAGGTGGGAGCGGCCGCCCTTGATGTGGATGGCTCCATCCGACACGCTGAAGGCGGAGGGATTTTCCTCGTTCACTTTCCAGCCGGTGAGGTCCTTGCCGTTGAACAGGGACTTCCAGCCATCCTTCGCCTCCTCGGCGCGGGCGGTGAACAGGGAGACGGCCAGGGCCGCCATGGTGGCAAATGGGATGAATTTTTTCATGGGTTGGGGATACGGGGAGAGCGGAAGCGATTTCTCGCGGAATTTCCGGGTCTGAAACAAGTCTACGGCTGGCCTTTTCCCGTCAGTTTGGCAATCACAAAATCCTGGACGGTGCGGTGGGTGACCCCGGTGGCGCCGGGGTATTGGAGTTCGCTGGCGACGCCCGTGGCCTTGAGTTTTTCCTGCAGGCCCACCCCGAAGTTGGCGCTGTGGGTGGGGTCCTTCTGCTCCTGTCCCATGGCGGGCGGGGCGGCGTAAAAGAGATAGACCGGGGGGTCGTCACTGCTGACGAGTTCATACGGGGAATATTCCTTGATCCAGGGGAGGATGGTTTCCCGGCCTTCGAGGAAAACCTGAAACTGGGTTTTCTTTTCGGCGGGGTTGGGGGCGAACCCAAAGGCATGACCGCCATAGGTGCTGTTGGGCATCCATTCCTTCATTTGTTTTGGATCCAGGGAAGTCTGGGCTCCCATCACCGCGGCACAGGTCAGGCGGGTGGATTCGCGGGCCACCGGGTCGCTGCTGGAGGGATCGGCCAGGTCGGGATGGAAGGCCAGCCACAAGCTGGAGCAGGCACCGGCAGAGCCCCCGGAGGCGGCGATGCGGGTTTTGTCGAGATTCCATTCGCCCGCCTTGCTGCGGAGGAATTGGAGGGCGCGGGCGGCATCGTGGAGTGGCCACGAGACAGGGGGCTTGATGCCTGCAGCCTTGGCGGCGGGGACAAACCGGTAGTGGATGGAGACCACTGAGATGCCGGCTTTCAGATAAGCAGCATGGCCGTTGTTGAAGACGGAGTTCTTGTCCCCGTTGTTCCAGCCGCCGCCATGGATGAAAAAGAGCACCGGAGCGGGTTCTTTGGTGTCGGCTTTCCAGAAATCGAGGATCTGCCGCGGATCGTTGCCATAGGACACACCGCCCAGGGTGGGAACAGGACCTTGGGGAGCCGGCTTGGCCGCCGGGGCGGGTTTCGGGGCCGGAGTGCCAGGAGCCGCGGCCGGGGCCTGGGCATACAGACCGGGACTGGAAAGGATCAGGAGCAGGGCGGTGAGGTGGTGTTTCATAGACAGGAAGTGGACTCCCACAAACTGCTCCGCACCGGCGGAAAGCCGGAAGAATTACTTTTGCGCATTCGCGTAGGCGCCCGGGGCAGGGAAATGCCGGCGGTCCTCCTGGAATATGCTAGACCAGCTGCGTTTCCACCAGAAACCGGTAGGTGCCGTGATGGGCGATCAGTTCGTCATGGGTGCCGCTTTCGACGATTTTCCCCTGGTTGAATACGAGGATGCGGTCGGCGTGGCGGACGGTGCTGAGGCGGTGGGCGATCACGAGGCTGGTGCGGCCGGCCATGAGGCGCTCGAGGGCTTCGTTGACGAGGCGCTCGCTTTCGGAGTCGAGGGCGGAAGTGGCCTCGTCGAGAAGTAGGATACGGGGATCGGCCAGGATGGCGCGGGCGATGGCAATGCGTTGCCGCTGGCCGCCGGAGAGCTTGGTGCCGCGGGGGCCTACCATGGTTTCAAATCCTTCCGGCAGGGCATGGATGTAATCCGAGGCGTTGGCCAGCCGGGCGGCGGCGTGGATCTCTTCGAGGCTGGCGCCTGGTTTCCCGTATTCGATATTTTCCCGGATGCTCCCGCCGAAGAGCAGCACTTCCTGGGGAACGATCGCGATCTGGCTGCGGAGGGCACCGAGGGCGAGGGAACCAATCGGATTACCATCAAAAAGGATTTGGCCGGATTCCGGTTGGTTGAAGCCGAGAATGAGGGAGAATACGGTCGATTTCCCTGCGCCGGAGGGACCCACGAGGGCGACCCGTTGACCGGGTTCGATGTGGAAACTGAGGTTGCTGAGGACGAGGGCTTCCGGACGGGCCGGGTAACGGAAGGAGAGGTTTTCGAAAGTGACGGCTCCAGCCAATTTGGCGTCAGGATCGCCGTCGGTGCGTTCGGGAGCGAGTTCCAGAAGTTCGCGCAGGCGTTCAGTGGCTCCGGCGGTCTGCTGGAACTGTGAGATAATTTCCGGAAAGGAGCCTAACGACGCTCCGACGAAGATGGAGAAGAGAATGAACGAGACGAAATTGGTGCCGTTGATTTCGCCATGGGCCAGCAGGCGGGCCCCGAACCAAGCCACGAAAGCGATGGTGCCGAAAAGCGCAAAGATGATGAACGAGAGGAAGGCCGCCCTCGTTTTGGCCCCGCGCATGGTCACCCCGAAAAAGCGTTGGAGAGCCCGGTCATAACGGGTCTGCTCGAACGGTTCGTTGGTGAACGACTTGACGTCCGCGATACCTTGCACCGTTTCTTCGATGACGGTGCCGGCTTCCGCGAGGGAGTCCTGGGCGGCCTTGGAATAACCCCGTACTTTTTTGCCGAAGAAGGCGATCGCGAGGACGACGAATGGTATGCTGCCCAGCATGATCAGCGAGAGCTTCCATGAGGCAAAAAAGATGAAGCACAGTCCTCCGATGAGGATCACGGTTTGCCGCACGGCCTGGGGGACGGTGCTGAGGAGGGTTTCGCGGACGAGGCTGAGATCGGCCGAGATTCGGTTGCTGAGGGCCCCGGCGCGTTGCTCCTGGAAGAAGGGCATCGGCAGGTGCACGAGGTGGCCGAAGAGGTCGCGCCGCAGCCGGTTCAGAGCGGATTCCCCGGCATAGGTGAAGCCCTGGACACGCCAGAAGGCAATGAAGGCCTGGAGGGCGAGGACGCCGGTGAGTTCGAGCACCACGCGGTTTGATTTGGCGAGGACCGCGGCGGGGTCGACTCCGGCTTTGAGGGCATCGGTGGGGTTGCCGATCAATTCCTTGAGGAACCAAGGGAAGGCCAGGGAGAGCCCGGCCGTCAAAAACAAGGCAGCCATGGATGGCAGGAATACGGCCTTTTCCTTCATCAGATAACCCAGCACCCAGCGGTGGGATGAAATGGCTGAACGGGAGGGGGCAGGGGGCTCGGACATGGCTGAATGTCAGGGCGGCGTCCAGGTCCGTCAATGGCCAGGGGGGCGGGGTTCCCGATGGAAACCCGGAATTATCAGGCGCGGGAGGACGCCTTGCGTGCTGCCAGCAGCGGCAGCGCTGCCGCTGCCATGACGAGGGCGGCCGTGAGAAATGCCGCCCGTCCATAACTGAGCGCATCCTGCTGGTTCAACATGAGCAGCGGTCCGGCCAACAATGCGCCGAAGAAACGTCCGAGACTGCCGGCTCCGGCCATGGCTCCCATGGTCAGGCCTTGGTTCTGCAGGGTGCCGCAGCGGCTGGCGAGGGTATTCAGACAAGGATTGGTCAGGCTGTTCCCGGCGGCCATGAGCCACATATTCAGAACGAGCACCAGCCACGGGGTGGTGAAAGGCAGCCACATCATCGCAATCACCATCAGGCCCAAACCCGTCAGGGCGAGCCGGCCCTCATTGTTGTTTTTGGCGATGCGGCGGATGATGCCGCCCTGGATGATGACTCCGACAATCCCAATGAATCCAAAGCAGTAGCCGATCTGCATTTCATTGAACTGGAATGAGGCGTGGTTTTTCAGGAAAAGCACAAAGGCCGCGGTCATGGTGGAGAAGGCTCCGATGACGAGGAAATTGGCAAGGAGAATGGCGGGCAGGGCCGTGCCGCGGTTGGCGAGCGCCACGGCAAAAACGGATGGCGAGGTGCGGCTGGCACCGCGCTTTTCGGGAGGAAGGGTTTCAGGCAGGCGACGGGCCATCAGGAGGACGTTGAGCACACTTAGACCCGCAGCAAAAAGGAAGGGCGCCGCTCTTCCCCCGAAGTGGGAAAGGATGCCTCCAATCACGGGGCCGATCATGAACCCCAGGCCAAACGCGGCCCCGATCATGCCCATCACGCCGGCGCGTTTTTCCGGAGCAGTGATGTCGGAAAGATAACTCTGCGCGGTGCTGATGCTGGCGCCGCCGATACCGGTGATGATACGGGCCGTGAAGAGCAGGATGATGCCGGTCATGGGCGCGACCCAGCCACTGACCGCCAGCGACATTACCAGATAGCCGCCGACCGAAGCCCAGAGGCTCATGACCAGTACCGGGACGCGGCCGACGCGGTCGCTGAGGCGGCCCAGCACCGGCGAAAAGATAAACTGCATCAGGCTGTAAACGCCCATCAGCACGGTGGCGATCCAGATGGGCGCTCCCAGTTCCTCGGCGATGGGCTGGATGACCGGGATCAAAATCCCGAAACCAATCAGGTCGATCAGGACCGTCAGGAAAATCAGCAGGTGCTGCTGGCGTTTGAGCGCCATGCCGGGGTCGGGCGGCGCTCCAGCATCGGGGTGGGACTCCGGGGGACGGGAAGGATCGGACATGCGTTAGGAAAAACGGAGGGCGTCAGGGTCGGCAGGGAAAGGGCACGGAAGGCCGGGCAGGGAAGGATCGTCTGGAAGCGGGTGGGGTTCCCCGGGGAGCGGTCAGGACCAGCAAAGCCTTGCCGTTCACGGCCGGGAACCCCGCGGATTCACCTCAAAAGGGAATCTCGTCATCATCCAAACCGGGCGGAAAGGCATCCGGCCGGGATTGGCCCTGGGGAGAGGCATTGCCACCGCCGCCGGACTGGCTGTAACCGCCGGAATTCTGGGGCGGGCGCTGTTGTTGTTGAGGGGGACGGGATTGGCTGTAGCCACCGCCGCTGCTGCGGGAGCCGCCGCCCTCTTCATCATACTGTCCTCCGCCGCCTTGGCTGCCGCCGCTTTCTCCTTTGCCGCCGAGGAACTGGAATTCCTCGCCGGTGATCTTGAGGCGGGATTGTTTTTTACCGGACTCCTTGTCGTCCCATTGGTCGAGGCGGAGGCGGCCTTCGATATACATGGGGTTCCCCTTTTTCATGTATTGGGAAATGATTTCGGCACCTTTTCCCCAGAAAGTCACGTCCACGTAGGTCACTTCCTCCCGCTTTTCGCCATCGACGACATACCGGCGGTTCATGGCGAGGGCGAGGTCCACCACGGCCTGGCCCTTGGGAGTGTAGCGGAGTTCCGGGTCCCGGGTGAGGTTCCCGATGATCATTACTTTGTTGAGAGAGGCCATGGTGCTGAAGAAGTGAAGGGGCACTAAAGCGAAGGGCTTGCCATCCGGCAAGCCCTTCTACAGGATAAAAACTGACCCGGCGGGAAAGCCGGTCCCCGGATTACGCGAGGCGTTGGTAGTGCTGCTGATGCACGTCGGCATTCAGTTTCAGCTTGGCCTTCACGGCATCCAATTTCGCGGGCTCGGCCTGAAGGTGGTAAGTGACGAAATAGCCTTCGGTCAGCTTTTTGCTGCCATAAGGGAAGGTCTTTTTGCCGAGATGATCGATTTGTTCGAGGGTGATGCCTTCGAGTTCGAATTCGTGGCCGAGCTTGGAGACCAATGCATCGACAGTGTCCTCTTTACCTTTGGTGTTGAGGACGATGAGACCTTCGTATTTACGCTTCATGTGGATTCGGGTGGGTTGGGAACGGCGGACACCGTTGGCTCCTGGCCCGGGGGCGGCATAGGCCGGGCGGGTTTGGGGCGGGGCGGTTCCGCGGTGTTAAATTGATTCATCGCAAGCTCCAGCCCGCGAAGGGAGGCGAAAATGGCAGCATCCGCCGCTTTCTCAAGCGATTTGTGCAGTTCCTCTGCTGAGGCCGGATCAAAGCGTCCCAGCACATGCCCCACCAGCGACTTCTGTTCCGCCGCCCCAACCCCGAAACGTAGCCGCGCAAACTGGTCGCTACCGAGGCTGGCGATGATGGATTTCAGCCCATTATGTCCTCCCGCGGACCCTGAGGGCTTGAGCCGCAACTTCCCCTCAGGCAGAGCCACGTCGTCATAAATCACCAGCATGTCCGCCGGCGGGATCTTGAAAAAACCGGAAACGGCGGCCACGCTTTTCCCGCTCAGGTTCATGAATGTCTTCGGTTTCAGCAGATAAAGACTATCCGCCCGGGCGAACCAGCCATCGAATTTCCGCTCCTTCACCCAAACCGCCCCCAGCCGCTGGGCCACGCGTTCCAAGATCATGAAACCGGCGTTATGGCGGGTGTTTTCGTATTCCGGGCCGGGATTACCGAGGCCGATGAGGAGGCGGAGGGGCATTTTTTGAGGATGGAAGAATGATGAAGGGGTGCCTTGCACTAATCACGGCATCTTTGACAAAAAGCTAAAAAGGGCGGCCCACGCCACGAACAGGAAAACGAGCACAAGCCATGGGTAGAGGCTGGCATCCATGGAAGTATTTTTCCAAAAAGCGCGGCCCATCAGGCCAAGCGCACACCCCAACAGCACCAGAGCGAAGCTGCCCGCACCCCGCAAGGCAATTCCCCACAAGGCATGAGCCAATTTCCCAGTACCGAACAGCATCAAGGGAAAGCTGCAGAAAGCCAGGCACAACGACATCATGCTGCCCCATGCCGAAAAAGTGATGGTCTTTTGAAGAGTCATGAAGGTGCAAATGCACGAGGGACTTTCAAGTTGGCTTGACTGGAAGGGAAGGTGACGACCTGTGAGCGCAGCTGGAAAGCGAGGGGAGTGAGCGCCATTTCTTAAAACTCCCTACCGATCCGCCGCTTCCAACAACTCCTCCGGAGTGAGCGTCGCGGTGCCAGCTTTGGCCACCACCACTCCGCTGGCGAGGTTCGAGATTTCCGCAGCCTGAGGGGCAGGGCACCCGGCGGCGAGGGCGAGGGTGTAGAGCGCGATGGCGGTGTCGCCGGCTCCTGACACGTCGAAGACTTCGCGGGCACGGGTAGGAGTATGATAGAGCGGTTGGCCTGTTTCCAGCAGGGCCATGCCGTGTTCCCCGAGGGTGATGAGCAATTGCCGGGTGTCCCACTTTTCCCGGAGACGGTCGGCCAGGGAGGGCAGGAGGGCGAGCAGGGTGGCCAGGGGGACGTCGCCCGGATCGGGAATGCCGGCGGCTTCGAAGGCTTCCTTTCGATTGGGCTTCACGGTGGTGGCCTGGTGCCAGCGGAGTGGATTGCCGGGATTGGGGTCGACTGTCACCGGGATGCCGCGGGCAGTGACCCGTTGGGTAATGGCATCCACCAGTTCCTGGGTGAGGAAACCTTTGGCGTAGTCTTCGATAATCACCGCGTCCACTTCCGGTAGTTTTTCATCCAGCCAGGCAAGGGCGCGGGCCACGAGGGCAGGGGAGGGGGGCTTGATGGTCTCGCGGTCGATCCTTGCCACCTGCTGGCCACGGGCGACCACGCGGGTTTTGACGATGGTTTCATGCTCATCGCTGGCCAGCAGGCCGGAGGTGTCGATGCCGTGTCCGGTCAGTAGATCGTGCAACTGGGCAGTCAACGGCCCGGTACCGGTGACGCCCAGGACGTGTACTTTTCCGGCGAAGGGCGCGAGATTGCGGGCCACATTCGCGGCCCCGCCAGGGTAGGCGTCCTCTCGGGTGACATGCACCACCGGCACCGGGGCTTCCGGGGAAATGCGGCTGACATTGCCGCGGATAAAGCGGTCCAGCATCACATCGCCTACCACCAGCACCCGGCGGGTGCGGCAGGCGGCGAGGATGGCGGGCAGGGAGTCGCGTTGCATGAGGCGGCGTTACGGTCCGCCCCCCGGACGCGCAACTGGAATCCCGTCGGGTCCCCCCCATGGGCGATGGACCGCGTCCCCTTCAACCGTGTAGCATCCTGAAAGAACCCCTGTCCCGGGCTCTTACCCATTATTAGAAATGCTTTCACGCCTCCTCCGTCCCCGCTCCCAGAAAATCGCGGCCATCATTCTTTTTGCGCTTTTTGCCGCCGCCCTCACGGCTGCCTTCGTCAAATTTCCCCAGGGCGCACCTCTTCCGGCTTTCCTGAATCTCGCCGGGAAATTCCACCCGCTCATCCTGCATTTGCCCATCGGTGTGCTCGTCGGAGCGGTTCTGCTGGAATGCTTCACCGGGCCCTTGCGGCGTCACGATGCCGCCGTCACCCTCCTGCTCTGGCTGGGATTCGTCTCCAGCATGAAGGCCGTGCTGGGCGGTTATTTTCTGGCGCAGCCCGGCGGGTATCCGCAGGATGTGCTGCAATGGCACCTGTGGTCCGGCATTTCGGTGCCCGTCCTGACTTTCATCACCCTCCTCACCAAACTTCACCACCAACAAAAAGCACCCCTCATGTCCTCATCCCTTTACCGCGTCCCGCTCTTCACCACCGCGGCTGCCCTGTTTGTCGCAGGCCACTTCGGTGGCACCATGTCCCACGGCGATATCCTCAAAGACATCAAAACCTTCGTCAAACAACCGGTCGCCGCCAGTCCCGTCACGGCCGGTTCCCCGCTGACCGATTTGGTGATCTATGATGCGGTGATCGCTCCCATGATGGACTCGAAGTGTGTGAGCTGCCATGGGCTGGAAAAGCAGAAAGGCGAACTCCAACTCCATACCCACGAGGCCATGATCAAGGCGGGGGAGAGCGGAAAGCTGGCGATCATTCCCGGCAAATCCGCGCAGAGTGAGTCCGTCCTCCGCATCCTCCTGGCAGCCAGTCATGATGATCACATGCCGCCCGAAAACAAACCGCAGATCACCTCTGCCGAGCTGGAGGTGTTGCAATGGTGGATCGATGCCGGAGCCAGTCCGGACCTGAAGGTGGGGGACGCCTCGGTCCCGGACAATGTCAGGGAAAAAATCACGGCCTTGCTCGCGGCTCCCGCCATCACGGGCGGTGCCCAGGGCGAAGCTGGCGCCGCCGGTCCCGCCGGAACTCCAGCCGCCGCTCCGGATATGGCCCCCGTGCAGGCTTTGGAAAAAGAACTGGGTGTGGCGATCCTGCCGCTGGCCCAAAATGATCCAGCGCTTTCCTTCAATTGTGTCAACGTGGCCGACAAATTCGGCGATGCCGAACTCGCCAAATTCGCCCCGGTCGCGGACCGGATGTCGGAAGTGAACCTCGGCCGCAGCAAGGTCACTGACGCCGGGCTGGTCAGCCTCGCGGGCATGAAGAACCTGAAAAAACTCCATCTGCCCAACACTGCCGTGACCGATGCCGGGATCGATTCCCTGATCGTCCTGACCAACTTGGAATACCTTAATCTTTTCAACACCAAGATCACTGATGCCGGCCTCGCCAAGCTGGAAAAGCTGCCCAATCTGAAGCGCCTGTTTGTCTGGCAGACCGGAGCCACCAAGCCTGCGGCCGAAGCCCTGCACGCTAAACTGCCCGGTCTCGTCATCAACCTGGGCTGGGACCAGGAAGTGAAGACGGTAGTCGCCGCCGTAGCGGCTCCGGCCGCGCCCACCGCGCCCACCGCGCCAGCGGCGGCCGATCCAGAAAAGGCCATCTATGAAACCCTGATCCACCCCATTTTCGCCGCCAAGTGCATCGGCTGCCATGGTGAGGAAAAATCCAAGGGCAAGCTCAAGATGCACACGTTCGCCGAGCTCATGAAGAATGGCGACAGTGGCGAAGCTACAGTGGTGGCCGGCAAGGCTGGCGACAGTCTGATCATCAAGCGGGCCCTGCTCCCGCTGGAGGAAGACGAGCACATGCCGCCCTCCAACAAGGATCAGCTCTCCGAGAAGGAACTGGCGATCCTGAAATGGTGGATCGACGGCGGGGCCAAAACCGATCTGAAATTGAAGGATGCGGCTCTGCCCGACAATCTGAAATAACCATCCGCCGGGAGGCTTCAGGTGCCGGTGGCCCGTTCACTCCCCTTGTGGGGATGGCCTTGCGACGGCGGTATCCGCATGGTTTGATGTCATCTGCCCATCCCGTTTAAATGAGATTCTTCCTGGCCTCCCCCTTCCACTGCCTTCTGCCGGCCCTGCTCCTGGTTTCCTGCTCAAAGTCACCGGAGGCCGTCCCCGCTCCCCCAGTTGCAGCGTCCCTGCCGGCTGAGACGATGCGGGTGCTGAAAACGGTAACCTCCGACCGTGCCGTCCGTCTGGTTTGGCTGGAACAGGACAATCCTGACAAACCGGAGCGCCGGCTTTTTGCCTACGGTTCGGCGGACGGCCTGGGGCTCCGGGCTCTGCCGCCGGCCGCAGGGGACCTCGCCCGCCCCTTACTCAGTGAGGATGGGGGAACCGTGATCTTTACCCAATTGAAAGCCCGTCCCGAGGGCGATAAAACCGCCTATACTCCTGAAATCTTCCGCATGCCGTGGGCCGGAGGGCCGGCCCAATCCCTGGGTCCGGGCATGGCGGTCGACCTCTGGCGGAACCCTGCCGACAACAGCGAATACGTTTACGCCGTGGAGCAGTTGCTGCCGGGCAATCCGGCGCGGTTGACCGGGGAAAAGCTGCTGCGCTTCCGCTTGGACCAGCCCGGGGAGAAGGAAATCATCTGGACAGCCACTCCTCTGGGCACCACCCAATTCCAGCTCTCCCGCGATGGGCAACGCGCGGCAGGACTTTTCCCCTTTCCCAAGGCGGCCCTGGCCGACTTGACCAATCAAACCCTGACCCCGCTGGCAGCCGGGGCGTGGCCTGCCCTGGCTCCGGACGACAGTTATGCTTCGGCCATGCTGGATGGTTCCCGCCGCCGTCTGCGCTTCCTTGCGCCGAATCTCGATCCGGGCTGGGAACTCACCTTCATGGGGGCATCCGGATGGGCCGATGGCGGCCTGCTGCATCCGCGGTGGAGCAACGATCCGGCCGTGCTGGCCTTCACGGGACCCTATCAAGCGGAAGGCCTGGCCTCCGATCTCTGCCTCGTGCGGTTCCGTGATGACCTGCGCACCATCCAGCAGGTGGTCCGCCTGACCGAAGGCCGCCATGCCATCTCCCCGGATGCCTGGGTGGAGAATGGCAGTTTTTCCCTGACCGCCCTGCCGCAAAAGCCGGTCGTGATTCCCCGCCCGGCGCCGAAGCCATGGCCCATCAGTCAGGACAGCCTGGGGTTTGCGTGGGATCAGGCCCGCAGCCCGGTGATGCCATTCCCGGTCACCCCCGGGGGTTTTGCCACGCTGAGCCGTTCCTTCGGGATGGATGCCAGCGGCGGCTGGTTCGAGGCGGATCCCGCCACGGCGGCGAAAATCGGCCAGGAATGCGCCGGGTCCTCGGCGTGGTCCATGGAATTGATCCTGACCGAACGACAGACCCCGCCTCCGCTCAGTATCAGGCTCGCCGCGCTCATGCTGGACGGCGGCCGGGAGGCATTTGCCCTCTACCGGGTGGACCGGAAGCTGGTGCTCCGTCTCCTGCTCGGGGGGACGCCTGACAAACCGGCGCAGGTCCATCCGGTGATCCTGAGCAACCTCGCGATTGAGTCCGACCGTCCGGTTCATGTGGCCCTCGCCCTGCGGAACAACCGCCTCGCCTGCTGGCTGGACGGGCAGATGCAAAAGGACTTCCAATTGGATAGCAGCGGCCTGTCGGCCTGGGGGGCGGGCCGGCTCATTTTCGGTGATCCCACGCCCTACGGGTCTCCGTGGTCAGGCAGTTTCGAACGTATCGCCATTTACAGCCGGGCGCTCGGTGATGATGAAATCCGGGAGGCCGCCGCCGTCGCCGCCCAGTCCGTGGAAACCCGCACCCGGCCCACCCGGCATAAAATAAAAGCCGTCCTCCTGGCCCAGCCGGAACCAGACCCTTCCAGCGCGCCCAACCAGCTGGCTACCAGCCTCTGGGACGTGCAGCAGGTTTCCTCCGGAGGGATGGAAATCCGGCGTATCGCGGTGTCGGCCTGGATCCGTCTGCAGGGGCGGGCGGTGCCGTCCTCGTGGCCAGCCCCGGGACAGCCGATGGAGCTCACCCTGGAGTCTGCCGGGGACCACCCGGAACTTGAAGGGGTCCCCGCGGTGGAGGCTCCCGGGCTGGACGAGGAAATGCCCCGCTATTTTAACGCCGTTCCCCTGACACCGCCTCCGCCATGAAGTTATCCCTGCTCTCCCTGCTTTGTGTTCCGCTCCTCGCCTCCGTCCCGGTCCGGGCGCAGGATGCTTCGGCGTTCCTGAAGGAAACGGCGGCCCGGGCCGCAACCGGCGAGGGGTTCGCCCTCAAAGGCGATGCCCCCGGTTGGCTGTTTCTGCGCGATGACGTGACCCACGCCAGTAAAGGTGCGTTTTGGAAAGGTGGGCCCGGGCCGGCATTGGCCATCATTACCAAATTCCGCGAATCCCTCACTGCGGCTGGCGTGACCCTGATTCTCGCCCCGGTCCCTTCCAAGGCCGGGATTTATCCTGACAAACTTATTTCCGGCGCCGCCCCGGACGCAGGGCCCTCCTCCGCGGCCTTTCTGGAGGAGTTGAAAACCACCGGCGCCACTGTGGTGGATCTGGAAACCCTTTTCCGTCAGGAACGGGAAAAAACGCCAGTCTTCTGCGCTACGGATTCCCACTGGTCGCCGGCAGGAGCAGTCCTTGCCGCCACCGGAATCGCGGAAATCGCCGCCGCTGTTCCCGGACTGACGCCCCTCCTGAAGCCAGGCACCTACGTCACCGCCCCTCCGGAGAAATTCGTGATCACCGGAGACCTCGCGGCTGCTCCCGCGGCTGCCGGTACGGCGCCGGAAGAGCTTCTCCTCACCAAAACCGGGACCGGCTCCGCCAGCGCTCCCACCCCTGTTCCGGCAGCCCCTACCAGTCCGGTCATCCTGATGGGCGACAGCCACACCATGGTTTTTACTGATGGGGCTTCCCTCGGGATGCATTGTCAGGGCGCCGGTCTGAGGGATCACCTCCAGGCCCGGCTCGGCTTCCCCCTCATCCAGCTTTCCAACCAAAACTCAGGTGCTACCGGAGCCCGCCGCCTGCTGAACCAGCGACTCCAGACCAACCCCGCCTACCTCAAGAACGTGAAAGTCGTCATCTGGGTCTTCTCCATCCGGGAATTCACCCTGGGCAAGTGGCGTTAGTCCGGGAGGACAAAGCGTCCGTCGCTGCTGGAGTTGTTCGCAGATCGCCCTTTTGCAATGAGAGCCCCCCGTTAGACTCGGCCCATGATTTTCCGGGACCCTGCATGGCTGGCGCTGCTGCCGGTAGTTGGATTGGCCGGATGGGTGTGGCGGGGACTGCAGCTGCAGCGGCCGTTGCGGGCGGGGTTTGTGTTATTGATTATCCTGCTGCTGATGCGGCCGCAGTGGCAGCGGTTGGCCGGGGGAATGGATTTGTGGGTCCTGCTCGACCGTTCCGCCAGCACGGAGGCGCTGATTGATCAGGGCCTGCCGGAGTGGCGTCAATTGCTCGAACGTGGCAAACCCGGGAGTCAGGACCGCCTGCATTTCGTGGACTACGCTTCCGAGGTGGTGCCCCAGGAATCCAATGCCGGTGGCCCCTACACCGGCAGCCGGGCGCTGACCCGCACCGCCCAGGCGGTGGAGCATGTGCTGGCCTTGCGCCCGGAGGCCCGGCCGGCCCGGGTGTTGGTTTTCACGGACGGCTTTAGCACCGGGCCGCTGGCCGGAGTAGCGGAAAAGCTGGCCCGGGCGGAGGTGCCGCTGGACTTCCGCCTGCTATCGGCCACCAAGGGTGATGACTTCCGCCTGCGCCGCCTGCAGTTGCCGGCCCGGGCCCAGGTCTCCGAGCCGTTTCTGGTCGAGGTAGAGGTCTCCGGCCCTCAGGACGGTCCGGTGCCCCTGACGATTTTCCGCAACGCGCAAAAACTCACCGACAGTGCGGTGGAGATCAAGGATGGCCGGGGCACCGCCCGCTTCACCGACAAGCTCTCCGGCAGTGGTTCCTTCAAATACGAAGCCACCATCCAACCGGCGAACGATACGCATCCGGGAAATAACCGCTATGAATCATGGATCGAAATCACCGGCGGTCCGCGGCTGTTGCTGGTGACGCGATACCAGCCGGACCCTTTGGAAGCCGTCCTGGCCGGGCAGGGATTTGACGTGGAAACCGTGCGGGATCCTGGAAAACTTCAGGGAGGACAACTGACCGGGTGCCGCGCCGTTATTCTTAACAATGTGCCGGCATGGGAGGTGCCGGTGGATTTCCTGGCCTCGCTCAATTTTTTTGTCACCGCCCAGGGCGGCGGGTTGCTGATGGCTGGCGGAAAAAAGAGTTTTGGCGCAGGTGGTTACTTCCGCTCCAGCATTGACGCCTTGTTGCCAGTTTCGATGGAACTCAAGAAAGACCAGAAGAAGCTGGCGGCGGCCATGGTGATTGTGATGGACCGCTCCGGCAGCATGGCCGCGCCCATCGGCGGTGGCACCAAGATGGATCTCGCCAACGAAGGCGCGGCGCGTTCCATCGAACTGTTGGGTGATCAGGATATGGCCGGGGTCTTTGCCGTCGATAGCGAAGCCCATGAAGTGGTGCCTCTCCAACAAACCGGCAGCGGCCGCAACCGGGAGGGCATGCTCGAAAAAGTGCGCCGGGTGCGCAGCGAGGGGGGAGGTATTTTTGTCTATAATGGCCTCAAGGCTGGCTGGAAGGTGCTCAAGGAAACCGCCTACGGAACCCGGCACATCATCCTGTTTGCCGATGCGGCCGATGCTGAACAACCGGAGGATTACGTGAAGCTGCTGGCAGAAGTCACGGCGGAAGGAGGCACCGTCAGCGTGATCGCCCTTGGCACCGACACGGATAGCGACTCCGTGTTCCTCAAGGATGTGGCCACGCGCGGGAATGGCCGGATTTTCTTCACTGACCGCGCGGAGGATCTGCCCAACATTTTCACCGCGGAGACGGTGGCAGTGGCGCGCAGTGCCTTTGTCAGTGATCCGGTGCCGGTGGCTCCGGGGGGATTGTGGACGGAAATAGCGGGCCGGCCGCTGGACTGGATGAAGGAAGTGGATGGTTATAATCTCAGCTACCGACGGGATTGGGCCTCGCAGGGCCTGATCTCGCAGGATGAATTTGCGGCCCCGCTGGTCACCTGGGGCCAGCGCGGCAGCGGACGCACCGCGGCGGTGGGGTTTCCGCTGGGTGGCGATTATTCCGAGCGGGTCCGGACGTGGCCGGAATACGGTGATTTCGTACAGACGCTGGTCCGCTGGCTGATGGGCCAGCCACTGCCCGCCGGCCTTGGGCTGCGCACGGAATTGAAGGGCACGGAGCTGGCCCTGGATTTGAGATTCGATGATGGGAGCTGGACAGACACCTTCGCCGCCGAGGCTCCGCGGATCCTGCTGGCACAAGGGGCGCGGGCCGAACCGGGCTTGGAACTGACTTGGCAGCGCATGGCCCCTGGGCATTACCGGGCGACCATGGAGTTGGAGGAAGGCGTGGTGGTGCGCGGTGGCATCCAGGCGGGCGTCCATGTGATCCCGTTTGGGCCACTCGCGGCTGGCACCCATGCAGAATGGACTTTTGATCCCGCTCGCCAGGAGGAACTCCGCCAGACGGCTGCGGCCTCCGGTGGCCGGGAACTCCTCGATCTCGCTGCCGCCTGGCAAAGTCCGCCCTTGCCCCAATTCCGGGATCTCCGTGCGTGGATTCTGCCTCTTCTGGTTCTCCTGCTCCTGGCCGATGCCCTCACCACCCGTCTCGGGTGGAGTTTTCCTGGCATCTGCTGGCCATGGGCCGCGGCCCTGCCGGGGCGTAAACATTCTCCCCTCCCCGGATCCGGGGTGGCTCCCCCCCTCCCGAAGTCACCGGAATCCTCCCGGTCGGTTTTCACCACAGAGTCGACCCCTCAGGGCGAGGAAACTCCCCCGCCATCGTCGCCCCCGCCTGATCCGTTCCCCTTCGTTCCCCCGTCGGACACTGCTTCCGGGGAGGCCCGGCGACGTGCCCGCTTTGCCCGCGCCAAAAAGGGCAGTTGAATAATCGTCGCGCCAGCCTCGAAGCTGCCCATCGCCCCTTTGGCAAAGCGCATGGAAATCCCTTTGCGTTCCGCCCAGGTGCTGCTAATTACCGTTCCACGACGCCTTGGCGTTGGCGGGTGTAGTTCAATGGTAGAACACGAGCTTCCCAAGCTTGATACGTCAGTTCGATTCTGATCACCCGCTCCATGAGGAAAAGGCAATCCTGCTGCCGCTGCCGCAGGTAGCTGACCTGATCCAGCGCTGACTTGCTGAAGACACGTTAGTGATTTTGCGTTGGAAATTCAGCCGTACGTTTGAATCAGAGAACAAAAATAAGGACAAGGCCGCGCGGGCCCATCAGTATACTTCATTCCCTCTGCGCTGCCAGCGTTTGGCGAAGTGGCAGGTGGGCCAGACTTATTCCTCACCGATATGCACGGGTGGGGCGTCCGAGAAACCATGGCGCGGAACCGCGGTGTTATACCGTAAGGCTGCAGCCCCGGGCATAATCGCAGCTTGGTTTTGGTCAACGTGTTTGTCGCGAAGCCGACTCCCCGCGGGAATCACCGGACGCCCGGAACTGTGGGTCTCAGGCCCCGAGGAGATGGCGGAGGATGTAGAACTCCAGGCCTTCGTAATCGCGGGCGTCGCGGAATTGGGCGACGAGGGATTGGTCGAGGGAGCGGTACTTGGCGACCAGCAGCAGAAAGATTTCGCGGCTGTTGGTGAGGTGGGCCGTGACAGGGGAACCGGCTTGGGTGCGCATGGCTTTGACGTCCAGGCCGATGAACTCGCCGCGGCGGCCATAACCGGCTTCCTCCAGCACGCGGACCTGGTTGAAACCGACGCGGAGGTTGGCGCCACCGAAGTTTTTATCCTGATCGTATTTGAGTCCATTCTGATCGTTCAGGTGGACGCTGCCCAATTTGTCATGGGCCAGGGCGAAGGCCATTTCATCGCTGGGATCAAGCCCCGCCAGCAGGGCGTGCGCGCTTTCGATCAGGCCTTTGACGCGTTTCGGATCGCTGGAGGCATACGCCAGGGCGATGGCGTGGCCGATGGTCGGAACATAGGCCTGATCGGTAGGCTCATTGGGTTTCGGCTCGATCCAGATTTCAATTTCGGGATCATACGCCAGCATCCCATTGATCGTCTCCAACAGACGCTGGTAGGCCAACCGGGCGTCCTTGGCCTCGCGGATATAGCTGCCCTCGCGGGAAAGCCAAAGCACCATGGCCTTGCAACCGATGGCCCGGGCGATGTCGATCGCTTTTTTGGTGCGGTCCCAAGCGTAAGCCCGGTCCGCGGCACTGTTGGAAGTGTAACCTCCATCCACAGTGCGGGGATCAAACCACAACCGGGGGGCCACGAACTCTGGGGTCAATCCCTGGTTATCCAACATGGTCTTCACCGTGGCGGCTTGCTTCATCAGGCTGTCAGGACTGAGCCCATCGAGTCCCGGCACCACATCATCGTCGTGGAATTGAACCCCTTCAAAACCGAGGGGACGGTAAAGGGCATATTTCTCTTCGTGGGGAAAGGCCGGGCGGACTTCGGGACCGAAGGGATCGCCTCCCTCACTGATGTTCCAAGGGCCAAAAGAGAAACGGTAATTGACGGGGGTATTCATAAAAACCAATTAAGCAAATCGGCCGAGGATTTGCTACGTCTCCCGTCTCAGGTTTCGGCATTATCGTCTCATTTATATTGCATTCATTGGTAACTGCCGCAAAAATAGTGCCGATGTCGATGCGCCGGGAAACCATTGAGATGCCGGAGGGGCAATCCTTCCGCATCATCCGATGGTCGCGCTCGGTGCGGGCGGTGGAAAATCTGCTGGCCGATGGCCGGCGGCGGGCGGTGGCGGGTGAAGGCAGCCGTTGGCATTACCATCCAGAAATGGAGCTGACACTTTTCTCCCGGGGAGACGGAGACCGGTTTGTAGGTGACCACATCGGGACATTCGAGGGCGGTGACCTGGTGCTGCTGGGCGGGATGGTGCCTCACTATTGGCATGCCCGGGGCGAGACGGCGGGGCTTTCCCTGCAGTGGCACTTTCCGGCCCACCATCCGCTGTGGGAACTGCCGGAGACCGCCGGTCTGGCCGAACTTTTTGCCCGGGCGGCCGGCGGGCTGCACATCTCGGGAGGAACCCGGGATACCCTCGTGGAACAGATTCCAAGGCTGGCGGCGGCGGAGGGCCTGCTTCGTTTTGCGCTCCTCCTGGAACTATTGCACACTGTGGCGGCGGCCCCGGGCGGGGAGGTGCGGGCCATGGCCAGCCGGACGTTCGTGTCCCCTGCCGACCGCACCTATCAGGATGCCATGAGCCGGGTACTGCGGCATTTGGTAGGGAATTTCCGGGAAGACATCCGGCTGGATGAGGTCCTGCGGATTGCCCGGCTGAGCCGCCCGACGTTCGCCCGCCAGTTCAAACGTCATACGGGGCGGAGTCTGAGCGACTTCCTGATCGAACTCCGCCTCCAGGCCGCCTGCCGCGAATTGGCAGGAAACCGGCGCAGCGTGCTGGAGATCGCTCTCGACTGTGGGTTTTCTCAGGTCTCATTTTTCAACCGGGTCTTCAGGCGGACCATGGCCTGCAGTCCTTCAGAATACCGTGCCCGCGCCGGCCTTGCCACGGGGGTGGCCGCGCCAGGCCCGGATTGATCATGCCAACCGGGCTCCTAAACCGGTGGCCCCGGCTGTATGCCGGTGGATTCCGCTTAACATGTCAAATATTCCAGGTAACGCCGGCTTTCTCTTTTTTTGCTCCGTTGCGCTGCTTTTCCTAACTGGGGTTTGCCTGGTTGCGGACCTCGTTGTTGACTCCTGGCAATCCGCCGCCTCCCGCGATGAAATCCGTCCTCACTTAAGCTTCGATCCGAAGGGTGGCCGCGCCAGCACGGCCGCGCTGGACATCGAAACAGATGACCGGGAAGGGCTCAGCGGCTCGTGGTTCAAAGTGCTGCCGGTGCAGGGTGCGCCGCACTATCGCTTCACCGCGCACCGGTTCGTGGAAGGTGTCGCCGACCCGCGCCGCAACGTGGTGGCCCGGTTCCTTTGGCAGGATGAAAAAGGAGGGACGGTATCTTTCGGCGGGCCCATGGTCACCAGTGTGCTCAAAGGATGGAAGCAGGAGGCCGAACCGGACTACCCGGCCGATGGCGCGGCCGACGAGTAGGGTTGGATGCCCTTGGCTGGTGTTTACCGAGCTCCCGCCGCCGCCCGGCGGGTCCGGATCGGGCTTCATTTCCGATGGGCTCCCCGGGCCAAGTTCGATCCAGGCAAGTCTTATGCCGATTGTGCCGAGCCGGTCCCCGGCCCATTCACTGAATATTTTGGAACCCTTGCCAAGATCCACAATCTCTACATCGTCGCCGGACTCATCGAGGGGGCAGGGTTGAATTAGTATTTTTTGAGGCCCTAAAGTATATCAGCGAGGGTTTGCACGGGAGCCATGCCATGGGGTTAAATTCGCCCCAGCGGTTTCCCCTTTCCCCCCTCCCCATGTTCCAACCCAGACTACCATCGTGTGCTGCCCTGCTTCTGGCGCTGGGATGCTGGTTCCCGTTTTCTGCGGTAGCCCAGACCTTGAATGTGCAGAACGACGTGGTCCGGGTGGCGAATCTGGTGAACACGACCGCCACGCTTTCGGGCACGGCCGAACTGCATGTCACGGGAACCGGCGATCCGATCACCGGCAGCGTCATCAACCTGACCTCGCCGGATGCCTGGTTCTTCATGGATAACATTCTGGCATCCCAGGTGGTTGCCACTTTCCTTGGCCGGGTGCGGGTCAATGGGGTGGCGGCGGTGGTGGACAGCAATGTCCGGGTGACCCAATACCTGCAGGGGGCGGTGGTCATCCCGCACGCGCCTGACTTTGCTCCGCTGGAGGTGTTTGATGGGGCCAATTTTGCCGGGCCAACCAAACGGCTGCAAAACTACGTCGAGTATAACGACGTCAGCCTGGGGCCCCTGAAACAGACCATCTCCTCCTTCCGGTTGAAGCGCGGTTACATGGCCACCTTTGCCACGCAGGAAAATGGCATGGGAGCCAGCAAGGTTTATGTGGCGCAGGAGGGCGATGTCGAAGTGGGGGTGCTGCCGGCCAATTTGAACAACTCGATCCGGTTTGTCCGCATCTTCCCGTGGCGCTGGGTGGGCAAGAAGGGCTTCGCCGGCAACATCTGGCAGAACCTGCGGATTCAATGGTATTATAATTGGAATCTGGATAGGAATTCCTCCCGCGATGTCGAGTATGTGCCGATCCGCCAGACCCGCTGGTGGCCGGGCCTGGATCAGGATTGGAAAGCCCGGGGCGCCAATCACCTGCTGGGATACAACGAACCGGATCACGTGGATCAGGCCAATCTGAGCGTGGGGGATGCGGTGTATTCCTGGCCGGATCTGCTGTCGTCCGGACTGCGGGTGGGGGCGCCGGCCGTCACTGATGGCGGGCTGAACTGGCTGTATTCGTTTATCGATCAATGTGATGCCGCCGGGCTACGGGTGGATTTTGTGCCGGTGCACTACTACCGAAGTTATTGGAATGCGGCCGATCCGGATGGGGCGGCGACCCAGTTCTACAACTTTCTCAAAGGGATTTATGACCGCACCAAACGGCCGCTTTGGGTGACCGAGTTCAACAACGGGGCCAACTGGACCGCCGATCCTGATCCCACCCAGGCGCAACAGCAGGCCACCGTGGCGAAGATGATCGGGATGCTGGACAATGCGCCGTTCGTGGAACGTTATGCGATCTACAACTGGGTAGAGGATGTCCGCCGGGTGGTGTGGGACGATGGCTCGCTCACCGGGGCGGGCACGGTTTACCGTGATAATCTTTCCCCGGTGAATTATGTGCAGGAGCTGCCGGACGGTGGGGGCAGCGCGGCCGCCACTTATTTGTTTGATGGATCGGCCCGCGACGCCTCGGGCAACGGGAATGATGCCACCCTGGTGGGAGGGACGGTCTTCCCGCCGGGCCGGGCCGGGCAGGCCCTGAGCCTGGATGGCAGCGATGCCTACCTGCAGTTGCCGGCCAGGCTGGGGGATAGCACGGATTTCACCTTTGCCGCCTGGGTGAATTGGAATGGCGGGGCGAGCTGGCAGCGCATCCTTGATCTGGGGGATGGCACCAGCAAATACCTTTTCCTGACGCCGAAATCGGGGGCGGGCAATTTGCGCTTCACCCTGAAAAATGGCGGGGGGGAGCAGCAGCTGAATCATACGGCAGCTCTTGCGGCGGGCGTGTGGACGCATGTGGCGGTGACCCTCAGCGGCGATACCGGAAAGCTGTTTGTGAACGGCACCCTGGTCAATACCAACACCGGAATGACCATCAATCCGGCCGATCTGGGGACGCGGCAGAACTATCTCGGGAAGAGCCAGTTTGCCGATCCTCTCTTTGCCGGAAAATTGGATGACGTGCGCTTTCTGAATAGCGCCCTGACTGATGCCCAGGTGTCGGTCCTGGTTTCGGCGCTCCTGCCGCAATTTACCGCCGAATCCCTGCCGCAGGCCCCTGCGGTGCCCTTGCAGCCCTGGACTGGCACATTGGCCGGGTCAGCCAGTGGTGGCACCGGCACGCGCAGCTTCACCAAGCTGGGCGGCCCGGCCTGGCTGGCCGTGGCGGCGGATGGCCGCCTGACCGGGATGCCCACGTTGGCCGACGTGGGGCTGAATACTTTTCAAGTCCGGGTCTCGGTACCGGGCGGTGGATCCGATCTGGCCACGGTCACGGTGCCGGTAGGCGCTCCCGGCGGCTTGGTGGCCCGGTATCCGTTCAATGGGAACGCGAACGCCGCGGTGGGCATCCTGCCGGGGGGGGCGACGGGTTCGCCGGGTTACAGCGCCGGGCGTATCGGTTCTGCGTTGATCCTGGACGGGACCAACGATTACATCACCTTGCCTCCTGGCTTGGCCAAAACAGATGAGATTACGATAGCCACTTGGATGATGTGGAATGGCTCCTCCAATTGGCAACGGCTGTTCGACTTTGGAAACGGTACTTCGGAGTATTTTTTCCTGAGTCCGAAATCCGCCACCGGCCGCATGGCCTTCACTATCCGGGCGAAAGGCATCGAGAATACCGTGGATACCGCCATGCCCGCCAGTGGAGCCTGGACGCATGTGGCGGTGACGGTGGGCGGCGGAAGCATGAAGCTGTTTGTAAATGGCGCCAATGTGGCGTCCGGGGCCACCTCCCTGCGGCCTTCGGACATCCAGCCCACTTCCAATTTCATCGGTAGAAGCCAGTGGCCGGACCCGCTCTTCAGTGGACGGGTGGATGAGTTTCTGGTCTTCAACCGGGCGCTCAGCGCTGCGGAGGTTGCCGGACTTCCCACCGCCCTGCCGCCTGCGTTTACTTCCGATCCCTTCAGCCGGCCTGCCGGAGCCATGGGACAGACCTATGAGCAGACGCTCGCGGGCCTCGCCACCGATGCCAACCCTGAGAGCGTGCTGACTTTTTCCAAGGTGGCGGGTCCCCGTTGGCTGACGGTGGATGGTTATGGGCGTCTCTCGGGGGTGCCAGGGGCTTCCGACAGTGGGATGAACCGGTTCATCGTGCGTGTCAGCGACCCCACCGGACTGGCCTCTGAGGCAGTGCTCACCATCAATGTTCCGGGCCCGGCGGATCTCCTGGTCCACTATCAATGGGATGGCAACTTGATCAGTCAGACCGGAGCCTTTCCCGGGACGGCCACGGGAGGTCCCGTTTACGAAACCGGTTGGTATGACCGGGCAATGCGTTTTGACGGCACGGATGATCTGGTCACCCTTCCGGCGGGCTTGTTGAGCACGGTGAGCGACCTGACGGTGGCGGCGCGGGTCCGTTGGGATGGCGGGGCCAACTGGCAGCGGATTTTCGACTTCGGCAATAACCTGACCCAATATCTCGTGCTTACACCGCGCTCCGGCAGCGGGACCCTGCGGTTTACCATCAAGGATGGCGGGGCCGAACAGATCCTCGAATCCACTCCGCTGGTGGTGGGCGACTGGGCGCATGTGGCGGTCACCCTGACCGGAAATACCGGCACTCTTTACCTCAATGGTATGGCGGTGGATACCCGTTCCATCACGATAGATCCGCTTTCCTTCAATCCCGCCCTGAACTACCTGGGAGAAAGCCAGTTTGCGGCTGATCCAATGCTCAAGGGCGCGGTGGATGATTTTCGACTCTATCGCCGTGGGCTGAGTGCTGCGGAGGTCGCCGCCTTGGCCATTCCTCCGGCTGCGGTGGGGGTGCCGGACAATACTTATGGCGGTTGGGCGGCGGGCCAGGCCCTGACTCCCAGTCAGTCCGGGGCGGCCGTTGATCCTGACGGGGACGGACTATCCAATCTGATGGAGTTTCTGCTGGGCGGTGATCCACTGACGCCGGACTCCTCCCTGCTGCCCCGGGGGGAAGTCCGTAGCGCCGCGGAACTCGGAGCCACGGCCACCCCGGGAAAAAACTATCTCAGTCTCCAGGCCAGGTTGCGGCGTGACCGGTCCGCCATCCTGGTGACGCCTGAGGCGGCGGCCACGCTTGATGCCTTGGCGACTCCGGCACCGGCCGTGCAGGCGGGGCTCCCGGTGGCTGATGGCGCTTACGACATCTACACATGGCACCATCCGGTGGCCTTGGAGGATGCGCCGGCCGGCTCGGGATTCCTGCGGCTGCGCGTCACTTGGCCCTGACTCAGTGGGTGCCCAGGAGGCGGTTCAGGGATAACACCAGACGGTCCAGTTGGAACGGCTTGGGGATGACTCCGAGAAAACCGTGGTCGCGATAGGTTTCCATCAACTCATCGTCAATGTAGCCGGTGGTGAGCAGTGCCTTGAGGCTGGGAAACTCGGCTTTCAGCCTGGCGATGCATTCCTTGCCTCCCATGCCGCCACGCACATCAAGATCCACCAGTGCCAGATCGAATGGCGCGCCGAATTCACGGGCCTTGCGGTAGGCTTCGATGGCTTCCCGGCCATCACGCGTGCAGTAGACATCGTATCCGGAATAAGTCAGGCTGCGCTGCACCACCGCCCGGATGCCGGCATCGTCATCCATGAAAAGGATGCGCGCTCTCGCTTCCGCCGGCTTGGTTGCGAGAGGGGATAACATGCCCGGTCCCGTGCCGTCAGCGGGAGCGGGCACCGGGGCCGGCGAGTGCAGCAGGCGGCGGATGTTGACCGGCAGCCATAGCGTAAAGGTGGTGCCCTGGCCGGGTGTGGATTCCACCTGCAGATGACCACCATGGGCTTTGGTCAAGGCGGCGGCCATGGCCAGTCCCATGCCATCCCGGCCACTGTGGGTGGTAAACCATGGGTCAAACAAACGCGGCAGAAGCTGGGGGTCGATTCCGGGGCCCTGGTCGCGCACCCGCACCCGCACGGACGCCTGCTCGCAGTCATCGCGACGGCCTTCCCTGACGTTGGTGGCATCGATGAACAGGGTGCCGCCTTCCGGCATCGCTTCGTCGGCATTTTCGATCAGGCGCCGCAACAAATCGGTGAGGGCGGCCTCGTCGGCTTCCACCGGCCAGAGGTCATCGCTGAGATGGAGCACCGGCCGGGCCTTGCCGGTGAGCAGCGCGAAGGGCACGGCTTTTTCGAGGAAAACTTTGAGATCGAGGGGGCGTTTGCGCAGTTCCCCGCCTCCGGGAGTACGGGCAAGGGTGGCGAGACGTTTGGAGAGATCGACCGCGCGCTCGCAGGCATCGCGGGCGCCGCCGGACAAGTCGCGCACTTCTGCCTGCGAGGCAGGCTGGCGCATCAGGAGCTCGAGATTGCCCCGGACCGAAGTCAGGGCATCACTTAATTCGCGGGCGGTGCCGGCCATCACGCGGGATGCCGCATCCATGCGGGCCTCGTGGAGCCGCCGGGCCTCGCGTTCCTTCAGAATGGTGATGTCATGAAATTTGATGAGCAGTGCCTGGCCAGGCGGCCACGGCACCCGGGTGACCAGCACATCCAGCCAGCGGCGCAGGTGGTCTGAACGCTGGTGCCTGACTTCAGTCAGGCGCAGGGTGTCGGTGAGGGCCAGGACCTGGGGATCATAGTCCTCGCGGTCAAAAAGATCTGGCAGGACGAGGGAAAGATAGCGCTGGAGCAGGTCGCTCCGGGGGATGCCGAGGATCTGGCCGGCGGCGGCATTGGCTTCAAGAATGAGGCCGTCCCGCGCACTCACGACGAGGGCGGCTTCCGGCGCTTTTTGAAAAACTTCCTCATATCGTTGCACGGCATGGATGGCATGGGAATCCAGCCAGGCCCGTTCCCTTCGTTTCAACAGGGTATGCTCCAGCACGGCCAGACGGGAAGCCAGGGCGTCCCCGGGGCCGCTCACGAGGGCGAGCGGCAGGAAATCGCTGATGCCCCGCTTCAGCCAGGCCTCGATCCGGGCCATGGCTTCGGGCTGATCGGTCAGGGCGATCACGGCGCAGTCGGCGGCGGTTGGTTGCTGCAGTTGTTCGAGCAATGTGACGGCGGCGGCCGCGCTGTGTTGATTGAGGTGCCACAATACCACATCGGGCAGGGGCACCGCATTCAGCAGCGTGCCCGCCTGGGCAGGATTACAGACTGAAGCCAGGTGCCCGCGGGCATCGAGCCCAGCGGAGAGTTGTTCCGCCAGCGCTGGATCCTCACTGACCACCACCACCCGCAACACTTTGATTTGCAGGGCTGCCGGCATCAGGGGAGGGACCGGGGCCCCGGCCGTGCCGGGCAAGAGGAGCGTATCGTCCGGATTGGGTATCGGCACAGCAGGGACTTTATAAAGGTTTGATCATCATGCTTATCACCGGCTGGGCAGGAGGCGACTGAAAAATTCCGGCCCGCCCCGTCGGAGCCCAATAATTATTCCTGCGGGGCGCGCCTTTTCGCCGGGAGGGGGGCCGAAGGGGCCGGTCTGACGCCTGCCTGGGGCTGGGAAAATTCCCAGTGAAGCGTGGGAATTCTGTGCTTCCTGCCTTGTGGGGCCGGGCATCACCGGCATGATGTCCTGTGTGAAAGGGATGAACATCTGGCGCAGTCTGAGAGAAGGGAAATGGTTGGAGGACTTGCCGACGGAACTGAAACAATCCGCGCTGGCCGCCTACGGGATGCGGTTGGTGCACAGCGTGCGCCTCGCGGTGCTGGATGGGGGGATCCAAGTGACAGCCCGGGTCGTGGCCAGGGGGCAGGAGGATTTGGAGGTGAGAATCTCGCTGACGGGATATTCGCTCGAGTTTTTCGACACCCGCTGCACCTGCGCGGTAGGGCGGAATTGCCGTCACGTTTATGCCTCTCTGCTGGCCGGGGTGCAATTGGCGTATCGTCCCAGGGAAGATCTCCCACAGCCTGAACCGGATGCCAACCGTTACGAGGTGCGCCCTCTGTGGGGGCCCGCTTCGGCGGAGGCGGCGGTGCCGGAGGCAGCAGAGTCCGGGCTTCCCGTGGGCACGCCGTCACCGGTGGTGCGGCTCTTCCGCGAGTATCCCTTCACCGGCTACATGGGATGGTATGCCGGGGTGCCCTATGGGGAGGAAATCCGCCTGCTCAGTCTGGAATTCACTTATCCTGAAGCCCCCGGCCACGTCTTTCCCTTCGGCAGTGGCGCGCTCGCGCAAGGATCCTGGCAGCGCGATCGGGTGGCCGAGCGGGCCTGTCTGACCCGGCTGGAAGGGCTGGGTCTGACCCGCTGCGGCGCGACGCTCAGCCACGCGCTGAAGTCTCCGCTGCGCGATGTCCTGTTGTTCCATCCCATCGCGGATGCCCCTTGGCACGGCCTGTTGCTGCGGGAGCTTCCGGCGCTGACCGGGGAAGGTTGGCGGGTGCAGTCCGATCCCAGCTTTGACCTGGAAATCCTGCATCCTGACTATTTTTACGAGGATGTCGCAGAGACCGGGCGCACTGATTGGTTTGCCGCTGATATCGGAATCGAAAGTGGCGGTCGCCGGATTCCGCTTCTCCCTTTGCTGGTACGCTTTCTGCAGCGGCAACCGGCGGAGTTGAATCCCGGCCGGCTGCTGGAACTGGGAGAAACTCCGGTGCTGATCCCCTTGGAGGACGGTCGCCGGGTGGTCCCCGTGCCGGCTTCCCGGCTGCACCGCATTCTGGTTTCCTTGACGGAACTCTTGGCAGCCAAACCGAAACTGACCGATGGTAAACTCAGCCTGCACCGTCTCCACGCCGCCGCTTTCCTGAGTGGGGAAGGGGATGAATTGCTGGTGCGCCGCACCGCGGAGGGCCTGCGCTCACTGGTCGCCCACCTGCGGTCCGGGGACGGTGAGGGAGCGGTGCCGGAAGAACCGCCGGCCCGGTTGAAAGCCCGCTTGAGGCCGTATCAGGTGGAGGGGTTCCGCTGGCTGCGCTCGCTGGCCCGGCATGGCTTGGGCGGGATCCTCGCCGACGACATGGGCCTGGGAAAGACCCTGCAGACGCTGGCACATCTCCTGGCGGAAGTGGAGACCGGAGCGGCCGGCGGCCGGCCCAGTCTCATCATCTGCCCCACCAGTGTGCTGCACAACTGGCAGGACGAGGCGCTCAAATTCACCCCTGCCCTCAGTGTCCACGTCCACTATGGCAGCGCCCGGGCAGCCTCCCTTGGCCGCTGCGAATCCCCGGATCTCATTATCACGTCCTATCCCTTGTTGGTGCGGGATTTTGAAGCGCTGGCGTCCATGGAATTCCATCTCGTGGTATTGGACGAAGCCCAGTTCATCAAAAATCCGCGCACCCAGGCGGCTATTTGCGCGGCGCGCCTCTCCTCCCGTCTGCGGCTTTGCCTGACTGGCACGCCGATGGAAAACCATCTCGGGGAATTGTGGTCGATCCTGCATTTTCTGATGCCGGGTTACCTCGGTGGTTGGGATGAGTTCACCCGTCTGTTCCGCACGCCGATTGAAAAACAGCAGGATGGCCGCCGGAGGGAACAATTGGCCAGACGGATCGCGCCCGTGTTCCTGCGCCGGACCAAGCAGGCGGTGCTGGCCGACTTGCCGCCCCGGATTGACCTCGTCCACCGGATTACCCTGCCACCGGAACAGGCCGACCTTTATGAAAGCGTAAGAGCGGCGATGGATGCCCGCGTGCACGAGGAGATTGACAAGCGGGGCGTCGAACGCAGCCAAATTGCCATTCTTGATGCCCTGCTCAAACTCCGCCAGGTCTGCTGTCATCCCGGGCTGCTCAAACTGGAGGCCGCCCGCCGGGTCACGGCCAGCGCCAAGCTCGAATTCTTTCTTGAGCTCGTCCCCGAACTTGTTGAGGAGGGCCGGCGCATCCTGGTTTTCAGCCAGTTCACCGGGATGTTGTCGATCATTTCCCAGCGGCTGGAAAACCTGAAGGTGCCGCACCTCATTCTAACGGGGCAAAGCAAGGATCGTCCAGCGTTGGTGACGCGGTTCCAATCCGGCGAAGTTCCTGTTTTTCTTATCAGCCTCAAAGCGGGCGGGACCGGGCTCAACCTGACCGCCGCGGACACGGTGATCCACTATGATCCATGGTGGAATCCGGCCGTGGAGGCGCAGGCCACGGACCGTGCCCACCGCTTCGGCCAGCAGCATACCGTGTTTGTGCACAAGCTGATCTGTGAGGGAACCATCGAGGAGAAGATCCTCGCCTTGCAGCAGCGCAAGGCGGGCTTGGTGGCGGGCTTGCTGTCAGGGGATGGCACGGCGCCGGGGTTTACTTCCGGGGATCTCGAGGATTTGCTGGCGCCTCTGGTCTGATATCATGTCCGGGGCCGCGCCGTGCCAAAGAGCATATGAGGATGGGTGAGACCAATAAATTGGTTCTCCCGGGAATCGGGTGGTATTTCGAGGCAGGAAAGGGCTGTAGGGAAATGAGGAATTGAAGGCATGAACGACAAAGAACTGCGGCGTCAGATGTTGGGCATCGCGTTTCCCCTTGGGCGGAGCAACTTTTTTTCTGTAATTTCTTCGGTTCAGTTAGACCGGGGAGTGGGGATGGGGAAATGTTTTTAGAATTTTAGCGGGAGTGGTGTCACCGGAAGTTTGGCCGGTGGCGCGGACGCTACGGCAAGGCCAATGAGCACAACGCGCAGGTGCCGCGCGATCACTGGCTGGAGCCACAGGAAAAGCAGGCCATCATCAGTTATGCCCTCCACCACCCGCTGGAAGGCTACCGCAGCCTGACCT
>CAIZWU010000176.1 GCA_903936775.1 uncultured bacterium | reverse complement strand
TCAGGGTTGATTCGGATTTTTTCTCCAGCATCATCCGCGATAGGCTGAAAGCTCTGAACTTGAACCGGGGGGCCTGCCGCATTTTTTTTATTCGGAAGCGCCTGTGCACTATAAAATTGAGCGCACAGGATGACCAAAAAAAGAAGGAGGCGAGTCATTTTTTAAAAATGGAGGTATCAGATTGAATTCTTGGTATTAACAAAACAAGCAATTATTACGATTTCGCATTGGCGATTCCCAGGTCATTTTTTTTGATGAGCCTCGCTTCAGTAGAGTAGGGAGACCCGGACGGGGTGAGAGGCGCAAAGGCCAATGACCGCCGGGGTCTCCCCCTCATCGAACCGGACGTGCGGATTGCCCGCATCCGGCTCTCGGAGTGCCGTTCTTCGGTTTGCTTCATGAGTTTTGCCATTTGGTGTGCATGGGGAAGTTGATCAAGCCGTAGTGATCGTGGAGTCGTTCGTTGCTGTAGGCGTCTCCATAATGCGCTTGGGTTTTGGAGTGTTTCTTCCACAGCCATCGCCTCATGCGCTCTCTCATCTGCCACTGCATTTTATCGAACACACGGGAGCTATTGGCGTAATGAAAGTAGCCGATCCATCCCCTCACCCGGCGATTGACGCGGGCGATGATCTCATCGGATTCCTTCCACATGGTGCTCCGGGCAGTCTCTTCCCGGATCGCCTCCCGCAGTTTGCCGCAGCTTTTCGGGCTGGGCTCACAGTGAGGATAGTGCCTGCCACTTCGCGCTTTCCTCCACGCCAGCCGGAACCCAAGGAACTCGAAGCTCTCTTTCTCGAAGTCCACGATCCGTGTCTTCTTTTCGTTGAGCTTGAGCCCCCTTTTCTCCAACCAGCTTTTCAGCCGACCATACATCGCCGCTCCCTGCCCTTTACGACAGAGGACAACGAAGTCGTCGGCATATCGGACCATCACCGCTTTCATTTGCTTGCCCCCGTTGACGGCTTTGTCCAAGCCGTCGAGATAGAGGTTGGCCAGTAACGGCGAGATCACCCCTCCCTGCGGTGTCCCGCAGCGGTTCTTCACCGTGCGTTTCACCCCAGTCTCGGGATCTTCTTCCACGATGGGTGACCGCAGCCATCCTTTGATCAACTTCAAGATGCTGCCGTCGCTCACTCTTCCTTTGACAAGCCGCATCAGGCCCGCATGCGGGATCGTGTCGAAGTAGCCGCTCAAATCAGCGTCCACCACTTCTCTTCTCCCGCTCAGCAGCGCAATCTTGATCGCGTCAATGGCCTGTTGCGCCCGCCGCTTTGGTCGGTAGGCGAAGCTGTTCTCGTGGAAGTCGGCTTCAAAGATGGGCAAGAGCAACAGGACCACCGCTGTTTGCACCACCCGGTCTCGAACCGTCGGGATTCCCAACGGCCTTTTCTTTCCATCCGCCTTCGGGATATACACCCGACGAACCGGACTCGGGCGATAGGTTTTCCCTCGCAGCTCGGTTTCGAGTTTCGCAAGCCATAGCTCACGATGCCCTCCGTCCTCCGCGAGACCTTCCACCTTTATCCCGTCAACTCCGGGCGCTCCCCCGTTGGCGATCACCTGCCAGAGCGCAGCCTCAAGGACTTCCCTTCGGCACACGTCCCCATACAGGCTCCATGCTTTCCATTTCGGCTTCCCCTTGGCTTGCCGGTATAGCGTCCTCTGCAGCTTCCGAACTCCCGTTGCCGTTTCCGGCACCGTGGGTATTGTTATCCCTTGCGGGCCATCACCCCGTTCTCTCTCCGCTTCGCACGCATCTGCACTACTGCCCCGCGTTGATGCTCCGCGCTCCCTCGCTACGCACCCCTTTCGGGGCTGCCTAGCGGCAGTCTGTCTCGCCCGTTCCCACGGGCTCGGCTCGCTCCACCCCGTTTTCCGGGACTTCTTCGCTACTATGCAGGACTCCGACTCCTGCCCTCGCCGCTTCGACCTTCCCAGTTTCCGGGGTTGTGCCGGGCGTTGCGGATTGCTCCACGCGCGGACAGGTCTCCCGGGTTACCCC
>CAIZWU010000175.1 GCA_903936775.1 uncultured bacterium | reverse complement strand
TCGGAGGGAAAACGCGCCATGCCCTCTGGCATCCCTCCGCGATCCTGGCATGGTGATTCGGCGGAGGTGAGGGAGGTGCTGGCATCCCTGCCGGGAGGCGTGGATTTCGTTGGGGAACGTTCCGGGGATGTCGCGGCGCTCGATCCCCGACTAATGGCTTTGATCCCTCGGAGATCTTTTCCAACACGAATGAATCCGGTACCCTAATCAATCATCAACCCGCACACCATCAACCCGCCCCACCACTAGGCTGCCAGCGGCAGATGAATCCGGAAGGTAGTCCCCCGCGAGGGTTCGCTTTCCACCTGCAGGGTGCCTCGATGGGCCTCGATGATCATGCGGGACTGGAACATCCCGATCCCGAGGCCTTGTTTTTTGGTGCTGTGAAACGGACGGAAAAGCGAGGTCCTGATAAAAGCCTCCGTCATGCCACAGCCGTTGTCCTCCACCGACAATTGGACCCGGTCACCCACCCGCCGGGTCCTGATCTGCACCTTCCCTTCCGCTCCGAGGGCTTCCCTCGCGTTCAGCACGAGGTTGGTCACCACACTCCGCATCTGCTCGGGGTCGGCCATCACTTTCGGAAGGGCCGTCAATTCCTTGACCAGTTCCACCCCGGACGGAGCCGGCTTGCCCAACTCCGACAGCGCCGCTTCCACGATCTGGTTGAGATCACTCTCCACCAGGGTGGGAGCCAGATTCCGCCGCAGGGTCCCGAGCCGGTCGGTCAACTGACAGATCCGGTCGGCCGTTTTGGCGAGTCCACGCAGGGCATCCTCGCGGAACTCGGGATTGTCATAATGCTTCGGCAGATTCTGCAGGGTGAGGTTCAGGCTGGAGGCCGCATTTTTCATGTCGTGCACAAAAAAGGCGGACATCGCCTGAAACGCTTCCATCTCGCGCGACTGGATCAGTTCGTCTCCCAGATTCTGGTTCAACAGCCGGGCCCCCAGTTCTTCCGCGATGCATTCCAACAAATCCAACTCTTCCTGAGTGTAGGGAATGCCGTTCACCCGGTCTGCCAGCACAAGGAGGCCCAGCCATTGATCGCCTGCCATCAGGCGGACGGCGATACGGTTCCCTCCGTGATCGAACTGTTTTGGAGTCATGGCCCGGATCGGCTCCGCCCAGGGAGCTCCGGATTTATCGAGATCAAAGGGGTGCGGGATGGCCCGCATTCCCTCCGCTACCAAGGCACTGGCCGGCGCATCCAATTCCGGAATCAACGGGGTCTCCCCGGTCCGGGAAGTGGAAGTGGCCACCTTCAACTGTTCACTATGGCGGTCCATCAACAACGTGGTCACGGAGAGGACATCAAAGGTTTCCGCGATCAGGCGGGAGGCCTTGCTGCAGAGGGCCTCTCCTCCGGTCACCCCCGAAAGCCCTTGGGAAAACTTGGACCAGACCTTGCGGAAATCGTGCTCCGGACGCTTGAAGTGGCGGGTCACGAACCGTTGCATAGACAACCGGAAGCGGTCGGACAGCAGCAGGGCGGACAGTCCGGCAATGCCCAGCAGCACAATAAAGGCTTGGGCGGGAAAGGCATTCGGCCCACCCAGAAAGGCCACCAATTCCGCAAAAACGCCGATCAGAAACAGATAGGCCCCGGCAACCATGACTGTGACCGACTGCTGCAGCACTGCCCTCGAGGGGTAAACCTCCAGATCCGCCAGCCCCCGGCGGCTGTATCCGACCGCCATCAGCGCGGAGCCGATCAGCAGCGCCCCCGCGTCCACCACCGTCATCGCCGGATTATGGATCGGGAACAGCAGCGCCTGGCTCAAGGTATAAATCCGGGTGCCGAATAACACCCCGATCCCCAGCACCATGTATTTGACCCGCCAGCGGGTGGTGCCGACCGCCGCCCGGAAAGTCTTCTCCACATTGGTCAGGACCAGAATCGCCCCCACAATCCCAAGGACCGTGAGGGCCTTGGCCGCCGGCCCGTTGCCGAGCAGGATATCCCCTGCCTCCGGCCCCTCCACCAGCCGGACCAGTTGGGCCTTCCCACCGAACACGATCCCCACCGGCACCAGAAAAGCCAGGACCAAAGCCCAGCGCCAGCGGTGCAGAAAGTCCCGGGAGTTCCCGCGGCAAAACGTCAGGCTGAACGTCAGCCAGCAACCGGGGACCAGCGCCGAGGCGATCAGGGAGGCCGCATGCCAGCCTGCCAGTCCGCCTCTGGGTTCAGCGGCGGACAGACTCAACCCGCCCAGCACCGTTTCCGTAGCCAGGACCATCATGCCAAGGCAGAAACTCCAGCTCGCCAGAGAGGCCCGCTTGCGGACGACCGCAGCCAGCCCCAGCAGCACGGCGAGGGCCGCAGCCACCACCCCAAGGGAATTGCTGATCGTGATCATGAAATAAAAAAGGCCCCCCTTCCCCGCGGGCAAAGAGACCACCGGGGTGGACGGCGCAAGCTCAGCCTCCGGCTAACAGTTGTCAAGCCTCCAGCGGGACGGTCCCGTGGGGCCGGCGGGTCCAGGGCCCAACGCAAAAAGCCCCGGCATCCCCCTGAATTGGAAGGATGCCGGGGCTTTGAGGCCGGGCCGGTGGTGGATGCAGGTCAGGTTGGATTCATGTCAGGCGCGAGGCGCGGTCAGCGGTCAGCAGTCAGCGGTCAGCGGTCAGGAAACGTAGCATCGGCCGTAGCATGACTCTGCCGCAGGCGAGTCGTGTGCGATGACATTGGTTGATGGGGGAATAGTTGATGGTTGATGGAGGGTAGGCATTGATGTTGGAAAGGATCCCGGAGGGATCAAAGACATTAGCCGGGGATTGAGCGACGCGACATCCCCGGAACATTCCCCAACGAAATCCACGCATCCCGGCAGGGATGGCAGCACGTCCCCCACCTCCCCCGAATCACCATGCCGGAGATCCCTCCGGGATCGCGGAGACCTCCGCCAAAGCTGGAGCAAGCCTCCAGCAATCCAAAATCCCGCCCTGTTTGCCCCCCCGCGCCGTAGATGCGCCATCTTTATAGCAACGCACCACCTGGGGATATTGAGCTCCGTAGGAGCGTAATCGTCCCGGAAGATGCCACCCTTGCGGGGCTGGGGGCAAATTCAGGACACCCATGCTATTAAGAGGGTGCCCCCAACGGGGCTTTGATCACTCCTCAGCTTGTTTTCATTCACCCGTGATAATCCGTTGGATCCGTGAGATTTGGTTTCAGCTTTTCCCCTGCGGCGGCCCCAATAACGGCGTCTCCCCGCGCTTTTTTCCTATGGTGAATCGCGTTTTTACCAGGTTGTTTTTGAAATTCACCAAGGGCGCCGCCGCGGTAAAAAGGGAGATTTTAAAATTCACTAAGGGAACCGGCTCCGGCACATGGAGCGCGGACGATTTCCCATAGGGAATTTGCTTTTCCCCATGAGCGCGGAGTCGCTCTCCTACGTACTTCGCCCCGAGCCCTAAGGAGTTTTGCGTTTCCCCATGGGAAAAAGCGTCCGGCACCAAGGAGATTTGCCCTTCCGCCCCGCTCAACGTGCCGATTCCGCCGGGGAATATCACAATCCCACGCAATGGCGCTGGAATGATACCACTCCGCAGCAATCCCCCCCAGACTTTTTAAAATCCACCTGCCCCATTACCGGCACCGCACCCCATGAGTCCGGTGGTGTCGCTTCCGCTCAACCACCGGCTAATGGCTGTGATCCCTCGGGGATCGGCCAAGAGGTCCCCATTCGTGAACATTGGCGAAAATTCGCGGTAAACCTCCCAGAGCCCCTGCCCTCCGCCTCAAAAATTCGGGTTCAAAATGAAAATCCTTTAAAAAGAATAGGAATTTCTCTGATACAGGCCCGGTAATTTACTTAGGTCAAAATTAGCATCTTGACTAGGTAGACGCGTGTCGCATAAATGAGAGTCCTTGGATTTCAAAACCTACAGAAATCCCTAATCCCCCCAACTTACTTCGGACTACCGTGACATCAATCTTTTCGAAACTAGTGACCCGGCCGACCGCTGCTCTTCTCCCCCTGCTCTGTCTGGGCCTGCTGTTCTCCAGCCGGATCACTGGATTGGCCGAATCCGTCACCCTGGCCTGGGACCGCAACCCGGAAACCGACGTCACTGGGTATCAGCTTTATTATGGGACCAACTCCGGGATTTATTCCCAAACCGTCAACGTGGGCAACACCACCGAGGTGGTGATTCCGGACTTGGAATCCCGCACCACTTATTATGCCGTCGTCACCGCCTACAACACGGCCGGACTGGAAAGCTTCCTTTCGGAAGAACTCGCTTTTAAGATCGGGCCTACTCCACCCATCTGGCCCGCCAATCTGATTTTTCTGGAAGCAGAAGCCGGGGAGGTCACGGCCCCCATGCTGAACCGGCCCGATCCCAACGCGTCCGGAGAGGCCTTCATGGAGACGGCCCCCACGGGAGACTCCGGCGGCGCGGTGACCTGGGAATTCCCCGCACCTGCCGGCCCCGCCTGGCAGATCTGGGCCCGGCTCAAGGTGCCGGCCGGAAGTCAGGGTGCCTTTGCCATCGCAGCGGGTGATGGACCCTCCGTCATCTGCCACCCCGATCCCGGGAACAAACCCTCGGCTGACCAGTGGACGTGGGCCCGTTTCCTCTCGCCCTCCGGCAGGCCCCATACCGTGGGCTTAACCGGGGGAACGCAGACCCTCACTTTCCGCGCGGCAGCGGCGCTGACCGGACTCGACCGGATCGTGCTCAGTGCGGACCCAGCTTTTATTCCTCCCTCCAACCTTCCCGCCAGCGGCGACTATCTTGCGCTCACCACCCAGCCGCAAAACCTGACGGTCTTTGCCGGGGTGCCTGCGGGGCTGACCGTGACTTCAGCTTCCAACGGAGAGGTTCACTATCAGTGGTATCAGGACGATGTTCCGATTCCCGAAGCCTACCAACCGTATCTGCCGGTCGGGCGGATGTCTTCCGAAACGGCCTCCTACCGGCTGGTAGTCACCCTGGGAGACGCATCCCTCAGCAGCGGCACGGCGGGGCTGAGGGTGTTGCCCCCTCCGGTCTTGGAACTCACCCGCGCCGCCTCCCCGGAGGACGGTCTCCGCCTGAACGTAGAGGGCCGGCAGCGGCAAGCCCTGATCCTCGAATATTCCGACGACCTGCAGCAGTGGCACTCGCTCGCCACCTTCCCCGGGGACAGCGATGGCCCGGATACGGTAACGGATTCCACCGCCCCGCAGACCACCCGCCAACGGTTCTACCGGCTCAGCGTGCCCGCCGGCGAATAACCGCTGACGGGCCAAGGGCCCGGGGTCTCTCAGGCTTCGCGGTCCCAGGTGCACTTCGTGGCGCGATCTGCTGGGGAAGGTTGATGGGGAAGCGTTGATTGGGGCCTCGCATGGGAAACGTTGCAGGAGTCCGCCGGCGCCGTAGGTGCGTGATCGTTATAGCACAAGGCAGCGCGTGGTGATTTTGAGCTCCGTAGGAGCGTGATCTTCCGGGAAGATGCCGCCCCGACGGGGCTGGGGTACCTCTTTGGGCCACGGATGCTGTACGGATTCCGCCCCCCACGGGGCGGCGGCCACCGTTCGATCCTCCAGCCTGGCTTGGGTCACCCCTCGTCCCATTTTCAGGACTTCCTTGGTATAATACCATCGCCGCCTGAAATTGGGCAGAATTCGATCCCGCCGGGATCACAGCCATTAGCCGGTGGTTGAGCGAAGCGACACCACCGGAATCGGCGGAATTAAAACGTCTCACCCTGAAGGGGTGATAGAATGCGGACCGGAAAAACGCGCCGTGCCCTCCCGCATCCCGTCAGGGATGGCAGAATCCCCCCTGCCCCATCCACGATTCAGTCCAAATACCGCTCATCATATTCGACCGCCGTTTTTTCCAACATGACGATCAATTCCTCCCGGAACGACCGCTTCCGGTGATGTTCGGCTTGGTTGGAGATATACTCCGCTACCGCCGCCCGCGCCGTCGCGCTGATGGTGAAGGCCGCATATCCTTCCTGCCACGCAAAATCTCCCACGCCGCCGGTGGCCTGCATCCAAACGGAGGATGCTTTTTTCAATTCACGCATGAAATCGCTCAGAGTGGCCGTGGCTTTCAACCCGAACAGCAGATGCACATGGTCGGCTACCCCGCCCACCCGGTGGGGGAATCCGCCGAGACCTTCGATGGTGCCGCCAAGGTATTCGTGGAGGCGGGGGAGGATCTCATGGTGGATCAGGGGCTCCCGGTCCTTGGTGCTGAAAACCACATGATAATGCAGACTGAGATAAGTGGAGGGCATCGATTGGTTTGGTTGGGGTATGGTGGTCCGGGAAAGTGACTTGGAGGCGGAGAGGGGATTTGCTGGCATACCTGCCGGGATGCGTAGATTTTGTTGGGGAACGTTCCGGGGATGTCGCGGCGCTCAATCCCCGGCTAATGGCTTTAATCCCTCCGGGATCCATTCCGCACACGACTCGCCGGTGGCAGAGTCAGGCTACGGCCCATGCT
>CAIZWU010000174.1 GCA_903936775.1 uncultured bacterium | reverse complement strand
CGCCCGACCTTTTACGAACTGATGGAGAAGCTGGGCATCGACAAGGATGGCTGAAGGTCCGACGGGGTTTCGGGGTTTTTTGAGGGCAGGGTGGGTGCCATCGCTGATGCCGGTGGGCGCGGCGCGCCGATGCAGAAGCGAAGGCGGGCAGCCCATGCCGCAGAGGGGTCGGAGGATGTTTTCCAGGTTCGGCTGGCGGCATGGGATTAAACAAGAATGTCTGCCACCAGTTCAGTTCAATTGGGAAATGGGTGAACTGTCGGGATTTCTTACTTTTCGACCGGTTCTGTCGGGATTTTTAACAATATTAATTGTGAGTAAATAAGCGAATTCTTTATATCTTATTAAGATAAAAATAAATATATTCAAATCCAATAATCTGTTTGTCAATGGGTTGTGATTCTTTATTTCCTTTATTTTTCGATGAAATCACGTTGTTGGCATATGGCGTGCATTGTGGTGGAGCGGGAAGAAATTCCCGATGTGTAATAACAAAATAAACAGTAAAAAAACTATGAAAACATCAATTATCAGAAAATGGACCGCGGCTGGCTTGTTTGCCTCCGGGATCGCGCTTTGCCAGACAGCTTCAGCAATTTCTCTCGATCTCACCACAGCCAATGCCTCCGGTTCGGCCAATGGCGGGTTTTTCCAGCAGGTGCCGGTACAACCGACTGGAAGCGGCGTGATTGATTCATTTGTCCGCATTAAAAATAAAGTGACAGAGGAGGGATTTAATACCGGGGTCAGTAAACTTGCCCTTGATAACTTGAATCAGGGCGGGACGAATTTTAATCACGATATCCAGCTGAATTCGGTCCCTTTGGTAAATCTTGGTGGTACTGATTATTACCAATTCCTTCTGGATATTGATGAGGCTGAAGGAGGTCAAGACCACAGCAAGGGATTAATTTCGCTCTTCGAATTGGAAATCTGGACGAGATCGACACCAATCATTGATTTCGCCGGGGACGTGGGAGTGCTAACTGATCTCACTGGTTCCGGCGCCGACAAAAAATGGGATCTTGATTTGGGGGCGGACGGTGACAGTGTGATTGAGTTGGACTCCTATTTGAACCCCGGGAACGGAAAGGGTGATATGTTTGCCTACATTCCCGCTTCGAGCCTCGGCAATGATGGGTCGTCATATGTCTACCTATATTCCAAGTTTGGTTCTCCATTCCAGAATTCCGGTGGTGGGTATGAGGAGTGGTCTACGGTGCAGCGCAACAATGTGCCTGATGGTGGCGCTACCGTCGCCTTGATGGGCTTGGCCCTCGGAGGACTTAGCCTGGGCCGGCGCTTCCTCAAGACGCCAAAGGCCTGTTAGTTAAAAACTGCACCGGAAACCGGAAGGGCAGGGCGGGGCGTCAGCGCCGCCCTGCCTGAATCCCGGAGGTGAAGTAGGCTCCGGGTGGTTCCCGCTCAAAGCGGATGGAGTCCTTGGTCCACCCGGGCCGGGGATTCTGGGCCTGTGCCCAATGGTGTCGGAATTGATTGCTTTTGATCCGGGAATGTGTCGGGTTTCTTGACACTTTCCCGGAAAGGTTTTTTTGAGGGATTTTCCCGGGGGCAAACCGGACAAAAAAATGTCGGGCTTGCTCCCTTAGGATCAAGGTTTTATCCCTAGGTCCGCAGATTTTTTCAGTAAATTCGGTGAGTTGGCGTATGGATTGCTAAATGGTCGGCAAGTTCGTCAAATGCTGAACTTGAAGAAATATGAAAAATTCTGTTATTGCAAAATCACTCGTTTGCGCCATCGGCCTCCTGGCCTCCCATGCTGCTCAGGCCGCTCAATTTGTAATTAATAGGTCAGCGGCAACCCAAGGTGACGCTGCTGCGCCTTTCCTTCCCCGGCACGGTTGCTGCGCGCCAAGCGATGGGGCCTTCCTAGGCCTGATCGGATCCGGCAGAGATCATCTCTCTCCTATTTAAGACAGGGGCTTCCGGGGTCCTCTCTTTTTTGTTGGCGTAGTTATATGCGGTTTTTTCGGCGTCGGTGGGGACTGAGGAATTCGATCGGACGGGAAAGCTGCCCAGTCTCTCCGCCTAAAAACTTGACCCCTGTCATTCTAACGCTATATTTTCTGGATTGATGAATTGTTTCCGAAACTTCCGGCATCGCTCTGTGGTGTCCCTCACAACGAATTGGACCCACGCCCGTCCCGCAGTGCTGGGTCTGGCATGGCTCTGCGCCAATGGAACAGGGAGTTCCACCGCGCAGGACGGAGCAGTGGCAGAGGGGGCAGCAGGGACTCAGGAAGGTGGCGGTAGTCGAGTATTAGCCAGTCCCGGATTTGCCAGGGAGGGATTGCCCTTCGACCACTTGCTGGGCGGATTCAATGCCAGCCCGGAGGCGGGACCGGGCTTGGTGCCTGGGCGGTTGAATGCCGGTTTCATCCAGGATGGTTTTTCTGCAGAATTGGGGAGTTCAGTGACCTACAGTACCAATCTTTTTCAGGACCCGGTCAACGAGGAATCAGGAATGCTGAGCAGCAGTGATTTTTCCATGCATTATCACCACGGGGGAAACCGCCGGATGGGCGTTTTCTTTGGACTGGACTACGACTTGGCTTATTTCCGGTATTTTGATGAGGCTTTGAACGAAGGACGGGAGCCGTTTTCGCATAACTTGAACGGATTCATTGGAGTCAAGGGGGCTCAGACAACCATCACGCTGAGTGGGGCATTTTTGCAGGACAATGGCAATGGACTCGATCAGGCGCGGCAGACGCGCGAGACCATACAAAGCGAGAGCAACGATTACAATCTCGGTCTGGCCATCAGCCGTATGCTGCGGCGCACCTCGTTGCAGGGGGGATTGAATTTCCGGCTTCAGGAGTTTACGAACCAGGAAGCACAAGCGGAGCCTCTGAGTGACCTGACCCGATGGGATGGAAACCTGGGGTGGAGTGTCAGCCCACTGGGTATGCAGAAGTTCAATTTCCAGCCGTCGCTGGCCTTTGGTAATTCCGAGCAAGCGGCCGGGGTGGAGCAGAACTATCTCAATCCAACTTTGGGGGTGTCTTACACTTACGATCCCAAGCTTTCCTTTTTTGGAAGCATCGGGATGGATATCCGCCGCACCACCAGCACCACGGAGAGCGGGGAGGAGGAAGAATTTACCGAAACGGCCCCTGCATTTGAGCTGGGGACCTCCTGGCAAGTGAATCAGACGACGTCTCTTGGCTTGAGTATTTACCGGCGTACGTTGGCCTCGGCCCTGGAGGGGCAGAGTTCCTCCGATACCACCGGGATCACCGTTTTTGCCACCAAAGCTTTCCCCCGGGGCTTTGTCACCTCGCTTGATTATAGCCTGGAAAATTCCAGTTACACCGACATCAGGGGAGTGGAAAGTGATCCGGGGGCGGAGGATGGCGGAAGTGGAACCCCGGAAAACTACCATCGCTTCAGCTTCAGCATAGGTCGTCAAAAACTGCTGTGGGGGAGGATGCCGCTTAGCGTCAGCCTTTTTTATCAATACAGCCTGAGTACGGGGTCCAACCCATTGAACGAATTCGAGCAGAGTGTGGTGGGCTTCCGGGTTGGCTTGGGATTCTGACAGCTGCAGGTGGGCGGCCGCCACCGGAGGCTCCGCCGGAGATAGGCAGGGCACTGCCAAATCGCACGGATGATTCTGATGGTCACGGATGCATCGGAAAGACCGGCGCAGCCCGGTAAAACGTAGCATGAGTGTGTCGCAGACCACTCGTGACACAGGGAATTGGATGGACCAAATGCTTTTGGGTTCACTAATAAATCGGACGGGTGTGCTCTGTGGGGAGGGCTTACCACCAATTTCCGTGAATATTCACGAATGGGAAGTTTTGCAGCAGGGGATCCCAGCATGATTCCGGCCCGCGCCGTAGGTGCTTGATCGTTATAACAAGGCGCCGCGTGGAGATTTTGAGCTCCGGAGGAGCATGATCTTCCGGGAAGATGCCGCCCTGACAGGGCTGGG
>CAIZWU010000173.1 GCA_903936775.1 uncultured bacterium | reverse complement strand
CGGAATGCATATTAATCAGTTTTTGCCGGCCACGCTTCACCTTCTCCAAAATGTCGCGGGCGGAGGCGGTCCAGACAAACGGTTTAGGGTTGGAGTTGTGGGCGGCCTGGTAAGCCCCGATCGCTGCGATCAGTTGGGGTACATCCTTGAAAACGCTGTCGGCGATCACTCAAAGTGCACCACCAAAGTGATCACCGGCTCCGACGCGGCAGACGCGTCAAAGTGCACCACTGAAGTGATCGCCGGCCCGGAGGGGGGTAGAACAGTTCTTCTGTAATCTGGTTCAGTATATCACGGTGGATTTTTTGCAATAATCCTAACGGGGCGAAGCGAAGTTGGGATTATTGCAAAAAATCCGGGCCGCCCCCCCCTCCCTCCGATACCGGAGGTTGCGGGGTGGCGGGTCCGGCCAGGGAAAGCAGGATGGAGAGATATTCGACGTCTCCTCAATCCAACATCCCCATGACCGAACCACACCTCTCCCATACCCAGTCCGACGCCATGCTCAATCATTTCCTCGCCGACGGGCTCGAAGGCCTGCCCAGCGCCATTGGCCTGCTCATCAACGCCGCCATGAAAATCGAGCGCTCCCAGCACCTTCAGGCCACCGCCAACGAGCGCACCGACCAGCGCCTCGGCTTCGCCAACGGCTTCAAACCCAAAACCCTCCTCACCCGCAGCGGCCCCGTGGAGCTTGCCATCCCCCAGATCCGCGACTGCGCCTCCTCCTTCTACCCCAAGGCCTTCAACAAAGGCCAACGCAGCGAAAAAGCCCTGACTCTGGCCGTCGCCGAAATGTATTTGCAGGGCGTGTCCACCCGCCGCGTCACGGCCGTCCTGGAAAAACTCTGCGGCACCTCCATTTCCTCCACCGAAGTCAGCCGTGTCGCCGCCCAGCTGGATCCCCTCCTCGAGCAATGGCGCATCCGGCCCCTTGATCCCATGCGATACCTTTTCATGGACGCCCGTTATGAAAAAGTGCGGGTCGGGGGCGCCGTCCGCAGTTGCGCCGTGCTCATGGCCATCGGCATCCGCGAGGTCGATGGCCGCCGCGTCATCCTCGGCACCTCCGTCTCCCTCTCCGAGGCCGAAGTCCACTGGCGCGGGTTCCTGCAAAGCCTCAGGGAACGCGGCATCGGCACCCCCGCCCTGATTATCAGCGATGCCCACCCCGGCCTCGGGGCCGCCCGCGCCGCCGTCTTCTCCGGCGTGCCGTGGCAGCGCTGCCAATTCCATCTCCAGCAAAACGCCCAGGCCTACATTTTCAAAGCCGATCAAAAACCCGTCATCGCCGGCGAAATCCGCCGCATCTTCGACTCCGCCAGCCTCGCCGAAGCCGAAGAACGATTGCGCCAACTCGTCACCAAATACCGCGGCTGCGCTCCCAAACTGGCCGCATGGCTGGAGGAAAACCTCCCTGAAGGCTTCGCCGTCTTTGGCCAGCCCGAGGCACAACGCCGTCGCCTGCGCACCTCCAATGCCTGTGAAAACCTCAACCGCCAAGTCCGCCGCCGCACCGCCGTCGCGGGACTGTTCCCCAACGAAGCCTCCCTCCTGCGCCTCGTCAGCGCCATCCTGATGGAAATCTCCGAGGACTGGGAAACCTCCAAATGCTATCTTTCCCTTCCCAAAATCACCCGCTCCCGCTGAAATCCCAAAAACTTTTTCCCATCCTCACTCCCCACTCTACCTAAACCGAAGAATTTACAGAAAAAAAGTTGCTCCGCCGTAAAAACATTACTAACATCGAAATTCACGTCGGAAAATGAATCCAAAACGACCGCTGAAGCGCCCACGGATCGACTGGAAAAATTCAGGAGCACGAGCAGGATGAATTTGAGAATCGCTTTCATTTGAATTAGGGCTGGGGGGTAATGGAGCGCAGGCTGCCTGATTTTAGAAAGATGGCAGAATCCAGTTGGGTATCGTTGATGCCTGCTATAACAATATGGATCTTATGAAGACCAGGGGTAACGAAAGCATGAGCCTTTAGTTTGGGCGCAACGGGAATGAGCGGGGGGCTTAGATCGATGTGCGGAGACGCTGTAAGGGCAAGTAAACTCGTGGAAGGCCCTACAGAAGGGCATTTCACCGCGTGAAATCCCATAATGACCTTCTATCAGGCTCAGAGCGGAGAGCCAAGGAAAACCGGAATAAGTGCCGCAGGCCGAGAGAAGCGAGTTGTGCCGGATTTTCCTTGGCCCGAAGCGGCGAGCCTGATAATCAGGGAATTACGGAAAGCACGGAACCCGGCCAAAAACCCGCAAGTTACCCCCCGGCGATTCCCGAAGCGCCCTGTACGCTACCGCTGGGTGTGCTTCAGGCGGGGAATGTGAGCTTTTTACCGGCCTTCTCTACGGCAAAACAGACGGCCATTTCACGGATGGGCATGGGCACGCTGGATAAGGTGACGATGCGGTTCAACCGCCGCTTTTGGCCGACAGCGACGAATTGGTTTCTGAATCTGAAATCGTCTGCACCCTGGGCTGGCAGCTTCACCAGCGCGGAGTGGCAGACAGGGGCCAATCTGCTGACCTGGTGGCACCAAGGGCCTGAGGCGCGCACGCGTGAGACCACGATGACCGATCCGCAGCTGCGTGATGCCGCACTGGCAGAGGTGGCGGCGGCTTTTCCCTCTGCCAATACCAGCACCCTGCAAGCTTACCATGTGACACGCTGGCATACAGACCCCTTTTCACGCGGGGCCTACAGTTTCCCGAAGGCGGGGGCCGCAGTCTCTGATTTTAAAGCTCTAGCGACTCGTGAGGGAGCACGGCTCTATTTTGCTGGAGAGGCCACTCATAATCAATACTGGGGCACGGTACATGGGGCCTATCTCAGTGGCCAGCGGGAGGCGGCCAGCATCCTCACTGCTGCGAGGAAAGATAGTACGCGGCTGCGCATCCGTAAAAATGGTACCTCGACTCTGCTGGAGTGGGACAGTGAGACCAGTCACACTTACCAGCTCCAGTCCAGCACCAATCTGAGCACATGGGGTAATGAAGGCAGCGTGATCAATGGCAACGGCACGACGAATCAGCTAGTCGTCACCCTTCCGCCGCCCAAGAAGTTTTGGCGGCTGGCAGTGGGGCCGTGAAGAACGATTCTAACTGAGTTTGCGCATTGAACCGATACATGGATGGGTGTGAGGTGAATCCCGAAATTCCGGCCAGAGGCTAAACTACGATTGTGGTTTTTGGAGGTGGCCCATAGAGACTGAATCCAACCCCACAAAATGAAAGCCAAACGCAGAAGACACGACCCCGAACCGCAGCGAAGCGGAGATGGACACTTCGGAGAAGTGCCCGGAGGGTGAGCGCAGCGAATCAATTCAAGGCCCGAGTGGCGCTGGAAGCGCTGAAGGGCGTCAATACTATTCAGCAGATTGCCAAGGGCTTCGAAATCCATCCGATGCAGGTTTCCGACTGGAAGAAGATCATGTCGGAGGGAGCGACGATGATTTTTGCCGGCAGCCAAAAATTCAATTTCCCAGCTAAATTAAGCAGGAAATCATTGGCACGGCGGCCGGGAATGGTAGGCTCATTGGTTGTCTCAATTCGTGAATGAACCATGCTGAAGCCACGTGCCACCGGTCAAATTCAGACGCCTGGAACCGCTCTCTGCCCGCAGTTAATCATTCTTCGCTCAAATTTCAGCCTTCTTCCGCCCCCCTCTCTCCCCAGGCACCCTCTCTCCCCGGTCCCGGACCCGCCCATGACGCCACCCGCGAAAAGCAAATGCCTTTTAGACATCCCTCCAAGTTTGGCGCTTGATATCTAACACGACCCGCG
>CAIZWU010000172.1 GCA_903936775.1 uncultured bacterium | reverse complement strand
CGCACGAGATCCATGCGCTCATCCATGCGGCCACGGTGACCGAAGAGAAACCCGGGAGGAAGCGCCGGATGGGTACCCAGAAAGGCACGGCCCTGATGCCATGCCGGTGGTTTCACGCTGGCGAGGCTGAGCAGGGTGGGGGCAAAATCGACAAAGGAAACCAAGCGTTCCGACCAGCCCCCGCTCTGATAATCTGGAGGCGCGAGGGCTTTCCATTTGTCAGGAATATGCACAATCAACGGAACATGAAGACCGGAATTGAAGGGCCAGCGTTTGCTCCGGGGCATCCCGGATCCATGGTCCCCATAAAAAAAGACGATGGTGTCCTCCGCCAGTCCGGCAGCGCTGAGATCCGCCAGCACCCCGCCCGCCTGGCGGTCCACCGCGGTAATGTTATCGTGATACTGGGCCCAGTCCCGGCGGACCTCCGGCACATCCGGGTGATAGGAAGGCAGCGGTGCTTTGGCGGGATCATGGATGGCCGTGTGGGGACGCTTGCGGATCTGGCTTTCGTGGGTGCCGGTGAAATTGAAGACGGCAAAAAAGGGCTGCCCGGCAGCCCGGTTCCGGTAGTGGGCCTTTTTGGAGGATTCATCCCAGACCCCACCGGACTCCGCCACATTGTAATCGGTCTTGTCACGGTTGGTGCAGTAGTAACCGGCTTCCCTCAGCAGTTGCGGATAGAGTTTGATGTGAGAAGGAATCCTGACCTCGCTCCTCATGTGCTCGGCCCCCAGGCTGGGCGGATACATTCCCGTGATCAGGGTGGTGCGGGCGGGGGCACAAACTGGCGCATTGGACCAGCACTTGCGGTAGCGCAGGCTGCGGGCGGCGAGGGCATCGAGGTTCGGCGTGTCGGCATAATCAAATCCATAACACTTCAAGTGGGGCCCCATGTCCTCGGCGGTGATCCACAGGATATTGGGCCGGGGGGCGTCCGCGGCCAAAGCCGGGCGGACAACGCAAAAGAGGGCAAGCAGGCAGAGCAGCAGCGGACGCATGGCGGTCAGGGTTTTTTGGGTTGGGGGCGGGGGCGGCCACTGGTAAACGGTGGTTGCTCGAAAAGAATGCTGCCGTCCGCGAGGCGGGGATCTCCCGCCGCCGTGAGGATGTCTTTCAAGCGGTCCGCATATTCCCGGCGGACCGCCGCAGAGGCGGGGTCGGCGGCGATGTTATGCATCTGATCGGGATCCTTGGACAGATCGTAGAGTTCTTCGGCGGGGCGCTTGGCAAAGCCCAGTTGCCAGGCTTGGAGCCACGACGAGTCATTCCGGTGATTGACCATCCACGCTTTGGTGGGACTGGCATCAAAATCAGCGAACGTGGTGTGGGTGACATTCTCCACGGCCCGGGTGGGAGGGGCGGCCGCCTCCGTCAGGCCGGTGGGATCGCCCATAGGCCAACGATCCGGCTCGTAGTTCCGGATATAGAGGAAATCGCGGGTGCGCAGGGCCCGCTGGGGATAGGGCAGATTCCCCGCCCGGGCATCCTGCACATGCCGTTCCCGGCCGGTCACCACCTGGGTCCTCGCCGGATCCGCCTGCCCCGAAGCCGGATGCCGCAGCACCGGCAGCAGGCTGCGGCCATCCATCCCGGGTGGAAGGGGCACCCCGGCAGATTCAAGGAAGGTGGGGGCCAGATCCATCAGCAGGGTGAAGTCATCGGCGATGCGCCCGCTTCCCATAGCCGCGACGCCCGGGCCGGCCATGATGAGAGGCACCTGGGTGCCGAAATCGTAGAGGTTACACTTGCCCCGAGGCACCCCTGCCATGCCATGATCTCCGCTCAGGACAATCAGAGTGCGGTCCAAATCACCGGTTTCCTGGAGCCGGTCGAGCAGCACCCCCAGCATGGCATCGAGCGCATGGACTTCACCAAGGCCATCGGCCACGTCGGCCCGGATCTCCGGAACGTCCGGCAGGAACGGCGGCAGCTTGCCTTGGAGTTCGTCCGGTTTGATGCCCCACAAGGCCGGACCGGAACCTTTTTCCCAGGAGCGGTGGACGTTGGTCGGGCCGAAGACATAACAAAATGGCTGATCCACGGGACGGGCGGCGAGGAAATCGTCGAAGTTCCCCCGCACCTGGGCCAGCAAACGGGATTTGGCTTCCTCCACCGTGGCCCCGGCCTTGACGGAGCGGGTCGCTTCCTCACTGAAATCATTGAAGGCCATGCCCCGTTTTTCGAAGGCATACTTTCCTGCTCCGATGGGAGCATCATTGGGATTTCCCGGCCCCCACACCTTGCCGGTCTCGCCCAGATGATAACCGGCCTCCCGCAACAGGAGCGGCCACGCCGGGAGCGAGGCGTCCCAGGCCTGAGCATGAAGAATAGAACCCGGTCCGGTCCGGAAAAAGTACCGTCCGGTCATCAACGCACTGCGGCAGGGGGTGCAGGACGGCGAATTGACGAAAGCATGCCGGAAAGTGACGCCACGCCTGGCGATTTCATCTATACGGGGAGTCCTGACGACATGGTTGATCGAGGGACGCGGGTCCAACCGGGCGTAAGTGCCCGCGTAACGGCCCCAGTCGTCCGCAAACACAAATAATAGATGCGGCCGGTCCGGCCCTGCCGCATGCACCACTCCGGCAAGTCCCAGCATCAGAAACATCAACAGTCGATACCACATAGGCCATCATTAGACCCGTGATGATCCGTGACGAAAGCTCAAAACACCGCGCGGTGCGTCCGCGGATACGGGTGCAAGAATCAATCCTGCAAACAGTGCCCAAGGACCCTGGACGATACCCCAGTCAAAAACCCCGGTATGACCTGAGGTTAATCCGCCCGCGCCACGGCCCCGGCCCGATCCATCTCGATCACTTCTGCCGCACGGCCCTTGGGAGGCCGTGCGGCAGATGAAGCTGGATTCGGTCAACCTGACTTTAGGCGGCGCGGCGGCGGCGCAGCGTGAGGAGAGCCGTGAGACCCAGCAGGCCGGCGGAGGAGGTTTCAGGAACCACCACGAGGTTCACCTGGCCAGCGACACTGGTATCCACCGCAAAGGCATTGCCTCCGGAGAGCGCCGGGGTGGCTCCCAAATCCAGCGTGTTATTGGTGAAGGTGCCACTGTAGTCGATCAGGCGCCAAGTGTCACCCAGACTGGCGCCGAGGAAGGCGCATTGACTCAATAAAACGACTCATCTGAGCTTTCTCCGATTCCCCATCAAACCGGTGGAACCAAAATCAGGACGTGACCCCATGACGGAGCCGGACGTGGATTCTTCCCAAATCCGCCTTGCCCCCCTGCCCCACCGTCGTATCTCCCGCATCCATGATTACTGAAGTCCTCGTCCTCGATGTCCTCCGCACCGTCAAATACCCCGGTTTCAGCCGCGATATCGTCTCCTTCGGCCTGATCAAAGGCATCACCCTGACCGGCTCCGATGTCGCCATCCAGTTCTCCCTCGCCGCACGGGATGCCAGTATTCCCCGCCAGATCCATGAGGCTGCTACCGCCGCCCTCGCCGCCGTGCCTGGAATCGGAAAGGTGCAGCTCGACTTCGATATCAAGGAACCGGAAGGGCCCGCCGGCACCGTGGGCCGCGCCAGTATCACCGGAGTGAAACGTATCATCGCTGTCGCCAGCGGCAAAGGCGGGGTCGGCAAGTCCACCGTCGCCACCAATCTCGCCATCGCCCTCGCCCGCTCCGGCGCCAAGGTCGGCCTCTGCGACTGCGACCTCTATGGCCCCAGTATCGGTCTCATGCTCGGCACCACCGAACACCCCATGGCCACCGAAGCCAACGAGATCATCCCCATCGAAGCCCACGGCCTCAAACTGATGTCCATGGCCTTCCTCCTCGACGACGGCTCACCGGTCATCGTCCGCGGTCCTTTGGCCACCCGCTATGTCCAGCAATTCCTCCGTCAAACCTTGTGGGGGGAACTGGACTATCTCATTCTCGACCTCCCTCCCGGCACCGGCGACATCCAGCTCTCCATCGTGCAAACCGTGGCCGTCGACGGCGCCGTCATCGTCACTACTCCGCAGGAGGTCGCCCTGATTGACGCCCGCAAAGCCGTCAGCATGTTCGCCAAAGTCAACGTCCGGGTCCTCGGTCTGGTGGAAAATATGAGCTACTTCCTCTGCCCCTCCGATGGCATCCGCTATGACATCTTCGGTACCGGCGGCGGCGAAAAAGAGGCCATCCGCCTCAAAGTCCCCCTCCTCGCCCAGCTCCCCATCGACATCCCCACCCGCACCGGCGGCGACGAGGGCCAACCGGTCGCCCTCACGGATTCCCCCATTGCCATGACCTTCGCGGATCTGGCGAAGCAGGTGCAGACACTAATTACTTAGTCACAACTGGTATCTCCAGTTCACCTGCAGCCATAACATCCATCAGCCCGCCCCCAGGAAGGATCGAAAGAATACCGCGGTCGCGTCAACCGCATTCAGGCCGCCTGCCGGAGGGACGCCTTTTTGGCAACCCAGACCACGATACCCATCGCGCTGGCCAGCAGCATCAGCGTGCTTCCGCCGTCCGGAACAGAATGCGCGTTTTCAGAATTGGACGCTGTAATGACATTATTATCCAAGGTCACAGCTCCATTACGCGCCAGGGCCCGGCCATCAATGGACGCCCCCGTATTCAAAGTGATCGACGTCAACGCCAGTATGTTCCCCGTGAAATCAGTGTCCGTGCCGAGGGTGGCCGAACTCCCGATCTGGAAAAAAACATTACGGGCTTCCATCGCGTTGATAAGGGACACACTGCTGTTCGATGCAGTGGTCAGGGTCGAGCCGATCTGAAAGACGAACAGCGAATCGGGATTGCCCAACAAGTTGAGCCTGAGGTTGCCGGTCAATTGCGCTGATGACGAAAAAAAGTAAATCCCCGGCACCAAGGTCATGCCCCCCAGATCCTGACCTGTCAGATTTTGCGTATATGGAAGTCCAGCGGCGGCGTTGTAGGCAGTCGTCAGGTCACTCTGAGCCTGAAGCGCCGCCGCGGCGGCCGCATGAATGGTGCCGTTCACCACGAGACCAGGGGGCATACCGGTAACGGCGGAGCCTGGAGAGACGCCCAAATCTCCTGAAATCACGCTTGGACCGGTGTTCGTCACCGTCGAACCGGCCAGCACCGCGAACGTCTCGGCCGCGCCCAGTCCGATCATGGCAGCGGTAAGGTTTTGAGCTTGGAACACCAGCCCCAGGACGAGAATCACCCCCCCCTTGGCAGAGAGCAGGCAACAGGGCGGATAATCGTTATTTTTCATGGTTTTTTACTTCTAATATTTATTTAATTAAACAAGCCAAAATTAACTTTCATTAAACTAATTAATAATTCTTAATTTACGAAGATTTAATTAGAACAACGATACCAGCCCGGGCATCCGGGGCTATTTGCTCACCGGTTGCCGGATTTTCCGGTTATGGGTTCGGGCCCGGCGTTTGGACAGGGCCTCCGGGCGATAGTGGCGCGGCGGCGGATGATGAAACCGGCCTGCTCCACGGCGCTCGTGAGCCCGTCAGCAGGGGCCACCACCATGTGGAGCGGCGCAATGTACGTGATCGCATCATCCAAAGCTGATGCGCCCGGCGCCCGCGGCTTCGATTTCGCCTCTGGCATTGCGGGCGATCTCCAACCGCATTCCGGCTCCCAGCGAGGCCGCCACCAACAGCGCGGCAATCTCCTGTTCCGCGGTTTCCACGGGTGGCTTTGCAGCAGCGCTCCGCCAGCCAGTTGCAGTTCTTTCCCGCTCCCTTGCGCGGCAGGCACACGCTCACCGTGACCGAACCGTCCCCGTGCAAGCTCAGGATCGTCACCGCCGGATGCTACCGGACCCTCACCAGAAAGTGGCTCTCGGCTTTGACGCACTGCGCCTGAAGCCCATCGAGCATGGGGGCCTATCCCCAGAGGCGACCCAGGAGCAACGGTGAACGCGGCTGCCATAACATCAGCAGGAGCGCACCCTACGCCAGTTCCTTGAGCGCCCCGGCGGCAAACACCGCCGCCAGAGGTGCGTGGGTGGCCAGTTCCGCCAGCGCTATTTTGGCAAACGATGCCAGACCGCGCCGGGTGCGCGTGTTGGTGGGGGTGGCGTTG
>CAIZWU010000171.1 GCA_903936775.1 uncultured bacterium | reverse complement strand
TGTTGGACGACTACTGGCATACCGAATGAGGCACTGGCCATGAGAACTTCGGGGAAATGAAGGTCCTTGGTGCCGACGTGGTCTGCATCCATCTGCAGTTGGGCCGGTTCAGGAGTGCTCCTGCCACCCCGGTCGAGGCATCACTCGATCAATTGCGCCGGTTGCTCGACCTCGCCGGATCCATGGGCCTTTATCTGAATATCACGGGGCTTCCTGGCTGGGGTATTTCAAAAGGCAGGCGGCTTTCATGAAAGGTCCCTGAGGCTCCTGCCGGTGGCGCGGGAGCCTGGACGGCCCCGGCACCATCTCCAAACGGGATGAAAATCCCCGGCCCGGGCTTGCGTCTTGTGGACAGGCCAAGCGTTGGCCCATTTTCCTCCATGCGTGCATTGCTCCTGACCCTGCTACTTGCTATCACTGTTTCCGCCGCGAAACCTCCGCTGGAGAAACGCATCGTTTTTCTCGGCGACAGCATCACCCAGGCCGGAGGTTATATCGATATCATTGAGGCCGCTCTGATCGCCCAATATCCCGAATCAATCTATTCCATCATATCGCTCGGCCTCAGCAGCGAAACCGTCTCCGGCCTCAGTGAGGAAGGACACGCCGGGGGCCAGTTCCCGCGCCCGGATCTGCATGAGCGGCTGGACCGCGTGCTGGAGAAGGCCCGGCCCCATCTCGTGCTGGCGTGTTATGGAATGAACGATGGCATTTATTATCCGCTCAGTGAGGAACGCCGCCGGGCCTTCGAGGAGGGTATGAAAAAACTGCACGGGAAAGTCACTGCCGCGGGAGCCCGGATCATCCATCTCACGCCGCCGGTGTTTGATCCATTGCCGATCAAAAGCCGGGTGCTCGGCGATGGACTGGAAAAATATCCGCAACCCTGGCAGGGTTATAACACCGTCCTGGATGCCTACAGTGCCTCGCTGGCCAGCCAGCGTCAGGCGGGCTGGGAAGTACTGGATCTGCACACGCTGATGAACACGGCCCTGACGGAACGACGGAAGACCGACCCGGCCTTCACCTTCTCCAACGACGGCGTGCATCCGGGCGAAGAAGGCCACCGGCTGATGGCCCAACCGGTCCTCGAAGCCTGGGGCCTGAAAGTCAATCCTGACGGCACGCCGATGCACCCGGAAGGCGCCGGCATCCTGAAAGCCGTGCAACAGAAGCAGGCCCTGCTGCGCCCGGCCTGGCTCAGCCACACCGGCCACCAACGCCCCGGCATCCAGCCCGGCCTTCCTCTCGTGGAAGCCGAAAACCAAGCCGCTGTTTTCGACGCCTTGGCCCGCAGCCTGGCAAGAAAATCCGGCCCGGCCTTTCCCGGTACCACCAGTTCATGGAATGGATTTGTGCGGCATGACTTCGATCTGGCCGGAAAACGGCTCACGCTGGTAGCCCCGGTCACCGCGGCCCCGGGCCGGCCCTGGATCTGGCACGGCGAGTTTTTCGGCCACAAACCCGCCCCGGATATCGCCCTGCTGGGCCGGGGCTTCCATATTGTCTATCTGGAGGTGCCCGACCTGCTGGGCAGCCCGCCGGCGGTCGCTTTTTGGGATCAGTGTTATGCGGAACTCACCACCCGTTACGGTTTGAGTCCCCGGCCGGCGCTGGTGGGACTGAGCCGCGGCGGGCTTTATTGCTATAACTGGGCCATCGCCAATCCCGGCAAGGTATCCTGCATTTACGCCGACGCCCCGGTCTGCGACTTCAAAAGCTGGCCCGGCGGCAAAGGAAAAGGGAAAGGCGACCCCGCCAATTGGGTCCGGGTGCTGGAACTCTGGAAGTTCCCGGATGAGGCTGCGGCTCTGGCGTGGACGGGTAACCCCGTGGACCATCTCGCGCCGCTCGCCCAGCACCAGGTGCCGCTGCTCCATGTCTTTGGCGATGCCGATGAAGTGGTGCCGTGGGAGGAAAACACCGGCCTGATTGCCTCACGTTATGAAGCGCTGGGCGGCTCCATCACCCTGATCCGCAAGCCCGGGACGGGTCACCACCCGCATGGGCTGGATGACTCCACCCCCATCGTGGATTTCATCATCAAGCACACGAAGTAGCCGCCGACGGTCCGTTCACGGACGATCCGGTTTTTCCGGGAGAATGAACTTCATCACTGCGTTAAATCCTTCATCACCGGGAAGCGCCAGGTCGTTGCCGACCGAACCGTGATCATGGCCTTTGATCATCCGGACGGTGGTTCCGGTATGACCTGCCTGCCGCAGTGCGGCGGCGAGCAATTCGTTCTCCTGCGCACGCATCGCCATGTCGTTTTCCGCGTAAAGAATCAGCATCGGAGGCGCGTCCTTGCTCACATGATACAGGGGGGCCGCTTCGTCGGCGATGATCCGGTCCTTCGGCAATCCACGTTCCTCCCGGATGCTGTAATGGGTGAGGGTCTGCCCGGCGACCGGGATCAAGCCGGCGATGGCCGAGGGATCCAGCCCGTTTGCTTTCAAATAACGGGCATCCAGACCGACCATCAGCGTGAGGTAACCTCCAGCGGAATGTCCCCCCAGAAAGAGGCGGGCCGGGTCACCCCCATGCTCCGCGATATGTTGCTTCACCCACGCAAAGGCCGCCGCGGCATCGGCGATGCCGGCGGGATATTTGGCGAGGGGGCTGAGCCGGTAGTTCACACAGGCCACCGCCACCCCGGCCCCTGCGAAATGCCGGGCGACTGCGGTCACACTGCCGTCATCCTTGGTCCCGGAAGTGAGGGCGCCACCGTGCAGCCAGACCAGGGTGGGGAATGATTTCCGGTCCGCCGGCAGATACAAGTCGAGGCGGCAACGTGCCTGTTCATAAGCGGTCCAGCCCTCCCCGGTCTTGTAGGCGACATTGTTCTGCACCGTCACGGGCGGGGATTCCGCCCGCGACTCCGGCCGGCCCAGCAAGGCGAAAAACAGTACCAGAAAATAACAGAAACAGGGAAGAGCAGGCAGGGTAGTCATGGCAATGAATCCGGTGCCCTACCACAGGAACCGCCCGGAGGGCAATCCTGAAGCGGTGGGGGAAGCCGTTTGCGTGGCAGGGCGCGGCGGTTTTTCCTGTGGCACTGGACGTGGGACACCGCATCCCTTTGCCTGTCCACCACCCCTTCACAGGAACCGTCCATGAACATCAAACAAACTGAACTCACCCCGGGCTATCCTATTCTGGAAATCACCCATCCCGCGGTCACGGCCCGCATCGCCCTGTGCGGAGCGCACCTCATGGAATGGACGCCCGCCGGGCATGATCCAGTCTTATACCTCAGTCCTCAAGCCCTCTATGAGGAGGGCAAACCCATCCGCGGCGGGGTGCCGCTCTGCTGGCCGTGGTTTGGCGGCCATCCGGACGATCCCGCCCTGCCCTCCCACGGATTGGTGAGGACACGCTTCTGGAAGCAGGGGCCTGTCACCACGGATGAGACCGGGGTCACCCTGAAGTTCTCCCTGACTGATGACCCCGAATCCCGCCGCTGCTGGGATCATCCCTTCCATCTCGAATTGGAAATCCGGCTCGGCGCCACCCTGCAACTCAGCCTGCAGATGACGAATTCCGGCTCCTCCGCGGTCAACCTCACCAGTGCGCTGCATACCTACCTGGCCATTGGGGACATCCGGCAAATCCGCATCACCGGATTGGATGGCGTTCCTTACCTGGATACGGTGGGCTCCCGGACGGTGCACCAGCAGTCGGGTGATATCACCTTCGACCGCGAAGTGGACCGCCTTTACTCCACCGGGAGCGCCGTGGCAGTGCACGACCCGGTGTTGCAACGGATCATTACCGTGCGCAGCGGCGGCAGCGGATGCAGTGTGGTGTGGAATCCATGGATCACCAAGGCTGCCCGCCTGACAGATCTTCCGGACGAGGACTACCAGCGGTTTGTCTGCGTGGAAACGGCCAACGCCTGGGATGACGTCATCACGATTGCTCCGGGTGCCACTCACACCCTGACCACTGGGCTGGAAATACGGAGGACCAGCCGGGCCAAGTGACAAATTCGCCGCAGAATTTTGGCAAGTTGAGTCTGAAGCCCGGTGTATCGGATGGCATGTTTAAAATCCCTGTCTGTGCCTCCCTGAAGCGCCGTTCGTTTTTGCAGACCACCTCTCTCGCCGCGGCAGCGGTCTGGTCGGGCCGGGCGCTGGGAGTGGCCCAGGAGCAGGTGCCTTTGACTGGTTATCCTTTCCAGCTCGGGGTGGCCTCGGGAGATCCGGCGCCGGATGGGATGGTGCTCTGGACCCGGCTGGCCCCGCGGCCGCTGGAAGTGGGAGGAGGGATGCCGCCGGTGCCGGTGAAGGTGGCCTGGATGATTGCCGAGGACGAAGGCATGAGCCGGGTGGTGGCGCGGGGCCAGGCCAATGCGGTGCCGGAGTGGGCTCACTCCGTCCATGTGGAAGCGTCAGGGTTGAAGCCCGACCGTTGGTATTGGTATCAATTCAAAGCAGGATCGGAAGTCAGCCCCAAGGCCCGCACCCGCACCCTGCCGGCCGCCGGGGTGATGGCGCCGCGGCTACGGTTTGCCTTTGCCAGCTGCCAGCACTACGAGACCGGCCTTTATACCGCCTTCGAGCACATGTTGAAGGAAGATCTCGATCTGGTCTTCCATCTCGGGGACTACCTCTATGAATACCGCGGCATCGACCAACGGGTACGCAAACACCTCGGCGACGAAATCACTTCTCTCGATGACTACCGCACCCGTCACGCCCAATACAAAACCGACCCTGCCCTCCAGGCGATGCATGCGGCCGTGCCCTGGGTGGTGACCTGGGATGACCATGAGTTCGATAACAACTGTGCCGGGGACATTTCCGAGCAGCCCGGAGTGACCGCCGCCGACTTCCTGAAGCGGCGGGCAGCGGCCTACCAGGCCTATTACGAACACATGCCGCTGCGCCGCAGTGCCCTGCCCAAGGGACCGGATATGCTGATCTACCGCAGTCTGTCTTTCGGTGCCCTCGCCCAGTTTTTCGTACTTGATACCCGGCAGTACCGGACCGACCAACCGTGTGGCGATGGCATTAAACCGCAGTGCCCGGAAGCGCCCGGGGCGGAAGGGACCATGATGGGACTGGAGCAGCGGGATTGGCTCTTCCGGGGCCTCGATACCTCTCCCGCCAAGTGGAACGCCCTCGCCCAGCAGGTGATGATCGCGCGGGTGGACCGGGTGGCCGGAGAAAAGGCCGGCTACAGCATGGATCAGTGGCCGGGTTATGAATTCGAACGCCGCCAACTGCTGAAATTTCTCCACGAACACAAAACCGCCAATCCCGTGGCCTTCGCCGGCGATATCCATTCCAACTGGGCCAATGAATTGATCGCGGATTTCGACGACCTGGGATCAAAGAGCGTGGCCACCGAATTTGTCGGCACCTCCATTTCCTCCGGAGGGGACGGCCGGGCGGAACCCAAGGGCCTGACAGAACTACTGGCGGAAAATCCCTTCGTGAAGTTCCACAATGCCGAGCGCGGGTATGTCAGGTGCGAGGTGACCCCGACCACTTGGCGCACCGATTTCCGGACGGTGGAATATGTCAGCCGTCCCGGGGCTCCGCTGCAGACCCGGGCCTCTTTTGTGGTGGAGGATGGACGGGCCGTGCTGAACCGGGCCTGAGGCGGCCAGCGTTATTACTGCGGCAGTTCCAGGATCAACCGCTCTTTGCCCCGGGTCACGCAGGCGGTGAATTTTTCGCCAGGATGGCACTGTTGCAGGAGATGGCGAATCAAGGCGCTTTCCGTGAGGCGTGGCGCCAACTCATCCACCTGCACCAGAATATCCTCCGGCTGGAACCCTTCCTTTTTCGCCGCCGCATGAGGCCCAGGCTGCTCCGCGTGGCATCATCCAGATCCTCCATGTTCATCCCACCGAAGGCGATAGCACGCATCGGCCAGGTGCCGGCACGTTTGGCGATATCCGACCGGCCCCGCGGGTCCCTCTGCAGTTTGGCTTTGTCAACCCTTACGGCCCCTTCACGGCCTCTGCCCCTCCGCCGGACAACAGGGTCAAACTCAAGCATGGAATCACCAGGCGGCACGTTCATGGCCCACAGAAACTCCGGACTTGGTCTGCGTCATTTCCCCGCCAGCCCCAAGGCACTGAGCTCGAAGGCCATGTCGCGGGCGGTTTCCTTCAGGGAATCGTAGCGCCCGGAAACGCCCCCGTGGCCCGCTCCCATATCACAATGCAGCAGGGTCACCCGCTGGCTGGTCCGCACATCGCGGAGCCGGGCGGCGTATTTGGCGCCCTCCCAATACGGCACCTGACTATCGTTGAGGCCGACATTGACCAGCACATGGGGATAAGCCGCGGCCTTCAGATTGTCGTAGGGGCTGTAAGCCCGCATCCAGGCGTATTCCTGCTTCACCGTGGGATTGCCCCATTCGACATATTCCGAGGTGGTCAGGGGCAGGGTCTCGTCCAGCATGGTATTCAGGACATCCACAAAAGGCACGTCGAGAATGGCCGCCTGACAGAGATCCGGCCGCAGATTGAGCACCGCCCCCACCAGCATCCCGCCCGCGCTGCCTCCGCTGATGACAAGTTGCGCCGGGGTGGTCCAGCCGGCCTGGCAGAAGAACTCCGCACAGCCCACAAAATCTGTGAAGGTGGTCATCTTATGCTGCATGCGGCCGGCCTCGCGCCACTCCTCCCCCATCTCCCCGCCGCCGCGGATGTGGGCGGTGGCGAAAATCACCCCGCGGTCCAGCAGGCTGACGCGGGAACTGCTGAAGGAAGCAGATTCGCTGATGCCATACGACCCGTAGCCGGTCAGATGCAACGGCTGCGGCCGGGCCCGGTCCAGATCCGCCCGGTAGACGAGGGAGACGGGGATTTTGGTGCCATCGCCGGCGGTGGCTTCCACGCGCTCCGTCCGGTATCGGGCAGGATCATAACCGGGCACTTCCTTGTTTTTCAAAACCCGTACCGCGCCCGTCCGGCCTTGCACCACACGCACCGAGGGAGGCGTGACCATGGATTCATAACGGAAGCGGAACTCTGCGGCGGTGAAGTCAGGATTATCATCATCCATCACTTCATAGGTGGCTTCGGGCAGGATGATCCGCCGGGCCGCGCCCGTAGCGAAATCATAAAGCCGGATTTGCGGCAGGCCACGTTCGCGTTCCATCACAGCCATGAAATCATGGAACATGGCCACTCCCTCCACCTTGACAGCAGGCTGGTGTGGCAGCACTTCGGTCCACTCCGCCGGCCGATCCACCGGAGCGCTGACCACCCGGAAATTTTTGGCATCCTTGTTGGTCACCAGATAGAACCGCCCGTTGCGGTGCTCGGCATGATATTCGTGATCGGTGACCCGCGGCAGCAGGACGGCCGGTTTTCCTGACGGATCAGCTGCCGCCACCGCCCGCACCTCGGAGGTGGTTTTGCTGCCGCTGCTGCAAAAGACAAACCGGTGGTCCGCCGAGCGGCTGGCAGCCACATCGAAGATGTTATCCTTCTCCTCATACAGCAGTTCCCGTTTCCCGGAAGCGAGATGATAACGCCAGAATTTGTCGGAGCGTTTGGCTTCGTTTTCGGTGGTGAAATAGACGGTGTCATCGTCCGCCGCCCAGGTGAGGCTGGAAACCTTGCCGATCTTTTGCGGCACCCGCTGCATCGTGGCCAGATCCAGCACGAAGGGCTCATACTCACGATAACCGGTCCAATCCATCAGATAGACCAACCGGGCTCCGCTGGCGGACACCTGATAATCCTCCAGCAAGGTGTATTCCTTTCCTTTGGCGAGCCGGTTGACATCAATCACCACTTGTTCCTCCGCTCCGGGCGCGTCCTTCCTGCGGCACAGGATCGGGTGCTGTTTGCCCTGCTCCATCCGCTCATACCAGAGCCAACCCAGCAGCGGCACCGGCGCGGAAGAGTCATCCTCCTTCATGCGCCCGGTCATTTCCTGATAAAGCTTTTCCCGCAAGCCCTGTGCGGGACCGAGCACGGCCTCGGTGTGGGCATTCTCCGCCTTGAGGTGGGCCAGCACTGCAGGGTTCTCCTTTTCGCGGAGCCAGAAATATTCATCCACCCGGACATCCCCATGCACGGACACATCCTTCGGTTTTTTGTCCGGACGGGGTGCGTCCGGACCGGCAGCAAATTGAGCATTCATGGGAGCAGCAGCGAGCATTCCAGCCAGCACCAGCAGGGGAAGTTTCATCCCGCCAATCAGGCCGCCGGACCCAACGTCCTACAAGCGGGCACTTGGCCTTCCTGCTCCTGATCTGTTGCCTGCTCCTGCCGCCGGCGGTCCATCCGGGGTAGAGCAGCGCCGCCCAGGACCGTGGCGCCTGCTGATAAAGCGGACGGGAAACAGCCATGTTCCATTTTAAAGCTTACGGGGTTTTCCGGGACCAGGGCCAAGCCCATAGCGACTTTTTTGCCTGTTTGTGCAACGCCAATTTGGCCTGCAACTCCAACGCCCTGGTCTTGTACTTCCGTGCTTCTGCCCGATAGTGCTCTGCGCGGTGGCGCTGACCGCCAAGTTGGTCCCGGACAGCCTTGATCTCCCTTTCATGCGAAGGAGGACCACCTTCCGCCTGGAGCTGCTGCACCCATAGACCAGCGTGCTCATGCAGCAGCGGCCCGCACCACGAAGCCACCATCCCCACCGGCAAACCATCCGGTGACCGGGCAAAGGGCAGGCCCCTCGCCGGAAGATCGTTATAGAGTTGCATGAACGTTTCCACCATGATCTCAAGGCTACAGGTGGCACGGACCATTTCCTGAACCTGGCGGGCGCCGCCAGCGGAGTAATTCAGCACCTGTTCCTCCAGAAAAGCTGGATTCATGCCCGGGCGAAGCAGGCTCAGACCGAAGTTGCGTTTTTTAAACGCCGCAAAATTCTCCGGTGTCACCATTTCCCCCATCCCTTCGGAACCGATGAGGATTACTGCCGGGCCTACTGCCATCGCTTCCAGAGCACACCGTCCTTTGCCGAGGACCAGATCATACCGGGGCAACCAGTTCTCGGGATCCTCGACCGGTCTTCCGGCACCCGGGCCCAGCTCATCGAGGGTGATGTTCAATTTTCTGAAGAGCACCCGGGCCGCCTGGACGTGGTCGTCATTGACGGCATTGCTTGTGAAGATGACCGCCTTCAAAGGAACCTCCGGCAGTGGATCACGGGGTAGGAATCGCGCCATGTCCACACTGTTATGAATCACTTCGATTTGATGCTCCCTCAGCCCCGTTTCCCGCATGATCCGTTCCCGGCAAAAATCATCTATCGCCACCAGAGCCGACCAACCAGTCAAGCCCGGCGTGGTATCGTGCCAGCTCCGCCCATCATGGACCATGAATAAAGCCGGAGTTCCGGGAAACCGTTCCCGCAGGGCAAGGGACTCCATGGTGTGCTGGCAGTGCAGCACCTCCGGCTGCATCGTTATGGCTTCCAGGTTGTGCCACACGGGGATATTGCGTTGCCGGAACGCTTCCGCCAGCCGTCCCGGCCGGGGCGTGTAGAGGCCACACTCCCAGCCCCGGGCCTGCAATCCGCCGGCCAAATCCCACAAAAAAACCTCCGTACCGGAGCGTCCCGCCAGAGTGAAATTCGAGAATAGGATGCGGCGTGTCATAAAAGGCGTCTACGCTTCCAATCCACAGGCCACCCGTAGCCGGGAGAACAGGGGCAGCATGTGTTCACGATAGCGGATGATGTTCTGATAGGACCCTTCCGCAACCCGTTTTCCCCCAAAGGTTTCATAGAATGGAGGTTCTTCGGGCACCGCATCCCGCAAGGATCCAGCAGGGGCATCAAACAGATACTCGGTGGCAAATGAAGCCTTCCCGGTGGCCTTGAGGGCCGCCTCCAATTCGTCCCGCAATGCCCCATACCCCCGGGCCGCCTCCAGTTTGGCTTCCAATCCCTTCTCCTCCAAACGGATCACCTCGGCTGGCGGCAGTCGCCCCTCCCAAGCCATGGCCGGATCTCCCATGAGGGGAAAAGCAAGGTTCCGCGAAACCATGGATGGGGCCTGCCGCGCCAGATCCACCGCCACGTTGATCATCGCCCGGCAAAGATCATGGGCGGTGTTGTAACCTTCCGCCAAATCTCCCAGCACGAGGCGTCCAGGGTGCCGTTGCAGTTCCGCCGCCAATTCCCGGACCAGAGGAACGAGCCGTCCGACCTCGTTCTGCAGAATCAGATCATACACTTCACGGTCCGCAAACACCCCGCACCAGCTGCCCAGAGTGGCCCCGGCCTGCAACAGAATTTGTTTACTATAGCCAATCCGGGCCTCCCCTTCGCCCCCACTGCCATCAGTCAGGATAAATACCACTGGTCGATTCAGAGTGACCCATTCCCAGATCCTCAGTTCATGACCAGGATGAGCGATGACGAGGACAGGCGCGGAAAGGGTTTCAACCATGGGCGGAACAATTTTGGAAGCTGCTGGAACAGACCGCCGCCCCGATAGCACCGATCGGGGATTGGCCATCCTCCATGGAATCAACCTATCTACTCCCCCGGCGGTGCCAAGGCGTTTTTCCTGCCCCTGCTGACGGGCTGAATCAACTGACCGCACGGGACCCGGAGATTTTCATTCCCATTTTTCCTCCCATTCAGTTTGATGGGAATCACCCCGCCCCTCAAAGACCGCCCCCTCCGCGGCCGCCTTGGCCTCCAGAACCTGAGCCGCGATGGCGGGCAGGTCGAAATCCGGGGGGAGGGCCGCATCAAGGAGGCGAACTAACGCAGCTCAGGGGGCCGGCGTCACCGCCCGGTAAAACTTCCGATTCACCCCGGTCACTTTCGGATCATCCAGAGTAATGGTGGTGGTGGCGGGCTGAACCGGCAGCGTGGTGAACAATTCCCAGGACTCCGGGGTCAGGCTGGAACTCATCTCTACCCGATAGGTTTTTCCGGCCACGACAGGAAGACTCAAACGGATCGTTCCGTCTGCGAGCACGGTGGATTCGGCGCGCAGCACACTGGTGGCGGATTGTGGATCAGTGCCCGCCACGAATTCATCCCGGTTGGTTGCCGCGTCGCCATCGGCATCCTTGCCGGCATCAGCCGGATCGGTGGGACTGAACCCGTTGGCGTTTTCCCAGGCATCTGAAATCCCATCACCATCGGTGTCCGTGTAGACCGTCCAGGCCTGGGAGGTGGCAGGGGTCGATTGCCAATCACCGCCGCTATTCCGGCCGATGACTTCCACGGTGTAGGTGCCATCCGCCAGATTGGTGAGGGTGACCGGCGTGGGATTCGCATACATGGCAGCAGAAAACGGCCCGCCATTCAGCACCGCGGCCGGGACGAGCGGGACATCGGCGCTCCAGGCTCCCCCATTGAGACGCCAGCGGTAGGCCCAAATGCCGGGACCTGCGATCGTGAAAGTCGCCTGCCGGTCCGTAGTCAGGACAGCTGGTCCGCCTCCGATACTGGCTCCTGCGGGAACGGAGGCTCCCATATCGATGCCATTGGGCCCCGCCCCCCGGGCGGGCGAACCCGCCTCAAGCATCAGTTTGGAACGGATCGTGGTGTAATCGATTCCCTGAGTGGAAACAAAAAGCGGATCAGCGGTAATATTGCCCGGGCCGGGCCACTGATTCCCCTGAATCAGGGAATGACCGGCGACCAGAAATGAGGTGCTGCTGCTGAACAGAGGAAAGGGGGTAGTCTGGATCACCGGCGCCAAATCCCAGGCAATGTTTCCATTGTAGATGGCACCGGCTCCCAGCGGACGGCCCCGCCAGGGCTCGCCGAACATAATGATGCCTGGGGGAATGGCGGTGCCGCCAGTGGATTGCAGGGCTTTGGGATTCTGCACCATTTTGAGGAACGTGTTATTCTGCACCACCGCAGCACCGGCGTCCTTGAGCAGCAGCAGATGTTCGCAATTGTAGAAAAAGTTCCGGCAGATCACCAGTTCCGAAATGGCACTGCCCTCTCCGGTGGTGATGGGACTGCTGCTGGAGGCCCGGGGTTCCCCCTGCAGCACATTGAGAAAAAGATTCCCCTCGATATGCGCGTCGGTGGCATCCATGTCGAAACAGTCATCGACGCAGGCGAGAAACATATTATCGAGGAAACGGGGGATTGGACCCGGACGATTCCCTCCGGTGAAGTCGACTATGTCATTATATCCGGAAGTGGGGGGAACCCCCGGCAGCCCAAACCGGCAGCCTTTGATCAACGCGTGTCCGGCAGCTGGCATGTTGGAAAAATGGATCAACTCCTGAGCTCCGATGGAGTCGAATTCGCAGTCAATAATATTGCAGGAGGTGTAGGTCAGATCCACCATTTGCACATCGGTATTGAGCCACCGGCATTTCTCCAGGTTGATGGATGGGCTGGCACCAGCGGTGCCCGCACCCCGGATGGTACCGGAAGTATTGGCTCCCTCAAAATCACACCATCGGAAGGTGCTTTCCTGCGTGCCGGAGATGACGATGCGTCTCCAGGCGGTGCCGGCCGAAGCCCTCACAAAGCGGACCGGCTGGGTGGCGGTGCCGAGAGCGGTGATCTTCCCGGCACAGTCGATGGCATCGGAAGTCCCATGGCAGCGGACTTCCACTCCGGCATCGATAATCAATTCCTGACCTGCCGGCACCACAAACGCGGCATTCAAAATGATAGGGCTCTCGGAGAGCTCCCAGTGCAGATCCGGCGGCACCGCGGCCGCCCTGGTGAAAAGATCCATTTTCAGAACCGCATCACTGGAAGTGACGGTATTGTTGATCAGGATAGCGGAAAGCACGTGGGTCCCCGGCGTCAATTTGGCCGCCACGGTTCCCAGGACGGTGGAACGGACCGCCGAGGGGGTGTTATTCCCGAAGGAACATTCATGACTGGGCACCGTGGCCGTGGTGTTCCACACCGGCTCCGCTGGCGAACCGGGCGAGCCAAAACTGTCCACGTGAACACCATCGATGAATGCGATAAAGGCATCGTCAAAATCGGTTTCGAGGACCACTTCATCGGTGCCCGGGACGGCGGCGGACACGGTAAATGTTTTCCGCAGATGGACCATGCGGTAACCGGGCAGGCCGCCCGTGACCTGCGCCATATCCGAAAGCAGCGTCCCCGGAGTGCCGTCGCCGAATCCAAACCATCCGGGGCCGGTGAGCCAGGTAGTATCCAACGAGGCCTCCGCCGCCGTCTTCCAGTCGGCCTGGGGGGCGCTGGTGCCGGGCCGGTAATGCCAAAAGTCATTGAAATTCACCAACGGACCCGCGAAGACGGACATCGGAGCGAAGGTGAGCAGGAACAGGAGCAGGACCGGAGAGTTCATGGATTGGGAGTGGGCCGCATCATCAAAGCAGTTTACCTCTCATTTGTCATTCTATCCTTTTAATAGATATTGAATTACTGAGGCTTTCTGTGCCAACGCCAAAAAAGTCCTTCACGTCCGAAGGCCTAAGGCCCTTCCCTTGCTCCGCCCGGTCCAGGACGGCCTGTAATAACAAAATCACCCCGGTGACCTCATGGGATCACCGGGGTATGGCGCTTTTCCTGGCTTTTAATGGTGTCGCTGGATCAGGAGCGATCGGGCGCCAGCCTCCTTTGGGAAACGGCCTATTTACTTTCCGGTTTCACCCGGGGCGTCGGAGCCGCGGGAGGGGCCTGGGTGGTGCCCGGCTGACCTTCGACTTTGATCTTGGGTGGGCCGCCCCCCTCGGGAATTTCGACGGAGACTGGCGGGGTGACAGCGGTGATCGGTTCGCGTTTCACCTGGGGCATAGGCTGGCCGTCGGGGCCCACCGCGCCGGTCGGCTGGTTAGCCGGTGGTTCCTCGGCGGTGATCAGTTCAATGGTGTAAACGAGCACGGCATTGGATTTGAGACCGGGCCCGCGTGGGGTTTCCCCAAAACCGAGCGCTGGCGGGACCCAGAAGCGGGCTTTGCCACCGGCTTTCATCATTTGCAGGCCTTCCTGCAGGCCCTTGGGCAAGGCCATCAACGCCCGGCGGGCGGGGGTGCCTTCGGGGGAGCGGTCGAATTCGGTGCCATCGGTGCCGGTGCCGGTAATATTGACCGTCACCACATCCCGCGGGCCGGGAGTGCGGCCTTCCCCCATGGCGTCCATGATGTATTGCAGACCCGAAGGCGTAGCTTTTACGCCTTCTTTTTTAGCATTGGTGGTGAGCCATTCGGTGGCAGCCGCGAGGTTTTTATCGGCTTCGGCCTTCATTTTAGCCTGCTGGCGCTGCTGGATCGAGTTCTGCAGTTCCTGCATGATCGCCTGCACATCGGCGGGCTGGATTTTGGCGGGCTTGTTTTCCACCGCCGCACGCAACGCCTCGGCCAGAACGGCAGGGTCGATCTCCACGCCAGAGCGTTGGATCTGCGCGGCCATGGCAAGGCCACTGGTATAATCAAGGGACTTCGTTCCCGCGAGCCCATCCTTCACACCGGCGAGGAGTTCGTCGACGGTGACGGTAGGTTTGTCCGGATTGTTGGCCGCATTTTGTTTCTCGCGATTGCCGAGGAAAGTGCCCAGACCATAGCTATGACGTTCCTTTTGATCCTTGAAAGGGCCGAGCGGGGCTTCCGCCGGGGTTCCGAGACCGGCAGGGGGCGGGAGGAGCGGCGCCGCCGGGGGATTCTGGGCGGAGACGGGCAAAGCAAAGGCGAGGGGAAGAAGCAGAAGGGAAAGGCGGTTCATAATAGGGAGTCAGGGGGTGGATTCATCCAATGGGAAAGCGATCTAAGCGGAACCAAGCGGGGGCGTCAAGCCCCGTGCTGCACGGGCTTTTCCCCTGGCGCCCCCGGGCAGACCAGGCAATACTCTGTTAGCAATGTTGATTCCCCCCCTCCGATCCCAAGGCGTGTCCCGCCTCCTGGCCGAACTGAATGCGACGCGGGTGTCCCTGATTGATGAAACGGGAAGCAACGAGCGCCGGACCCGCCTGCTGGCCCGGGTGGCGGAGTATTTGCTGGTCTCCCTGATCGTCCTGGTGATCGCAGGGATCGAAGTGGAGCGTTGGTATTTCAATACCCCGCCGCAGCCGGTATGGGTCTGCGCCTTTGCGGCCGGCCTGATCGGCTACGCCGCAGTGCGCGTGTGGTTTATCCTGCCGCAGCTCCGCACTTTGGGACGGGAACGGGAAGCCCGGCGCCTGCTGCAGACTGTGCTCCAAGGCTTGTGCGCGAAAGGTTATGTGCTTTTTGAAGGGGTGACCGGTGCCCGCGGATGGTCGCTGGGTTCGGTCGTGGTGGGCCCAACCGGCGTCTTTTGTCTGGTCTCCCGTTTTGTGCCCCGGGGACGCGATCTTTCGGAAAAGGTATCCACCAGGATGACACCTCGTTGCGCATCGGCAGCCACGAAGTCCTCGCCGACCCTCTCGATCAGGCGCGGCGGGCGGCGGCGGGGCTGTATGAAATGCTGGGCGCGGAGGGCCTCGAGACGGTCCTTGTGCAGCCCGTGGTGGTTTTTCCAGGGTGGACGGTGCGGCGTCCGGAAACCTTTACCGACCCGGAGGTGCTGGTGGTAGGCGATCAATCCCTCGAAGAGGCCATCCGCGGAGCCGCCAACCGGCTGGAACCCCGGGATGTGATCGCGGTCTGCCTGCTCCTCGAAAAAGCCGCCCGCCCGCCAGCGGTCGTCCCAGCACGATAACGGATGGGCCGGACAGGACCTCAGGCCTCCGGTTTCCAGCCGCGCAACTGGCAATGCACCTGCGCGACCCTGCCCATGTAATGCTCCATCCGGTAGTCATGGGCGGCTTTGAGCAGGCAGGCCTTGGCTTCGGCCGTCCGGCCATGGGCTTCATGATGCAGGCCCAGATAAAGTTGGGCATAGCAATTCTGGTTTCTGAGGGAATCGCCCGGCGTTTCCTTCCCGGCGGCGGCCAGGACCTCAGCGGCGGTGCCCCGGCCCGCGAAAAGCGCATGGATTTCCTTCATGGGCACCCGGCGGTCGGCCGTGATCGGGATAAAGACCTTGCGTGCCGCTTCGGGGGATTCCAGCCGCGCCACGCACAGGAAATGCCACGCGGCATTCTCCACGTCCTGCAGATTCACCTTCTGGTGTTCTTCAAACTGGGTGCGCCCATCCTGATACTTCCCGGCATAATACAACGCCAAGCCACGCTGCCAGTGGTGCGGACCGACCGCGGGATCAGCCGCGATCTGCTGGTCCCAGTGGCGCAGGGCTTCCTCGATTTTTCCGGCCATGAAGGCCCGGGTGCCCGCTTCCATCGGCGACTCCACCGCCTGAAGCGGACGGACACTGAGGACGGTCATGAGTCCGGCGAGAAAGGTGCGGCGTGTTTTCATGGGACCGAATCTATAGGGGTGACGTAGCTGAAAGCAAGTCTGCGCCGACTTTGCAGGATAAACAAGGCCCCGGCTTGCTGTCTGCCAAGCCTGTGTTACCCCTGCCCTCTTCATGTTTCATCTCGCGCTTAAAATGCTGGTCGGCGACCGGGCCAAGTTTCTCATGCTGCTCGGCGGGCTGTTCTTTGCGGCGCTTCTGATGACCCAGCAGTGTGCCGTATTTTTCGGCCTGCTCTCCTGGACCACCAGCCACCTCTCCAACATCCGCTCCAAAATCTGGGTGGTGGAAGCCAAGGTGGAACAGGTAAATGAATTGAAACCCCTGCGCGATACCGATGTCAGCCGGGTCCGCTCGGTGCCCGGGGTGGCGTGGGCAGTGCCGCTTTATGTCAGCATCCTGCAGGCCCGGCTGGCCGATGGGAATTTCAAACCCATCCTCTGCGTGGGACTCGACTCTGCCAGCCTGGTGGGCCGTCCCGCGGAGATTTTATCCGGCCGGCTGGAGGATATCCGTCTCCCCAACAGCGTGATTGTGGATGACCTCGCCCTGCAGCGCCTTAAAACCCCCGGCGGCCCGCCCCCCAAGGTCGGGGACATTTTTGAAATCAACGACCGCGAAGCCCGCATCGTGGCCATCTGTAAAAGCGACCGGGCCTTTTTTGGTTATCCCTACGTCTTCACCACCTACGATCAGGCCCTGCAGTTCGCCCCGCGCCAGCGCAAGATGCTCAGCGCGGTGCTGGCGGAACCCGCCGCCGGGCTCACCGCCCAGGAAGCGGTGGACCAGATCAACCGCAACGTGCCCGGGATGAGGGCGTGGACGGAAGAAAAGTTTCATCGCGACACCATCATCTGGTATTTCAAAAACACCGGTATCCCCATCAGCTTCGGGGTCACCATCATTCTGGGCTTCATCGTCGGCATCGCCATCAGCGGGCAAACCTTTTACGGATTCGTCCTCGAGAACCTCAAAAACCTCGGCGCCCTCAAAGCCATGGGAGCCAGCAATTCCAAACTGGCAGCCATGCTGATCACCCAGGTGATGACGGTGGGCTTGATTGGTTATGGATTGGGTATGGGAGCCGCCTCCCTGTTCGGGGCCCTGGCGGCCGAGCGGGGCAACCCGCCATTTTTCCTGCCCTGGCAATTGGTCGCCGGGGTCCTTGCGGTGATTCTCCTCATCTGCCTGCTCGCCGCAGCCCTCGCCATTGTCAAAGTCGGCCGCCTTGAAGCCGCCGTCGTCTTCCGCGGCTGATCGTCCATCCGCCGTTCCCTCCTCCTTCCGTTCACCCTATGTCCATCGCCGTCCACGCCTCACAGATCACCAAAGGCTTTGGCAAGGGAGCAGCACGCACCATGGCCCTGAAAGGAGCCAGTCTGGATGCCCCGCTGGGCGAACTGCAACTGATCGTGGGCCCCTCCGGTTGCGGCAAGACCACCCTGCTCTCCATCGTCGCCGGCACGCTTATCCCTGACGAAGGCACCGTGGAAGTCCTCGGCGAAATCCTGACCACGCTGTCCCAATCCAAGGTCACCGCCTTCCGCCGCCGCAACATCGGATTCATCTTCCAGCAATTCAACCTCATCCCCACCCTGAACCTGATTGAGAACACCAGTGTGCCCCTGTTGCTCAATGGCATCAGCCGCCACCGGGCCGAGCGGGCCGCCGAAGCCATGCTGGACCAGGTGGGCCTCTCCGGACGGGGCCGCCATTACCCGCGCCAGCTCTCCGGCGGACAACAACAACGCGTCGCCATCGCCCGCGCCCTCGTCCACAATCCCCGGCTGGTGATCTGCGACGAACCCACCTCCGCCCTCGACCGCGAAACCGGCCACCAGGTCATGAACCTGCTCAAGGACGTCGCCCGCGCCCCCGACCGCTCGGTCATCGTGGTCACCCACGATCCCCGCGTCTACGACTTCGCCGACCGCATCGCGGAAATGGAAGACGGCCGCGTCCTGAGCAACCAGCCCGCCAGCCATGGCCAGCCGCCCGCCGTGACCGGTTGATGGTTATCCGGCGGCCTCCAGTCACACCATTCCCTTTCCAAACCGCAAAACGTCTCCTCTCTTTTCCCCGCCCCCATGCTCTACCGCCTTTTCATCGGAATCCTCATTCTTCTCGCCGGCCTCGGCGTCTACAAAGGCCTCACCCTCTCCCGCCAGCAGGCCGGGAAACCCGCTGCCCCACCGCCCTTGGCCGAGCCTGCCCGCTCTCCTTTTAAATTCAGCATCGCTGCCACTGGCATCATTGAATCCGCCCGGGAAAACGTAAAAGTCGCCACCTCCAAACCCGGACTCGTCACCAAGGTCCACGCCACCGTCGGAGCCAGCGTGAAAGCCGGGGACCCGCTCTTCCAGCTCGACGACCGCGAAGCCATCGCCCGCACCGCCGCCATCGAAGCCCAAATTGCCGTCGAAGCGGCCTCGCTCGCCGCCGATCAGGTCCTCCTCGCGGAGGCCACAGATCAGCTCAACCGGGTGAGCCGGACCGGTTCCGCCAAGTTCATCACCGAAGACGAAATCCAGCGTCGCCGGTTCGCCGTCCAATCCAACGAAGCCCGTGTCGCCCGCAGCACCGCTGCCCTTGAGGCCGCCCGCGTGCAGCTCCGCGAAGCACGCACGGAACTCGATGTCCTCACCGTCCGCGCCAGCCGGGATGGCCGCATCCTGCAGCTCAATCTCCGCGAAGGCGAATACGCCAACGCCAACCCGCCCGAGCCGCTCATGGTTCTCGGCGACACCGATACCCTCCAGATCCGGGCGGACGTTGATGAACAAAACGCGCCCATGGTCGAAACCGGCCGCGCCGCCACCGCTTCCATCAAAGGCAATGCGGCCAACCGCTTCCCCCTGAAATTCGTCCGCATCGACCCCTTCGTCCTGCCAAAAAAATCCCTCACTGGCGACAGCACCGAGCGGGTCGATACCCGCGTCCTCCAGGTCATCTTCAGCCTCGAGAAACCAGCCCACCAACAGCTCTACGTCGGCCAGCAGGTGGATGTTTATATCGAGATCTCAGAACCAAAGCCGGATTCCACGACCTCCACGATAGTGCCAGGCTCCGGAACCCTGTAGCGTGGCGCGCCGTGAATGGTCTTGCTCACGCCAGGCTCATTTCCTCGGACCGCTGGTAGTAGCCGTCCGCCATTTTGGCGAGCTGCATGTTCACATCCGTCAGCAGACTGCTGGCGCCGAAACGGAACCAATCCGGACTGAGCCACGCCGCCCCCAGCGTTTCCTTTACCATCACCAGATATTGCAGGGCCTCCTTGGAGGTGCGGATGCCGCCGGCCGGCTTCATTCCGATCATTTCGCCGGTGGCGTAATAATAATCGCGGATCGCCTCCAGCATGACCAGCGTCACCGGCAGGGTGGCCGCCGGGCTGACCTTGCCCGTGCTGGTCTTGATGAAGTGGCCGCCCGCCCGCATCGCGATCTCGCTGGCGAGCCTGACATTGTCGTAGGTTTTCAGCTCACCGGTTTCAAGAATCACCTTGAGATGGGCCTCCCCGCAAGCCTCGCGCACGGCGGCGATTTCATCAAAAACGCGGCCGTATTCCCCCGCCAGGAAAGCCCCGCGGTCGATCACCATATCAATTTCATCTGCGCCTTCGCGCACCGCAAATTTCACCTCCTCCAGCTTGATCTTCAGCGGGGATTGGCCACTGGGAAAAGCGGTGGCCACGGAAGCGACCTTCACCCCTGACCCGCTGACCAGGGCCTTGGCCAGTTTGACGAAGTTGGGGTAAACACAGACCGCCGCCACCTGCGGGCAGCCAAAGCGGGGGGCCATCGGGCCCAGCGCCTTTTGGCAAAGATGGCGGACCTTCCCCGGCGTATCCATGCCCTCCAGCGTGGTCAGGTCCATCATGGACGCAGCGAGCTTCAGTCCAGCCAATTTGGCCTCGTTTTTGATGCTCCGTTTTTTAAAGCTCTCCGCCCGCTGTTCCACCATGACCTTATCCACGGTGGGCGCACTGAGGCCGAAGGAAGCACCGTGTTTGGCGGCAGGGCGGATGAGGATTTCCATGGTTTGCCATAAAGGAGAGGACAGACTCCTGCCACCGGGATTTCCGGCACTGCATCCTTCAAATACGGCCGCTCCTGAATTCCCGGGGCATTTCGGAGGACCCCAGATCCATGCGGAAACCCGGGGAATCCGCCTCCGAAAATGAGCGGTTGCCGGACGCAACGGAAACTTTTATTATTGTGGTGGATAGGAGAAACGCCCCGGCGCGCTTCGCTGCCAGTCCGCCGGGCGATGTGAGTCCGATGCGACCAGCAGGGACGCCCTCTGTCCACCTTCACTGGCGGAGCCCTGCTGCTCATGCCCTGCCGCGAGCCGGTGGCCCCGCCCTACCCCGACCGAATGACCCGATGGCACCATTTTAAGGTGCCCCAGCTGAAACACCATGTCCCAAACTGACCAACCCAATCCCCGTCCACGCCGCGGCGGACGCCAACAAGGCCGCTCCAACCACCGCCCCCACGGCGCCCGCTCCCCCCACCACTCCGACCGCTCCGAACGCAGCGCCCAGTCCGACCGCACCCCCCGCGAAGATCATCGCGACTGGGAACCCGTCGACCGCGGACGCGACATCCGCCGCCGGGCTGCCGAGCAGCCCAGCCTGTTCCAGAAAATCGCCTCATTCCTGACCTTTGGCCTCATCGGCGGGAAAAAGAAACCCGGCGCCAAATCCGGCCCGGCCGCCAAGTCCGCCAGCCCAAAATCCGGAACCCGTCCCGAACGCGGCGACCGCAGCACCCGTGAAAACCGTCCCGCCCGCACGCCCCGGGAGCCCCGCCAGAGCGCCCCGGCCAATCCCGATGCCGTCACCGGCCCCCGCCTCCATGTTGGAAATCTGAGCTACGAAGCCGCCGAGAGCGACCTCACCGACCTCTTCAACGGCGTCGGCCAGGTGCAGTCCGTGGAAGTGGTGTATCACCGCGACACCCACCGCAGCAAAGGATTCGCCTTCATCCAGATGCTCACCACGGACGAAGCCAAACGCGCCGTCACCGAACTCCACGGCAAAGATTACATGGGCCGCCGCCTCGAAATCGGCCCTGCCCGCGCCCCCGGCCAACTCCGCGAAGATGGCGACCGCCGGGAACGCCGATAGTCGTTAACGCCACCCGGATGCAACGCCTTCCCAAGTCAGGCCCCTCGGTCTGACTTGGGATTTTCCATGTTTGGCGTTGGACGTTCCACGTTCGCCGCGGAAACTTGTCTCCCCCATGCCCGCCAAACCGAAACCTCCGCTTCCCCTCTACCTCACCGGTCCCACCGGTTGCGGAAAAAGTGCCGTCGCCCTGCTCATCGCCGAAGCTACCGGAGGCGAAATCATCTGCGCCGATGCCTATCAGGTTTACCAAAAAATCCCGATTCTCACCGCCCAGCCCACCGCGGAAGACCTCGCCCGCGTGCCGCATCATTTGTATGGCACCGTCCCGGTGACCGATGAAATGGACGCCGGGAAATTCGAACGCGCCGCCCTCGCCGCCATCGCCGAAGTCCAGTCCCGGAACAAACTTCCCCTCGTGGTCGGCGGGTCCGGTCTCTACATCAAAGCCCTCACTCACGGCCTCTCTCCCCTGCCCCCCGGCGACCCCGAACTCCGCCGCCAGCTCGAACTGCTCAGCACCGACGAATTGGCTGACCGTCTGCTGGCCCTTGACCCCGGTTCCGCCGCCCAGCTCAACCTGCAGAACCCCCGGCACGTCACCCGCGCCCTGGAAATCTGCCTCCTCACCGGCCAGCCGGCCTCGGAGTTGAAACAATCCTGGGCCATGCCCCGCTCCGGCGTCCGCGGCGTGTTTCTCGATCTCCCCCGCGACCTGATTTACGACCGCATCAATGCCCGCACCCACGCCATGGTCGCCGCCGGCGTCGTCGCCGAAGTCGCTGCCCTGAACGAGGATGAGCTCTCCAACACCGCCTCCAAAGCGATTGGCCTCTGGGACTTCCGCGCCGTCGCCGACGAAGCCACCTCCCTCCAGGAAGCCGTGGCCTCCATCCAGCAAACCACCCGCAACTACGCCAAACGCCAGCACACCTGGTTCAAACGCGAGACCGCTTTCGTCAACATCCCCGTCTCCCCGCTCGATACCACCCGGGAAATCGCCACCAGGATTTGCCGGATCTTCGGTTTCAAAGAACCCGGTGCGGGTTAGCCGGCCGCTGCCCACAGGGCGGGAAAATCAAACCTCCAGCACTGCCTGACACTGTTGGCAACGGAGGGGAATCCGCGATGATTTTCAGTTTTTGCTTGGCCATAGGCACTGAACGCGGCAGAATCGCTAACTCAGAACCTGTTTACCGCGGACAAGTCCCTCTATCCACTCATGACTTTCAGCCGCAAACGCAACACCGCCTAGGCCGCCTCGCATCTGCTGTGTCTGCTGATCGGATGGGGCGCTTTCGCCTGGGACAGGGAAAAGGCTGCACCTGACGAATCCGGACTAAAACCCGGAGCATCTTCACCCACCGTTTCCACCCCCGGAAAGAAAACTCCTGATCCGACCACAATCTCAACCGGGACCTCGAACCAGGAAAGCGTTCAACCCGCCTTGTCATACGACGGAGGCAGCCGGGTGTCCATGGACTTCGACAAACTCTCCCTTTCCCTCCAACCCATCCTTAGCGATTTCAACTCTGATCCAAGGTTTCTTGATTTGCTCGGGGCCACCTCCACACAAAAACAACAGATTCAAGAAATCCTGGAGGCCGCAAAATTGAAGCAAAACGAACTTGAAAGCACAACGTTCAAACTTCTGGATCAAAAAGGAGGCAAGGCGACCTTTGTGGTGGAGAATTCTCCAGCAGCCGCTCTGGAATCCCGGCTTCTGCTGGAAAAAAGCATTACTGCAGTGCTCGGCTCCAATTCCAGTAAGCTGTTTCTCAAGTCCGCTGAAACATTTTTAGACAAAACCGCCTTATTTACCGACAACGTCATCGTATTCACCACAGAAGATCTTCCACCCGAGATCGCAAAATTGGGTGGAGGTTCCCGGAACATAAATATCTCCGTGCTTTTGCGTAGATGGATTCCTCCGGATTCAACCATTGATGCAGCGTTCATAAAGCGCGCCAGTGATAGTAATTTTTTCACCGAAAGCACTGGATATACCATCAACAAGGATATTCCCGAAAGGATGCGTCATTTGATCGAATAATTTTGCGGCCCCGATGATGGATTATCCCCACGGCTTCTCAATCCGGCAAACTCCCAGATCCTTATGCCATGGAGCTATGAATTTGCCAGCGGCTGGTTTGCCCAGCGCCGGGTTGATTGTCACCATCTGCAGTCGGACGGAGCATCTACCCTCCGTCCGCGCCGGGAAATCCGCAGCGAACGGCTTCCTCCCTCGCGATGACTCAGATTAAAATGACACCGGAGGTGTTTTTCAAGACGGGGTGGTTGACTCAAAATTCATGACACCGTGAGGCGGGTTGAATTTGGGTCCGATCGGACCTTGCGGCATGTTCAAGAGGCGCGCAAGAGGGGGGCGGTGGGAGCGCAGGGAGCGGGGGCGGCCGGTAGGCCGTTCCCGCTCCCGGAGCGGACGCCGCCCCCCTCTTGCGCGGGCGCCTCGGGGGTGAGGGCTGTTTGATGGCTGGTAAAATCGGCCTGCTGACGCCAGATGGCTTGCAGGAGGTGCTCGGCGCGGGATTTGAGGGTGAAGGGGTTGAGTTGGCTGCGCCGGTCGATCAGGGCGATCCGTGCGCTGCCACTGAGAGGCCCGTCTTCAAGGAGCCGGCGGCAGGGGGTGCGGGCTTCCGGCTCGTAGATCTTTTTGATGCGGCCGTGGTGGCGTTCTTTTTTGAGAAGTTTAAGGGTGGGCAGAAAGAAGTTATGAAAGTCGCTCCAGAGGGTGTGGAGTTCGACAAGCAGAGGAGCCAGATCCGGGTCGTCGAGCCGCTCTTCGCCCAGCAGTTCGCGGACGTGGGTGCGGTTTTTTTGCTCAATGTGGGCGTTGTCATTTTTGTGATATGGCCGGGAGCGGGTGATTTCGATGGCGGGGATGCGGTCACGCCAGAGCGTGAGGAGGTGCCAGTTGAGGAACTCGGGCCCGTTGTCGCTATCCACGCCTAAAAGGGGGAAGGGCAGGCCCTTTTCCATCGCTTGAAGGGCTTCGGCGGTGGTGTGCTGGCCTTTGTTCCAGGCGGGGTATTGCTGCGTCCAGCCGGTGCTGATATCGGTCAGGGTGGTGGTCCACCAGAAGCTGCCGGACATGGAGCCGCCGCAGTGGGCGACGCTGTCAATCTCCGTCCACCCCGGCCCACTGACTTCCCATGGACCGGTGCGCAGGGGCACCTGGGCTTTGAGGGTGCCGTCCCCGCCAAGGCCCCGATTGCGCCGGCCAGCGCTGGCACGGTGGGGCGCGAGGAGGCGGTCCAACTGGGCTGGACTGACCCGCCGCAGGAGACGATGGGTGGCCGCAGGCAGGGCACCGTGGGCTTTTTCCCAGTAAGGCACCCATTCGCGCAAAATGGGTTTGAGGCGTTTGCCGCAGGGCTGCTCGCTCACAAGCCAGAGCGCCTTGATGAGGGGGAGAATGGCACCATACGCGGGTGGGCGTCCGCGCCCCGGCACAGCTCCGGTGGCCGGCTGTCCGCCGACCGGCAGACGGCCCCCGAGGACTTTGATGAGGTGCTTGCGCCCCAGTCCGCTGAGGATCATGCACTCGTCGAGCAGCAGGCTGCGGGCCTTGCGGCCGGGTCGGTTCTGGTAGCGGGTTTGCTGGATTTGAAGATACTCACGGATGGCTTTTTGACTCATGGGAGGTGGCATGCCCACGGTGTCATTCTTTTTGAGTCAACCACCCCCCTTGGCGCTTTTCCGGAATTCCGCTCCGGTGTCATTATTTATGAGTCAATGCGGCGTTTCCGCCGGGCTT
>CAIZWU010000170.1 GCA_903936775.1 uncultured bacterium | reverse complement strand
CCGTTGTCGAATAGGCGCGGTCATCTGGTCTGGAGAAGTGTGGCTCGGCGAGTGTCAGTAAAACCCCAATAAGCAAATAAAAGAACCATCGAGTGAATGGCCAAGAGTTGTGTGACGATTGGTTGTTCATGGTTCGGTTATGGCTGCGCCGCCTTCCACAGTGCATCAAGGTATTCCTGCGTCTGGAGCGTGGCCTGGGCGGGCGCGGTCTGGTCGGCGGGGGTGCCGGAGGTGGCGAGGTGGACGAAGTTTTCGATCATGCTGACTTCCTGCGCGGTTTCGGCGGGGGTGGGGATGAAGGTCATGTCCTTGCGGGTGCCCATGGCGGTGCGGTGATAGTAACCAGCCAGGTTTTCCGGGTCCCGGAAGGACCAGCTGTTGGCCCAGTCGAGCACAAAGTCGTCGAGGCGGATCACGCCGGTGGTGCCCAGCAGGTCCAGATCCATCAGCACCGTGCCGGCGGTATAGCCGACATCGAAGGTGGAGACTTCCCCGCTGGCGAAGGCGATCAGGCCGGAGGCTTGGATGATGGCTCCGGATGCCGGGTCGCGCTGGGGAACCGTGACGGCCTGGGTGACCGGTCCGGACGGGCGGAGATACTCCACGATGGCCCGCATGGAATACCACCCCATGTCGCCCAGGGCGGTCATCGGTTCCTGGGCAGGGTTGAAGCGGATGTTGTTGCGGTCCGAGAAGGGGAAATAAAAGGTGGTGTGGAGCGAGTGCGGGGTGCCGATCTTCGCCGGGAGGTCAGCCCGGATCAGGGCGGTGCGCGGGTGGTGGGAAAAGTGGGTGGCATCCATGAACAGCACCCCCCGGGCGGCGGCGGCATCGGTCATACGGCGCAGGGAGGCCAGATGGTGGAACGGTTTGTCCACCAGGACATGTTTGCCGGCCGCGATGGCGGCGAGGGCGATGGCTTCCTTGGCCGCCGTGGGGGTGGCAATATACACCGCGCCGACCTCCGCCCGGCGGAATAACTCCTCTGTGCCCTGGACGCCCGTGGCACCCGGATGATTGGCAGCAAAACGATCCGCATTTTCCTGACTCCGGCTCGATACCGCGCTCAGGGTGGCGTTGCCAGCTTGGCTGATCGCTTCGGCGACCACTCCAGCGATCATGCCCGTGCCAACAATGCCGAAACCAAGAGAGGGTGTTTTCATCAGGGGGGAAGGTGTTGCCGGCCGTAACAGCCTGCCGACAGGAGTAGCTTGTTCCAGTCAGGGCTGCAAGAATTCAAATGCGCCCCAACCATGGGAACCGCAGCGCCCTCCAGCCAGTCGTCTCCTCTCCTGCCACCGCAGTATTGCCCGGCCATCATCACGACGGAACCCGCGGCCGGGCCGGTGCATCTCATGGCGTTGGGGGCTTCAGGCCGGGGGAATACCCGGTGCCCTGCCAGAAATTGGCGGGCACCGTCAGGTCCGGTTTGCCCATCCATCCGCGCTGCACCTCCACGTAGTAAGACAACCCGTCCCCTGCCGGAGTGTACTGCACACTGGTCAGCGCCATCTGGTCCCATGCCCCCGTGAATTTCAGGTCACCCAGCGTGGCGGGATACTTTCCATACCGCACTTTGTGCAGCTCAATCAGGGCCACGGACGTTTTGAGGTGCTGATCCCCGAACACCTGATCCGGCCCCCTCGTGATCCCGGAGGCCACCAGCAACCGGATCACCAAATAGCCGCAAATCCCCGCCAGAACGACGGCCCCGAGGATGATGGTGAGCCGTTTCCGTTTTGATGAGGCGCGCTTCGGCGCCGGGAGGGGAGGTGGGAATGCCATGCGGGCCACTTTACCTAACCGGGATACGATTGGCCATTTAAATTATGAGCTGGGCAAGACCTTACTTCGTAATTGACCTGTGTCCCCCCCGGTAATCCATCCGGGTCAGTTGTGCCACCCTGGCGTTGCCACGCCGCAGTTATTATGGTGCCGCGCGGCCCGCCGCCGCGCAGCGGCCGTGGCAGCCAATACGCCAGCCGTGATTGCTGGAGCCTCCTGGTCAGCTGCGGTATTCGCCAAAGCAGGCCGGTGAGGGTTAATCTCTATCATAATTTCTGGGCGGAATCCTTCATGGGTGCTCCGAAAACTTTCTCCCGCCTAAATCAAAATTCGTCGAAGAATCCGTCGCGTCTCAAGATGGAGGAAAGACGCTGGCATCGGAGGCTCCCGGTGGAAAATCCAAATCAGCAGGTTATTTGCTTTGTGTTAGCCCTGGCGGTTTTTGAAGGTGAGTTCGGCGATGCCGCTCTTGTCAAGTTCGCCGAGGCCGAGCTCGACCATGCGGTCGTATTGGGCTGCGGTTGCTGCGGCGAGCGGGAGGTTGAGGCCCGCGTCCCGGGCGAGGGAGAGGGCAATGTGGCTATCCTTGGCGGCGTGGTCGGCACGGAAGAAACAGGAGTGCTCCCGCTGGATCATGTCGTCGCCATCCGTCTGGAGCACGCGGCTGTTGGCCCCGGTGACGCTGAAGACTTTGGCCAGCATTTCGAGATCAAGTCCGAGGGCGGCCCCCAGACCGAGGCCTTCAGCGAGGCCTGCGGTGTTGATGTTCATCACCATGTTGACGAGGGCCTTGACCTTGGCCGCCTGGCCGGCTTCGCCCACATAGGTGAGGACGGCACTCATGGTTTTGAGGAGCGGTTCCACCTGATCAAAAACTGTCTTTTTTCCGCCAATCATTAATTGCAGGGTGCCTTCGCGGGCCTGCGGGATGGAGGAGGCCATGCAGCCCTCGATGGTGCTGGCCCCGATTTTGCTGGCAGCAGCTTCCAAATCGATGTGGACCTGGGGAGTAAGCGTGGCACAGTTGATGAAGGTTTTTCCAGCCGCGCCCATGAAGAGGTTGTCCTCCGGGTTGTAGAAAATGCCGCGCATGGCTTCGTCATTGGTGACCACCGTGAAGATGATATCGGCGGCGGCGGTGATGCCGGCGAGTGTGGGGCAGACGGTGGCACCGGTTTCCGCCGCAACTTCCGCCGCCGCTGCAGGATTCACGTCATACACCGCAGAGACCTGATAACCCACTTCCCGGACGCGGCGGGCCATATTGCCGCCCATGCGGCCGACTCCTACGAAGGCGATTTTTTCTTTCATGGCAGGATTGGAGGAGGGTTTGAATTCGGGGTAAAAGGGGTTGTGGGCTTTCTCTTCAGCAAGGGTGGTAAGCGGCCCGTGGCCGGGAGCGATCACGGTATCGGCAGGCAGGGAAAAGAGCCGCTGCCGGTTGTGATTCAGGGCCGTCTCCCAGGAGGTGCGCGGACCGCCCATCGACCCTGCGAAGAGCGCATCGCCGACGATCGCGACGGGTTGGGCCAGACCACTGATCACATAAGTCATCCCGCAGACCGCATGGCCTGAGGTCTCGCGGGCCTCGACCTGCAGTCCGCCGATGGTATAACGGAAACCATGATCCACCGCCGCGGAGTCCGCGAGGTTTTCGCCGCGACCACAATAGACCACCGCCTGCGGGAAAGCGGTCCGCAGGGCGGGCAGGGCGAGCACGTGATCCACGTGGGTATGCGTGATAAAAATGCTTTCCACCTGCAATCCGTGTTCCGCCACCGCCGCCAGGGTCGGCGCGGGATCGGTTCCGGTGTCGAAAATGGCGGCGGTTTTGGTGGCCGGATCGAAGACGATGAAGTGATTCACCGTCATGTCGAATTCGGCATAATGGGTATTGAAATGCAGCAGGCCGGTGACTTCCGCCGGGGCGGGAGACCACGTCTTGCGGGCGATCGCGAGGAGGGTTTCCGCGTGGAGATTCAGCAGCGGTGCCACTTGCCGTAGCGGGCCTTCGAGCAGGCTGCCCTGCTTGAGGAGAGTCAGGGAAGCGACCGGGATGCCGGCGCGGAAGGCGAGTGCCTCGTCCGTGAACTTTAATCCTTTTTGCGCTTTGCCGATCAGATCTTCAAAATTGTCTTCCAGGGGGAGTTTCATTGATTGAACCATGAGAGGAGGGCGGAACGGGTCAAGTTGGTTTTTGACTGCTGCCCTTGGCCCGGAAGGAGCTGAAAACAGCAGCCGCTTTAGATCGTGGCGGCATCCTGGCCGCCCTGGGCCTTGATCTCGTTGAGCGCTTCCCAGCGGGCGTAGAGCTGTTCGATTCTCACGCGCTGCGCCTCCATGCCCGAGGCCGTTTCGGAGACCTGGTGGGCGGAGTGAAGGTGGAAGTCAGGATCGTTGAGCTTGGATTCGAAATCAGCGAGGGCCTCCTCGGCCGTCAGGATGGTGGCTTCCATGCCTTCGAGTTCGCGCTCTTCCTTCCAGCTTAGTTTTCGGGCTTTGGCTTTGGGTTGAGCGGCCCCTGCAGAGGCATGGGGACTGGCGGCTCCGGGGTTTTGAGCGGCCAGACGGGCGGCACTGCGCTGGGCGTTGAGGCGGTCTTTGTTTTTTTCCAGATAGTAACTGTAGTTGCCTTCATTCACATGGACTTGGCCGTCGCCCTCGAAGGAGATGATCCGGTCGCAGACGCGGTCGAGGAAATACCGGTCGTGACTCACAAGGAGGACGCAGCCGGGGAAGTCGAGCAGGGCTTCCTCCAAGACCCGGAGAGTTTGCAGGTCGAGGTCGTTGGTCGGTTCATCGAGCACGAGGACATTGCCGCCGCGGCAGAGGATTTTCGCGAGGAGGAGCCGGCTGCGCTCGCCGCCGGACATCACGCTGATCTGCTGGGTGACGCGGTCGTCGGTGAACAGGAACCGCTTCAGATAGGACCTGACGTGCAGCTTCTCTCCGCCCCACGTGATATAGTCGGTGTTGCCGCCAATTTCTTCCATGGGGGACTTGGAGGTATCAAGGGTCAGGCGCTGCTGGTCGACGTAGTTGAAGACGGTTTTTTTACCCACCGTAACCTTGCCGGTGGCGGGGGGCTGCTCGGCCATCAGCATGCGGAGCAGGGTGGTTTTGCCCATGCCATTCCGGCCGACAATCCCGGTGCAGGAACCCGGGGTGAGGCTGAGGTCGAAATGGGAAAACAGGGTGCGCTGCGGGATCACCGCGGAGATGCCGACGGCGTCCACGATGATGTTGCTCATCGGTGGCGGCGGTGGGATGAGGAGGGACATTTCCTCCTCTTGTTCGGGACCGGCCTGGCTGGCGATATCGTGATAGGAGTTGAGCCGGCTCTGACTCTTGGTGGTGCGGGCTTTGACACCAGCGCGCACCCATTCGATCTCGCGGCGCAGGAAAGTCTGACGGCGGTCCTCCTTGGCCTGGTCGTTGGCACGGCGTTCGGCGCGGGCGCTCAGGTAAGTGCTGTAGTTGCCTTCATGCACCCAGATTTTGCCGGCATCCAGTTCCGCGATGCGGGTGGCGATGCGGTCGAGGAAATACCGGTCGTGGGTGACGAAGAGGCAGGCGTGCGGGGCGTTGGTGAGGTATTCTTCCAGCCAACGGATGGATTCGGAATCGAGGTGGTTGGTCGGTTCATCCAGCAGCAGCAGGTCGGGCTGGGAAATCAGGGCCCGGGCGAGGGCCACGCGGCGTTTTTCGCCTCCGGAAAGCAGCTGGACGCGCTTGTCCGCCGGAGGGCAGTCCAACTCCGTCATGGCCGTGCGGATGCGGGAGTCCAAGTCCCAGCCGCCGAGGTGCTCAATGCGTGACAGCAGGTCCGCCTCACTGAATCCCACCGCACCCGGGGTGCCGTTTTCGTAGGCTTCGATCAGATCCACCACATGGCGGGCGCCTTCGCGGATGTTTTCCTCCACCGTCCGGTCGTTCTCCAATTCAAACTCCTGCGGCAGATACCCGGTGATTAATCCCTGCCGGCGCGAGATGATCCCGTTATCCGCTTGTTCCATGCCGGCCAGAATCCGCAGCAGACTGCTTTTGCCGGAGCCATTGCGTCCCACAAAGCCCATCTTTTCGCCCTCGCCTACGGCCAGGGTGGCCCCATCGAGGACATTATGACGGCCAAAACTAAGGGTGAGATCTTTAACGGAGAGAACAGCAGGGGGCATGAGGAGGGTAGGGGAGGGAACGGGACACCAAGCACCCGGCTCCCGTTGTCGGAAAGCGGGAAGCTTGGGAAAGCAGGGGGCTGTCCCCGGTCAGCGGCCGATGTAATTGAAGGCCTCGTCGTGTTTCAGCGGCGGGAGTTCCTTCAATTTTCCAGCGGCATTCACGGCAGCGAGGACTTTTTTCTGGCCCCGGGCGGTAAGCTGGCGGCCTTTGCGGGCTTTTTGCACCACCTTGTGGGTCAGGCCATTTCCGCCCGCGGCGGCGACGACTTCGTGGTTATTGATGCCGCGGGCTTCGAGCACGGCGTCCAAAGGCTGGACGCCCATGAGCATGTTTTCGGTGTCGGCCTGGGTGGGTTTTTCGGGTTCGGAGGTCATGGTTTATCAGTTATTTCGCGGGGGAAAGGGGTTTTGGAAGGCGATACAGGCCGAGCGGGCGGTGAGCCATTTCACCTCGGGATGGCGGGGCACGGGAGCTTGGAGTCCGGTTTCGGCATGCGTCCAGATGATGTGCCGCCCGCCTTCCCGGAAAATCCGGCATCCATGCGATTTCAAGGGTTGCTCCAATTCCCGTCGCTTCATGAGGCGATCAATTCCAGCGTTTCGGAGCGCAGGCACTGCGTCATCTCCGAGACGGCCCGTTCGCGGGCAGCGAGGCTCATTTCATTGAGGGCATCCCACAGAGTGGCTTTGGCTTCCTCCTGGGTTTCACCCTCGCTGAAGACGGCGGGGATTTCGGCAAACTGCGCGAAGAATCCACCCTCTTCACAGGGGGTGAACATCATGGTCAGTTTGAGGTGATTCATGGAAAGAGGGTCGTGCCACTGGGGGCTTCCGTCAATGCCCAGGTCGGCAGGGGCGTTTTAGTGGTCATGAAACAGCAGGAGCGAATCAGCCATGTTCAGCGCGCGGGTCGCGGGAGAGGAGTTCCGTCAGGGCGGCGGCGCAGGGTTTGCCCTGGTAGAGGATGGCATACATCTGGTCGATGATGGGTGTGCGGATATCGTAGCGGCGGGCGGCGGCGTAAATGCTTTCCGGGTTGGGGATGCCCTCGGCAACCATGTTCATGGAAGCGGTGACTTCCGTCAGGGTGCGGCCTTCTCCAAGCAGGCGGCCCACGCGGTTGTTGCGGCTGTGTTTGCTGTAGCAGGTGACGATGAGGTCGCCCACCCCGCTGAGGCCCTGGAAGGTCTCGAAGCGTCCCCCGGCGGCCATGCCGAGGCGGGTCATTTCAGCGAGGCCCCGGGTGACGAGGGCGGCGCGGGCATTGTCGCCGAGGCCGAGACCCTCACTGATCCCGCTGGCGATGGCAAAGACATTTTTCACGGCGCCGCCCCACTCGATGCCGGTGACATCGGTACTGCGGTAATTCCGGAACCATGGCAGGGTGAAGAACTCCTGGAGGCGCAGGCTGACGGATTCATCGTGGCTGCCGATCACCGCGGCGGCGGCCAGTTTGCGCGCGATTTCCTCGGCGTGGTTAGGGCCGGAGAGCACCGCGAGTGGATTCTGGGGGAAGATCTCCCGCAGCACTCCGGACATGGTCAGGCCCGTATTCATCTCGATGCCCTTGATGCAGCAGAGCAGGATGGCATCGGGACGCAGCGCCCCGCTGGCCTTCAGATCCAGGGCCACCTGGCGCAGCGCCTTGGACGGCACCACCGCGAGCACCAGGTCCGCATCGGCCAGATCGCCAAACTCCGCGCTCGCCACCAGGTTGGGCGGGAGGGTGATGCCGGGCAGATAGCGGGTATTCTCCCGGGTGCGGTTCAGGGTTTCCGCGGTGGCGGCCTGATGTCCCCAGAGGGTGACGCGCGGGGCTTTTTGAGCGGCGGTGAAAGCCAGGGCGGTGCCCCAACTGCCACTGCCCAGGATGGCGGTGTGGTTCATGCGGTGGGACGTTGGGAGCGTGGGATAAAACGGTTTTCCGTGCCTTCCCGCAGGCGCTGGATGTTCGACCGGTGCCGCCATACGGCGAGCAGCCCGATCACGGTGGCAAATCCCAGCAACGGCAGCGCCGGGCTGCCGGTCAGGGCCCGCTGGGCGAGCACCGTGAGGGGAAGGGAGAGTCCGGCGGCGATAGACGCCACGGCTACGTATCGCGTGCTGAAAAAGAAGATCATCCAAACCACCACCGCCACGCCGAGGGCTGCGGGCAGCAGCGCCAGGATGGCCCCGGCCGAAGTGGCGACGCCTTTGCCGCCTTTGAAGCCCAGCCAGAATGTGAAGTTATGTCCCAACACGCTGCCGAGCGCAGCCAGCAGCATCGGCCACGTCGGTTCATGGGCGGTCCAGGTGCACCACAGCCGGGCGGTCACCACCGGCAGCAATCCCTTCAGCAGATCCATGGCAAACACCGGAATGCCGATCTTTTTGCCCAGCACGCGGATCACATTGGTGGCCCCGATATTCCCGCTGCCATGTTGGCGGATATCGATGCCCTTCCACTTCGCCACCAGATAACCAAACGGCGTCGCCCCCGCCACGTAGGCAAGGAGCAGGATGGAGAGCAGGGCGAGAGGACCGGGCGGCGGCATAGGCCTCACGTTCCCGACAGGATGGCCTTGGTGTCAATCGGGATGGGCGGTGGGCGCAGGTCGTCCGGGCGGCGGGTCCCCGGTTCCGGCGGGGCCGGGAAAAAGGTTGAATCATTCCTGGGCTTCATGGGGAGAGGGTCCTGTTCCTTGGAGCCCGGAGACACCGGCTACGGTTTTATCCCCGGACGATCTGGAAAAGGCGTGCCCGTGGTTTGCCCGCAGTGCGGAGCTCCAAGGTGAGGGTTGGGACGGCGGCCACCGCACAAATGGCCACGGCGATGAAGAGCCGTAGCCGATGGCTCCTTTCCTCCCGTCGTTCAGATTCTCCTGCTTGGCCGGACTTGGCGTGGTGGCGTCAGGGAGCGTCGCCGAGCGTGAGGGTGGTTTCTGCGAGGCCGTAGCCGGGGGTGGGGGCGTGGCTGGGGAGGAAGGGGCCGATTAGGGCGTCGCAGGGGAAGAGGTAGAGGGTCTGGGCGTCTGGGGTGAACTTCTTCTCCGGGGTGAAGGCGGCAGGATAGCGGGCGGAGGAGGAGAGGCGGACTTCGTCGAGGCCGCCGGTGAAGAACTGGGTCGGTTTGGATTTGGCGTCAGGATTGGCGCCGAGGAAGAGGGGCAGGGGATTGGTGGCGCGCTGGCCGGTGGCGGGACGGGCGGCGACGGGCTGGCCGTTGACGTAGAGGAGGAGCTGGGCGCCATCAAACACCCCGGCGAGGTGGGTCCACTGATCTTTGGGGATGGGAGCGGTGGCGATGACGCTTTCGTATTTCCCGCCAATGTGGGCGTGGAAGCCGGGGACGCTGCTGGCGAGGTTGAGGGCAAACTCGGATTGCTCGGCTTTGGAGATGAGATCGCCGCTGCTTCTTTCCGTGGCCGGGCGCACCCAGGTCTCGACGGTGAAGGGGCCCTGGGGCAGGGTGTTGGCGCCCATTTCAATGCGGGCGGCCTGGCTGCCATTGAGCGCGAGGGAGCGGTTAGGGGTGCCGGTGAAGAAGGCCCCGGTGACGGACTTGAGGGCGACTGGCAGGGTGATGCGGCGGGGAGGCAGGGGGATGCGCAGGCCGGGCAGGAGGAGGTCGACCTTGAACTCCACGGCAGGTACGGTGAAGCCTTCCTCAAACCCGCGGCGGGTGCGGATGAGGGAGAAGGAGCCGCGGTGAGTCTGGCCGGGCTGGAGGGTGACGGTGAGGTGATCGGTGGAAGGAACCCACTCACGCACGGCCCCGGCGGGGAGCACGGTGACTTCGATGGGATGGGCGACGGGATTGGCGATGGAGAACTCCAGCAGGCCGGCGCCGAGGCCGGTTTCATCCAGGGAAATGGGATAGGGGGTGAGCTGGAATTCGGTGTTCCGGACGCGTTCGATGTCCTTGATGAAGTCGGGGGTGAACTGCTTGGGGTCCATCACCTGACCGACCGGAACGACGCCGACCTTGATCCCCTCCGGACGGACGGACACGAGATTCATGTGATGCAGATAACCGGCCCCGGGGTAGTGGCCGGGCATGGAACCGCCGGTGGTGCCGAGGGTGATATACTGGATGCCGTCGCGGTCGCCATCATAACGGAGACGGTGGACGTGCCCGGCGAAGACGGCGCGGATGTTGCCCGGGGTTTTGAGGAGGGCGTGGACCTCATCCCATTTGGCGCCGGGGTAGGTATCGGCGACCCAGCGGGGATGGTGCATGAAGACGAAGGCGTGCTTCAGGGCGGCGGTTTCCTTGAGGGTGGCCTGGAGCCAGGCGAGCTGGGCGGCGGAGAAGGTCTGCTGGTCCGGCGCGGTGAAGTCCTTGGGGGCGTTGGTGCCGTTTCCTTCGTCGGTGTAGAGGACGATGAAGGCGCTGCCTTTATGCTGAAACCAATACCAGAGGGGGCCGAAATTCTTTTCGTAGCGGGCCTCGTGTTCGCCGGCGGGGCGCTCCGGGCCGCGCCAGTAGACGTCGTGATTGCCCGGGACGGGGAACCAAGGCATGTGCAGTCCCGTCATGATGGTTTTGTATTTCCCGAGGTCCTCCATCCATTTGTCCGGAGCGTTGTAACCGGGGAGCAGATCGCCCACCGTCATCACCAGATCAGGGTCGAGGAGATTGGTGTCGGTGACGGCTTGTTTCAGGACTTCGAGCCCGGCCTCGGGGCCGCCGGTGCGGTCGCCGAAGACAAGGAAATGGAAGGCGTCCCCGCTTTTCGGCAGGGGCAGGATGGCGGGGTTGGGCCGGTTGGTCTGGATCTGCTGGGCGGCGGCCGGAAGCAGGGTGGCGGCGCAGAGGAGGGCGGAGAGAAGGGGCAGGCGCATAGCGGGGATGGGGAAACAGGAGGGGAAGGGTATTCTCAAGGAACGAGGACCGATGTCAGGTCCGGCGTGTTGACTATTTTGTCATACAGCGCCGAGAGGGTCGCCTGGTCACCCGGGCCGGTGCTCTGTTCGATTTCCTTGAGTTCCAGCAGGCAGCGCTCGCGCAACTGGTCGGCTGCCGGCTTCAGTTTGGTGCTGGCGTTGGCGAGGGCGGAGGTGAGAGTTTTCTGCAGGGCCGCCAGTTTCTCCATGGGGGAGAATTGGTTATTGGCCACACCATCGCGGGTGCGGGTGAAGCGGTCCATTTCATTGCGGATGGCGAGGAGGGCCGGGGCGTCCCCGATGATGGAGGCTTCCTCGCGCTGCTTCTCCAGAGCGGCGGTGTAGTAGGCGCCGATGCGGTCGCGCTCGGTCTGGAGCCTGGCGGCCACGGCGGTCTGCCACTCGGCACGGTATTTGGTGAGGAAGAGGGTGAGCTTGTCCTTGGTTTCCGGAGACAGGCCGGCCGGAGGGGCGGGTTCTGCGAGGGGTTCCGGGGCTGGAGGGGCAACCACTGGCGGGCTGACCGGAGGAGGCAACACGGGCGGCGGCGGGGGTGGTTCGGTTTTGTCAGGAACGGCCGGGACCGGCGTGGGCGGAAGGGGCGGGGTTTTGACCGGAGGGGAGACCCGCGGCGGTACGGTCCCGGAGGGTGGGTCTGGCTGCGGTTTCTCCTTCATCATGAAAGCGGCCACTCCCCCCACGGCGGCCACCGGCAGGAGCCAGAGCAGGGGGGAGATGCCGGATGACCGGGGCTTGCTATGGTGGGCGGCGGCACTGGGGGTGCGGCTGCCTGGTGGCTGCAACACCCGGGCCGCCGGCTTGGCGGTGCCTTGAGCGGGATGTGTCAGAGCTTCGAAGGCCTGCTTGATCTCCGCGGCGGATTGATAGCGCAGGTCAGGCTTCTGCTGCATGCAGCGGGTGATAATGGTGTCCACCCGGGCATCCAGCTTCAGCGCGGCGGCGGGCAGCTGGAACTGGCCCTGGGGTGGGGCGCCGGTCAGCATTTCATAGAACACACAACCCAGCGAATACAGATCGGCCCGGTGGTCCAGCATCAAGCCCGGCTCCCAGAGTTCTGGCGCGGCATATTCGGGCGTGCCCATGGGGGTGAAGGTGTCATCCTGCCGGTTGCCGGGATCCATCAGCTGGGCCAGCCCGAAATCCGCCAGTTTAACGATGCCATCGTGGGTGACCATCAGGTTGGAAGGCTTGATATCCCCATGCACGATGCCGTGGGAGTGGGCAAAGTGGAGGGCTTCGCAGACCTGGGCGAGCAGCTTGTAGGTGAGGGCGGGCGTCAGTTCCCCCCGCGTAATGAGCTGGTGGACATTGCACCCGTCGATGTATTCCATCGCCAAATAACAATAACCGGCGGACACATCGAAGTCGAAGACGGTAGGGATGTTGGGATGGCTGAGGCGGGCCATGGCCCGGGCTTCGGTGCGGAAGCGGCCGATGGATTCGCCGTCCTTGGCCGCGTCCGGCGGGAGGATTTTGATGGCGATGGGGCGGTTCAGGGCGCGCTGGGTGCCGGCATAGACTGCCCCCATGCCGCCGGCTGCGATCAGGTGGCGGATTTCATATTGGGGCAGCATGGCGCCGAGCTCCTCCGCGCTGGGCGGGACGAAGGATTCGGGAGGCACCGGGGAGGATGAACCTGACGGAGAGGACATGCGGATAAAACGACGTGGACGGACGGGGTGTCCTCAGACCAGTCAGCAAACCAGAGGATTCCGCAAGTGGGATAGCTGATCACTTGGGGATGGGCTGCAGCTCAGTTCACCTGGGGCCGGCCCCCCAAAGCCGCCCCGCCGAACAGGATCCCGGCCGGCTGGCTGCCGGGGAAGGGGCCGGTGCTGATCACGGCTTCGCCCAGCATGATCATGGTGGCGGTATGGCCGGCGGCCTCCGCCGCGGCAATGTCGGCCACCACCGCGGGACTTTGCAGCAGGCCGGAACGGCGCGCAAAGGTGTGCGAAATTCCAAACAACCTGGCCATGGTGAGGTCAGCCCCGGCCGCGCTGATTTCCCGCATCGCGGCATGGCCGGCGGCGTTGATGTGCTGCAGTTTTTCCGGGCTGTTGATCACCTCGGCGGTGAGGATCGGGCCGTGCACCCGGTAGTGCAGGGTCTGGGGAGGAATCGGCAGATGCTCCACCGCGAGGGGCTGATGGCGGCGGGTTTTGATCATGATTCCGCCGTTGTATTGCCCTCCCACGTCGCCCAGGCCGGTGGCATTATCCACCTCCGCATGATGGGCGATCATCCCAAGGGCCGGGCGGTGGTGGCCGAGATCCAGCAGCCGGTTCACCGCCAGCGCGGTGGCCAGCGCACTG
>CAIZWU010000169.1 GCA_903936775.1 uncultured bacterium | reverse complement strand
TATTCAGATTAATGATCTGCTTGGGATTCTCGAAGTAGAAGCGGACCAGATCGGCCTCCATCCGCACGGCAAAAGGCACTTCCAGATCGTCCTTGCTCAGGGTGCCGCGCAACTCATGCTTTTTAAGGGCGCGGCTGAGATGGACCAGCTCCACAATTTGATCGGCCGTCGGGTCGCCGGGGACTGCAAGAGGGGCTTCCTGGGCGCCGGCCGGCAGAGTAAAACTGCCGGTGAGGAGCACGGTGCAGGCGAGGAGAATCGGGGAAAGCTTCATGCGGGTCGGGGGATGGAGGAAAGGTCGCGAAAGTCGGGGCGGGCGGTCTGGTTGTCAACCTGACGGCCCGTGGAACCTCTGACGGGAGCGCCGCCGGAATTCTTCACGGAAACGTGCCCCGCGCCGCCCCCCGCTTGCGTCGCGCCCCGGCCGCTCCAATCTGATCTTTCCCCCATGGCTGCCCCCGCACTTCCAGAATCCTTCGTCCACCTCCACGTCCACACCGAGTATTCCCTGCTCGATGGCGCGGTGCGGATCGACGAATTGATCGCGAAGGCGGTAAAATTGAAAATGCCCGCGGTGGCCATGACCGATCATGGGAATCTCTACGGCTGCATCGATTTTTACCAGGCCGCGAAGAAGGCCAAGATCAAACCGATCATCGGCTGTGAACTCTATGTCGCGCCGCGCGAGAAGGAACTGAGGAAGGAAGTCCCCGGGTTTAAAAATAATTACCACCTCACCGTCCTCGCCAAAAATGCGGTCGGTTTCCAGAATCTGTCCAAGCTCGTTTCCCGGGCCCATCTCGATGGCCAATACTACAAACCGCGCACGGACCGGGCCGATCTGGAGACGTATGGTGAAGGGCTGATTATTCTGTCAGGCTGCCTTAACAGCGAGATCAACGAATCGATCCGCGCCGGCCAGTTGGATCACGCCCGGAGCACGGTCGAGTGGTTCAAGGAACGGTGGGGTGATGATTTTTACCTGGAACTGCACGACCACATCAACGGTGATGTAGCCGAGGCCCAGCGGAAATGCACCATCCAGCTGCTGGAATGGGCGCAGGAGTATAACATCAAACCGGTGGCGGCCAATGATGTGCATTTTCTCGACCGCACCGATCACGCCGCGCACGATGTCATGATCTGCATCGGCACCGGCAAGATGGTCTTCGATGAGAACCGGATGAAGTATTCCGAGGAGGTCTATTTCAAGACGCCCAAGGAAATGATCAAGCTCTTCAAACACGTGCCGCAGGCGCTGTGGAGCACCCTGGAGATCGCCGACAAGGTGGATATCAATATCAAGCTGGACTCCACCTCCTCGGAAAAGTACCCACAGTTTGATTCGCCGGACGGCAGTCCGCGCGAGGAGTATTTCCAGCGCATCTGCCGCGAGGGCCTGGAAGTCCGGTTCGGTGAGCGTGCCCATACCGAGGAGCTGCAAACCCGTCTCGACTATGAGATGGAGATCATGACGAAGATGGGTTTTCTCAGCTACTTCCTGATCGTCTGGGACTTCATCAAATGGGCCAAGGACAACGGCATCCCGGTCGGGCCGGGACGCGGATCGGCCGCCGGGTCGCTAGTGGCTTATGCGCTGGGCATCACCGATTGTGATCCGCTGCGCTTCAGCCTGATTTTCGAACGGTTCCTCAATCCCGAGCGCGTCAGCCCGCCTGATATCGACGTCGACTTCTGCCAGACGCGCCGGCCGGAAGTCATCGAATACGTCCGCCAAAAATACGGCGAACGCTGCGTCAGCCACATTATCACTTTCGGCACCCTCGGGGCCAAATCGGTGATCCGCGACTGCGGACGGGTCCTCGGGATGAGTTATGGCGACACCGACCGCGTTGCCAAGATGATTCCGGCGGAGCTGGGCATCACCCTGACTTCCGCCAAGAAGAAAAATCCTGACCTGAAGGCGGCGATTGAGAACGATCCGGCGGTGGCCCGGCTTTACGAAACGGCGGAAAAACTCGAAGGTCTGACCCGCGGAGTTGGTATCCACGCGGCCGGGATCGTGATTGGTTCGCAGGATCTTTCCGACTTCCTGCCGCTCACCCGGGGCAATGCGGATGAAGTGGTGACCCAGCTGGCCATGAGTCCCCTGACGGAACTGGGAATGCTGAAAATGGACTTCCTCGGGCTGAAGACCCTGACCGTGATCAACGACGCGGTAAAGCTGATTCACCGGCACACCCCGGACTTCAATATTTCGCATATCCCGCTCGATAACCAACCCAGTTTCGAGCTGCTGAGCCGGGGCGCGACGATCGCGGTGTTCCAGCTGGAATCCGGTGGCATGGCCAACCTGTGCAAGAACTTCGGGGTGGACACCATCGACCACATCATCGCGCTGATCGCCCTCTACCGGCCCGGTCCGATGGAGCTGATTCCTGACTTCATCGACCGGAAAAAAGGCAAGCAGAAGGTCGAGTACCTGCACCCGCTGCTGGAGGACGTCAGCCGTGAAACCTACGGCATCCTGATCTACCAGGAGCAGGTCCAGAAGGCGGCCAACCTGCTGGCAGGGTATAGCCTCGGCGCGGCCGACTTGCTGCGGCGGGCGATGGGCAAGAAGGATCCGGAGAAGATGGCGCAGCAGCGCAAAATCTTCGTCAAAGGCTGTGCTGACACCAATAACATTCCGGAACAGCGGGCCAACGACATCTTCGATTTGCTCGAAAAATTTGCGGGCTACGGCTTCAACAAATCGCACTCCGCCGCCTACGGGCTGGTCACCTATCAAACTGCGTATTTGAAGGCCAACTACCCGGTCGAATTCATGTGCGGCGTGCTGAGCAATGAAATCAGCAACACCGACAAGATCGCGATTTTTGTCGGCGAGGTCCAGGCGATGGGTCTCAGCATCCTGCCGCCGCATGTCAATCACAGCGGGGTCCAGTTCCTGCCGGAAGCGGTGGGGGATGGCAAATGGGGCGTGCGTTATGGTCTCGCCGCGATCAAGGGCGTGGGAGAAGCTGCCTGCGGCATGATGCTGGCGGAGCGCGATGAAAAAGGCCCCTTCAAGAGCCTCGAAGACTTCGCCCGGCGGGTCGATTCCCGGGCGGTGAACAAACGGATTCTGGAAGGTCTGATCAAGTCCGGGGCCTTCGACTGGACCGGCGAGGACCGGGCCTCGCTCTTTGTCAGGATCGATCAGGCCATCGCCGCCGGAGCCTCCACCCAACGCGATAAGGCCGCGGGTCAGTTTTCCCTGTTTGGTGAGGAGTTGGATGCCGCCCCGGCCCCGGTGGCCAGCAGTATGACGATGAAACCGGAGGCCTGGAGCGCTGCCCAAATGCTCAATGACGAAAAGGAACTGTTGGGTTTTTACGTTTCAGGCCACCCGCTCGACCGCTGGCGCTCGACCCTCGCCAGCCAGGCTTTCCGGAAGCTGGGATTCATCGAGGAAATCCCGGAAAAGGACCGCCGCGGCAAACAGAAATTCGGCGGCATCATCAGCGAGCTGAACGTCAAATATACCAAGACCGGCAAACAATTCGCCATCATGAGGCTGGAGGATTTCACCGGCTCCAGCGAAGTGATGGTTTGGGGCGAGGAATATGAAAAATTCGGCAAAACTCTCGAGAAAGGCAGCGTGGTGGAAATCACGGCCAAGATCGAAAAGGACAACCGCAGCGACGCCCTGCAACTGGTCGCCCAAGGAATCAAACCTCTGCCGGAGCCGAGCGCGGCCATGATGGAGGGCAACGGCTACGGGTCCCATGGCCCCGCCGCAACCAACGGGAACTATAGCCGCCAGCCCGTGGCCGCCGTCACCGGTCCCAAACCATTCACCCTGCGGCTCGATGTCATGCAAAACTCTGTCAGCGAGTTGCAAAACATCCACGACATCGTGGTCAGGTTTCCTGGCCGCACTCCACTGGTGCTCAGCTGCCGGACGGTGGACGGCATCCGCCTGGAAATCAGCGCCGGTCCACGCTTCAACGTGGAGCCTGATGATGCGCTGATTGATGCGCTGACGCCTTGGTTGTGATTGGAGCGCGGACTGGTAGTCCGCCCCGGGGCATCGGCAGGAGCACTGGATAGGCCCTGACCGCTGGAAAGCCGCGGTTGCCGGGGCGGACTACCAGTCGGCGCTCCGGTTAGGTTCCCCGCGTATTCCCGAAGAGCTCGATGTGAAGCCGGTGGCAGAAGCGGTAACCGTGGGTCTTGCACACCTCGACCAGCCAGGCGGAGCGGGTGCGGAGTTCCTCCATGGTGCGGCCTTCGGGCATGAGGAGAATGTGATCCGGTGGAAGCGGGTGGCCAAGGTCGGCCAGCAGCATCCGGGCTTCCTCGAGATCTGCTTCGTTGGAGATGACGAACTTGAGTTGGGTTTCGACCGCTCCCGCGATCCACGATTGGATGACGGGAAGGTTGCGGCGGGTTTGCTCGTGACGGGTGATCCAGCCTTCGCTGATTTCTCCCGGGAGGGGCGTGGAGTTGCTCAGCTTTGGACTAAGACTGGCCAGGTCGCATCCGGCCTCCGGGAGCGGGATGGTGCCAGCGGTTTCGATGGTGAGGTGGTAGCCAGCGGTGCGGATTTGCCGGATGAGGGAATCGATGTCTTTCGCGACCATGGGTTCGCCGCCGGTGAGGACGACATGGCGGGCGGCGGGCCAGTCCTGGAGTTTGGTAAGAATGGCATCCACGCTCAGCTCGGTGCCTTCCGGTTTCCAGGACGCGTAAGGCGTATCGCACCAGCGGCAGCGGAGATTGCAGCCTGAGGTGCGGATGAAAATGCTGGGCACGCCCGTCAGGATGCCTTCGCCCTGGACGGAGTAGAAGATCTCGGAAATCAGCATGGCGGAGCAGCGGGCAGCGGTGGCGTGGCCAGATAGGGGGTGGGATCGGCGATCCCGGCGAGGAGAAAAGCCTCGCGGCGCTCGACACAGGTGCCGCAGGTGCCGCAATGGGTGGCGCCGCCTTTGTAGCAGGACCAGGTGCGGGCGAAGTCCACTGCAAGCTCCGCGCCGAGCCGGGCGATGCCGGTTTTGTCGGTTTGGATGAAGGGGCGGAGGACTTCGATTTCCACGTAAGTGCCGAGGCGGATGGCGTCGGACATGGCTTGCATGAACGGCTCGCGGCAATCCGGATAGATGGCGTGGTCGCCACTGTGGGCGGCGATCACCAGGCCTTCCGCGCCCCGGCTTTCGGCGAAACCGGCCGCGATCGATAACATAATTCCATTGCGGAACGGAACCACGGTGCGTTTCATGTTTTCCTCGGCATAATGGCCGTCCGGGATGTCGCCGCCGCTTTGCAGGAGATCGGAGGCGAAGTGTTCATTCACAAACGGCAAGGCAATCACGGTGTGGGGCACTCCCAACTGTGCCGCGTGCCATTGGGCGCAGGGAATCTCGGAAGCGTTATGCTTCGAGCCGTAATCGAACGAGAGGGCAGAGACGACGTCGTGTTCCCGTGCCGCGTGATGCAGCGCGGTGACGCTGTCCATGCCGCCGGAGAGAAGGACGCAGACTTTCATGTGGCGAGCGGATTACAGTCCAAAGGGATTTTCAATGAGGCCAGACGGGAGGCTGGCCTGGGCGGTGAGGCGGATGCCGCCCCGGGCGGAGAAGTCGCCGCGGACGATCATTTTGAGCGGAGTGCAGGAGGCGCTGAGTTCGTCGAGCAGGCGGTTCACCACGTCTTCGTTGAAGGCGGCGGTGTTGCGCCAGGAGGCGAGGTAATATTTGAGGGATTTGGTCTCGATGCAGAGTTTATCAGGAACGTAGCAGATGCGCAGGCGGCAGGTGTCGGGTTGGCCGGTGACGGGGCAGAGGCTGCTGAATTCCGGGTAGTCGAGGTGAATCCAGTAGGGGCGGTCCGGGGTGCGGTTGGGAAAACATTCCAGCCGGGCGTCCTTGGGATCGGTCGGCAGGGGGGCGTGCGAGCCCAGCAGGGTGACGGGGGCGGTAGTATCCATGGCTTAAAAGGAATCAGTAGGCATGGAGGTGGCCGCCGCAATCCCGCAAACCATGGGTAGTTGGGCTTGATTCCCGCGGCTGCGACTGGTTGGATCGCCTCATTATGGCTACCATCGCAGTTCTCGGCACCCTCGATTCCAAAGGACATGAACACGCCTTCGTCGCGGAGGTGATCCGCGGGTTGGGCCATGAGCCACTGCTGATCGATGTGGGCTGTCTGGAGCCGCCTCAGGTGGAGCCACAGGTGAGCCGCACGGATATTTTGCCGGGGTTGCCGGATCTGCCGCTGGACCGTGGCCTCCGGGTGACGGCGATGGCGGAGGCGGTACCGGCTTATGTCGCGAGGCTGGCGGCGGAGGGGCGCATCCAAGGCATCATTTCGCTTGGCGGAGGTGGCGGCACGGCGATTTCCACGGCGGCCATGCGGGCGCTGCCCCTGGGTTTTCCAAAGCTGATGGTTTCAACGCTGGCGAGTGGAAATACCGCACCCTATGTCGGCGTGAAGGACATTGTGATGATGCCGTCCATCGTGGATGTCGCGGGCCTGAACCGGATTTCCCGCAAGCTCTTCACCCAGGCCGCTGGAGCCATCTGCGGCATGGTGTCCGCGGGGGCGACGGCCGTGGAAGCCGGCGAAGCCAAGCCGCTGATCGTCGCCAGCATGTTCGGCAACACCACCGCCTGCGTCACCGAGGCTAAACGTCTGCTGGAGGAAGCCGGTTATGAAGTTCTCGTATTCGCCGCCACCGGTCAGGGTGGCAAGACGATGGAGTCCCTGATCGAAAGTGGTCTGGTGGCCGGCGTCCTCGACATCACTACCACGGAATGGGCGGATGAATGGGTAGGCGGCGTGCTCAATGCCGGGCCGCACCGCCTCGAAGCCGCGGGCAAATTTAGCGTGCCCGCCATCATCGCGCCAGGCTGTCTGGACATGGTCAACTTCGGCGCCCCCGAATCCGTGCCTGCCAAATTCAGGGACCGCCTGTTCTACCACCACAATCCCCAGGTCACCCTGATGCGTACTACCCCGGAGGAAAATGCGGAGCTGGGCCGAATCCTCGCGGAAAAGGTCAATGCCTATACCGCGCCGGTCACCGTGCTGCTGCCGCTGGGCGGGATCAGCGTGGTCAGTGCGCCGGGCGGCCCTTTTCACGATGCCGCCGCCGATGCCGCCCTGTTCGGAGCCTTGAAGTCAGGGCTGCGTGCCGGGATTCCGGTGCGGGAATACGCCGGCAACGTCAATGAACCTGGTTTCGCCGCCGCTTGTGCCGGGGCGCTGCTGGAGAATATCGCGGCTTCAAGATAGCGACGACGGGGATGCCGGGGCTTATTCCGCGGCGGGGATTTCCGTTATGGTGGTGAGGTTGGACTGGCCCTGGTCCGGTTGCCCCTGCCGGCATCCGGCAAAAGGTTCTTCCGGCTGAGGGAAGAATAGAGAATAGGGGCGGTGCGGAGGGCTGTGCTCTTGGATGAACTCAAGGCAGGGCCGGGCAGACCGAATCACGGGCGGGCGCTGGCCGGGAAGCTGGAGCCAGAATTCCAAGAGGCTGCCGGCCATCCCATTCTTCCTTGGCTGACACCGCTTTCCGGCGGTTCAATCCGCCGGCACGAGCCGGACAATGCGGTCCGGGCCGTTAAGAATGACGTAGCAGAGACCGTCAGGACCGGTGGCGACGTCGCGGACGCGGCCGATATTTTTGAGGATGATTTCCTGTGAGACGACTTTTTTATCGATGACGCGCAAGCGCCGGACTTCCTGTTGGGCGAGGGCTCCCACGAGGAGGTCGTTGTTCCATTGGGGGAACTTCGCGCCAGTATAGAAATCAAGCCCGCAGACGGCGATGGACGGCACCCAGGCTGCGATGGGTTGCTCGATGCCTTCCCTGGCGGTGACGGCTGCCACCCGCTTGCCGTCGAGATCATAGCTGAAAGGCGTGCCACCATAGTCCATGCCAAGGGTGGCGACGGGCCAGCCGTAGTTTTTGCCGGGTTCGATCAGGTTGAGTTCATCTCCTCCGCGTGGGCCGTGCTCAGTCGCATAGAGGGCACCGTCCCGGGGGTCCATGGTGAGTCCTTGCGGATTGCGATGGCCATAGGACCAAATGGAGGGGAGGGCATCCTTGGTATTTACGAAAGGGTTGTCTTCGGGAACGCGGCCGTCGTCGTGCAAACGGTGGATTTTCCCCGCAGGGCGCGAGAGCCGCTGGGCCTCGTAGTTGCCGCCGCGCTCACCGATGACGAAATAAATATATCCTTTGTCGAGGACAAAACGGGTGCCGAAATGCGCTCCGGAATCAGAGCGGAATTTGGGATCGGCGCGATAGATCCACTCTTGATCCTTCCACTGGTGATCTTCGATTTTTCCGCGGACCACCGAGGTGATGCAGCGGATATCATCCTTGCCCTTGTCGTTTTTTTCGCGGGTTCCATCGGTAAAACCGAGGTAGACCCACCCGTTTTTGCTGAATTCCGGATGCAGTGCCACTTCCAGCATCCCGCCTTGGCCATGTTCGATGACCGCGGGAGTGCCCTCGATGATCTTCGGATCGAGTTTCCCCTCGGCAGTGAGGAAGCGGAGGTTGCCCGATTTTTCGGTCACCAGTTTGCGGCCGTCGGGGAGGAAAACGATGGCCCAAGGGTTTTTGAGGCCATTTTCGACGAGGGTCTCGATCTTGTATCCGTGCAGCTCGGTCTTGGTGACGGTGTCTGGGGAGGGTTTCGGAAAAGCCATCCCCTTCGCGAGGGTTTGTTTTTCCTTTTCGCGGAGGAAGATGACCATCGAGCGGATCTGATCGGCGGATAGAATGCCTTCCCACGGGGTCATGCCCATCTGGAGGTTGCCCTTGGCGATGGATTTGAAGATCTCCGCATCGCTGCTGCCCCGTTTCCATTGGCCATCTACCAGGCTGCCGCCCACGCCGCCTTCAAACTTCGCACCATGGCAACCGGAGCAATGCTTGCTGTAAAGCTCCTCGACTTTCATCTCCTGGGCGGAAGCGATTCCGCCGAGGCAGAGCAGGATGGATATTATGGAACGCATAACGGTAGAAGTTGGTCTGATTTTCAAAAAGGCAATGCGGGAGTGTGATCGGGCCGAAGTTTTCAGAACGCCCACTCGGCTCCGATCCAGACGGATCGCGGGGCGGCGACCGTGCGAAGGCCGTCGCTGCTGAGTCCGGTTTCAATTTGTTGATCGAACAAATTCTCCACGCGTACCTGATAGACCGCGCCGGCGAGGCGGTAGGAGGCACCGATGCGGACGCTGGTGTAGTCCGGGATGGAACGGGAGGCGAGGGCGTCGTCGAACTGCGAGGTGCCATATTCCACACCGCAGAAGACGGAGAAACGATCGGTCGCGCGCCACTCACCGCTGGCAATCAGGCGGAGCTCCGGCGTTTGCGGGAAAGGTTTTCCTTCGAGCAATGGCTGGTCCGGCGAATCGCTGAACCTCGTTTCCGACCACAGTCCGTTGAGCCCGAGCGTGACTTCCTCCACTGGCAGCCACTCGAAGCCGGCTTCGATTCCGGCGACTTGCGCCTCTTCGACATTGCGCCGCTGCGATGCGGTGCCGCCCGGTGGAAGGAAGCCAAAGATTTCCTTGATTTCACCGGCATCGGTGACCGGCACGTTGGCAATGGCATCGGAAATCCAGTGATGGAAAACCGAGGCCTTCATTTTGAATCTCTCCGACGGTGTCCAATCCAGTCCCCCCTCGATGCTGACAAATCGCTCATTGTCCAGCAGTGGATTCGCCTCCACGATGTCGTTGCGGACGCGGAAGGGCCGGTAGAGTTCGTTCAGGGTCGGCAAGCGAAACGCCGAGCCTCCGGATACCCGCCCCGCCAGATCCTTGTGGAGATTCCGCGTGAGTTCGATAGAGGCGGATGGCTCGAACCCGTCGCGATCCTCCGGAAAGTCCGCCCGTAACGGCGATCCGTTTATTAATGATGTTTCGATCCTCCGGGCGTCGCGGAGCTGCCATGCATCGAGCCGCAGACCGGCATCGATCCGGGTGAGTTCGTTCATTTTGTATCCACCAGCGACGAAGATGCCCTCAAAAGCCTGCTCGCCGCCTGCTTCGCGCCGGCGAAAGATTCCGGCGTCTTCATTGGTTTCGCCGGAGAGGAAGCGGAGATCAGTGCCGGTGGTGATCGACCATGCATCGCCGCCATCCCAACGCAGGGTGAAGGCACCGCCGGTGCCACGACCTGGGACGTCGAATTGATCGAGCGCCTTGATTTCCGTGGAGCGATCTTCCGTGACCGAGCTGAAAACCGAGGTGAACCCGCGCCGCTGGTGCCAGCCGAGTGCCTGCCATGACAAATCTCCGTTTTCCGAAGTGACGCGCAGTGATAGATCGAGGGCCTCGGTGGAGTTTTGCGACAGTTCCGTGCCGTTGCCGCGGTCTTCCGAGTAGTAGGAAACCATGGGCTCGATCGTCAGCCCGGGTGCCGCGAGGAAGGCTAGTTTGACATTGGTGCCCCAGAGATCGGTCTCCAGCCGCCGGTCCACCGCGCCGCGTTGCTCGAGAGGCAGGGCGTAGAAGCCATCCGAGTGCAGTTTGAATGCGGCGACTGAAACCGAGCGGGTATTTTCGGCATTGCTCATCTGATGGACGGTGGAGCTGCTGAGGGTGCCTTGGCTGCCGCCGCCGAGTTTGAGCACGTGGCGGTCTTCAAACGGCGCGTTGCCATTCATCTGGATCACGCCGGCGGGACTCTGGTTGCCCCAGACGGCGGAACGCGAGGATGGCACGATCCGGATCGAGTCGAGGGAAGCCGCATCATAGCGCCCCCAATACACCCAGCCGCCGAAAGGATCGTTCTGCGGGATGCCGTCCAACAACACGAGGGACCGTGAAGCCGCCGTCGCACCGGTGTTGCGCAGGCTGACTCCGGCGGAGGTTGGGTTTCCGAACATCGACGACTGCCGCCGGTAGAGTGAAAACGAAGGCTCGCGGGCGAGCATCTCATCGATGGTCCGCGGCGCGGCATCCTGCAGGTCCCCGCGCGACCACCCGGCGAGTGTTGCGGCGTTTTCCTGATCCGTCCATCGCTCCGCCAGCACGAGTATTTCCGGCAGGAGTTCCGTGGATTGGCCGGAAACAGGAACGCTTGTTAGAAGGCAAAAGCCGATCCCGATTTTCCGGGCGCGTGAGGTGGGGGTCATCTGGAGGGGTGGCGGTTCGGGTTCGCTGCTGGGATCTGTCTGTCTGGGAGGAATTTGCTTTTCGCGGGTGGCGCCATCGGCGGGAAGGGGGACGGAGGGGCAGAAGAAGAGTGGAATTTTAGGGCAAAAAGATCAAATGCGCGGAAAACGCGGCTCCCAACGGCTGATTTCGGGCCATGGCATGGGGTGGCAGCGTGGGCCATGGTGAATTTTCAGAATTTCGGAGCATACCATGCAGTGCCGTTGCGCCAGGATTTTTTTGGCAGGGCCTTTTTCATTTCCTGGAGTGTTGTTTCGAGCGGGTAGCCGTTGCGCATCAGAGGTAATTGAGGACGGACCTGCGGCCGTCTCTTAAATCAATTTCCGGGGCTTCCCATCCTGTGCTGGGGCTTTGGTCCCGGAGTCCGGGCCTTCCGGATGGGGATTCGTCATCGTTGCCCGGGATCCAGGCGCAGTCGGCCTGGCATGCCAACGACGGCCTCAGCCACATGATCAGAGATGCCACCTGCCGGGACGACATCATCCGTGAGGCAAATGGCTCGAAGCTTGTCATCAACTTTCGCGCGGTGCTCCGCGGCGCGGTCTGGATTGCGCCCGGCGGGTCATTTCCGAAGGATTACTGCGAGGGAAGGCCATGGAACTCACGGAGTTCCAGAATGCCTTGCTGTTTGGATCATGGAAAGTTAGCAGAGCGCTTGCACGAGGTGGTCTACGGCACACTTATGCCACTATTTCACACCAGGCCGTTGCGTTCCAGGAGCGGGGTCAGTTCGGGATCGCGGCCCATGAAGTCCTTGAAGAGTTTTTCCGGGGGCTCGCTGTTGCCTTTGCTGAGGATGCAGTCGCGGAAGGCGTGGCCGGTTTTCGGATTGAGGATGCCTTCTTTTTGGAAGCGGCTGAAGCAGTCGGCATCGAGGACTTCCGCCCACTTGTAGCTGTAGTAGCCGGCGGCATAACCGACCGGGCTGGAGAAGAGGTGGGTGAAGCGGCGGGCCATGCTGGGGGACTTGGTGCGGAGGGGCATCACATAACCTTTGAGCAGTTCGTCGGTGACTTCATCAAGGTCGGCGTCCTCCGCGAGAGCGGGCATGCGGTGCAGGTCGAGGTCCATTTTGCCGAAGGCGAGCTGCCGCATGGTGGTGACCGCCGACAGGTAGTTTTTAGCAGCCATCATCTTCTTGAAGAGCCGGCCGGGGATCGGTTCGCCGGTTTCGTGGTGTTTGGCGAAACAGTCGAGGCTTTCGCGGTCCCAACAGAAATTCTCCATGATTTGTGAGGGCAGTTCGACGAAATCCCAGGCGACGTTGACGCCGTTGAGGGATTTGATTTCGACATTGCCGAGGAGGTGATGGAGCAGGTGGCCGAATTCGTGGAAGACGGTCTCGACTTCGCCATGGGAAAGGAGGGCGGGCTTTCCGTCCACGGAGGGGCTCATGTTCCCGCAGATCAGGCCGAGGTGGGGTTCGCGGTCGCGCTCGCCGGAAGGTGGGGAGCCGGTTTTGAGATAATTCATCCACGCCCCGCCGCGCTTGGAATCGCGGGGGTGCCAGTCGGCATAAAAGGAGCCCAGATGAGTGCCGCGGTCGTTGTGGATCTCGTAGAATTTCACCTCGGGGTGCCAGACCTCAATGGTGTCAGGCCCGGCCGGGGTGCTGGCTTCCGGGGATGGACTAGCGTGGTCGATAAAGACGGTGGGACGTTCCTTGATCTGGATGCCGAAGAGCTGCTCGGCGATATTGAACATCCCGCCGAGGACGCCATTGATCGGGAAGTAAGGGCGCAGTTCCTCCTCGTCGAAATCGTAAAGGGCTTTGCGGCGCTTTTCCGACCAGTAGGCGGTTTCCCAGGGCTCGAGCGGGCCGGTGGGCTGGCTGACGGCTTCGGCTTTGTATTCCTGGAGTTCGCGGGTTTGGCGGCTGAAGGCGCCGGCGATGCGGCGGTGCATGTCCTCGGTGAATTCAAGGGCGCGCGCTCCATTGCGGGCCATGCGGCGCTCGAGGACGAGGTCGGCGAAATTGGCTTTGCCGAGCAGTTGGGCTTTTTCCTGACGGAGGCGCAGGATGGTGCGGATGAGTCCCGTGTTGTCCCAGGCACCGCTACGGCCGATGCCGGAGCTGCCTACCCACATCTGGCGGCGGATGGCTTCGTCATCGACGTGCTCCATCACGGGAATCATGCAGGGGGCCTTCAGGGTCAGGCGCCAGGCGGGGGCTTCCGGCGTGCCGTGGCCTTTGGTCCTGGCTTCGGCGAGGGCGGCGGATTTCGCGCTGTCCGGCAGGCCGGCCAGCTGGGCTTCATCGGTGAGGATGAGTTCCCAGCCGTTGGTGGAATCGAGGACGTTTTCCGAATACTTTTGGGTCACGATGGCCAGCTCGGCTTCGATTTCCTCAAGCTGTTGTTTTTTGTCAGGTGGGAGATCGGCTCCGCTGCCGCGGAAATCGGCGAGGGTTTCCTCGAGGTAGCGTTTCTGGACGCCGGTCAGGGCTTTGGCCTCCGGGGTGTCGGCGTAGGTTTTGAGCAGGTCCCAGAGCGCCTCGTTCATCATGAGCTTGGTGTAGAAGGCTGTGACCTTCGGCAGCATCTCATTGTAGGCTTCGCGCAGGGCCGGGGAATTGCAGACGGCATCCAGATGGCCGACCTTGCCCCAGGCTTCGCTGAGGCCGGCGGTGCTGGATTCGAAGGCGAGGAAGGTGTTTTCAAAAGTCATGCGGCCGCGGTCGGTGCGGCAGACCGCATCCACCCGGGCCTCGGCGTCGGCGAGGGCGGCGGTGATGTCAGGAACGATGGCGTCCGGGGTCAGGGTGGACCAGCGGATGTGCAGGGAGGAATCGAGGAAGGGGGACATGAGGTTGAAGGTCGATTGTTGAAAGGAGGGGCCGGCTCAGGGGCGGCGGAAGAGGCCGAGGGCCTGGAGGGTGCAGTCTTTGAGGAACGCAAACCGGGTGGGGTGGGGACGCGGGGGGGTGAGGATCGGCCAATGTTCGTGTTCTGCGATATTGGCGAGGAAGGGGTCCGGGTGGATGGTGACGGGGTTTTCCACAAATCGGAGCAGGGGGAGGTCGGCCTTGCTGTCGGAGTAGGCCCAGGCACCGGGAAGGGGCAGGGACAGTTCCGTGGGCATGAGGTGGCGCATGGCCAGGAGCTTGGCTTCGTATTTGTTATTCGGCCCATCGATCTCCGGGAAGAACGGCATGGGATCGGTGAGGCGGACGGCGGTGCCGATGGAATGATGGAAACCGAGCCGGCTGCCGATGGCCCCGACGTAGAAGGAGGGGCTCGCGGAGTTCAGAATGAGGGTCCGGCCGGCGGCGCGTTGGCGTTCCACTTCGGCAAGGAGTTCCGGATAGAGGGTGGGAAGGACTTCCTGTTCGACAAAGGAGGAGACGAGCTTTTCCAGTTCCGGCTGGGAGAGGCCGCGCAGGTAGGACAGGAAGACCCGCTTCAGGGTACGGGTGCTGAGCAGATGGGCCGCTTTGAGTATGGCGGCGGGACCGAACAGGGCGAGGTAGGCCCGGCGCAGGGGATGCTGTTTCAGCACGAAATTGCAGAACAGAACCTGGGTGTCGTAGGGCAGCAGGGTCTGGTCGAGGTCGAAGATGGCGAAGGACATGGGGTTCAGTCACATTATAAAAAGCGTGCCCGCGGGCCGCAAAGGCGAAGGTGGCTTCCGGGAAAGGGACCGGCCCGGGCAGGCCTCCGTTGAATTTTCCAGTGCCGGGGATAGGGGGCTTTGGTCCACATCCAAACCGACCGGAACCCGTTTTTCCCCTCATCAGGCATGATATTGACCAAACCCAGGCTGCTCCAGCTCTACCGCTTGTCCGTGCTGGGGGCGGTCGTGGGGATGCTGCAGGCGCAACTTCCCCCGTGGGGGGAGGATCCTGCCACTCCTCCTCCGCTGGAGACGGTGCGCCGTTGGTTTCCGGAGGTGGGTTCCCTCGGGCCGGTGATCTCCCCGCGGCAGGCCTGGCCCGTGCTGGGGGGGGAGGGCCAGCGGCTGGGCCAGGTGCTGCGGACGGCGCCGTCCACGGATGGAATCATTGGTTACGCCGGCCCCAGCGATTTGCTGATTGCGGAAGAATTGGATGGCACGGTCCGCGGGGTCTCGATTCTGAGCAGCGGCGATACGCCTGACCACATCGCGTTGGTGGAGCAGGACTCCCACTTTGCCACGGCCTTGACCGGTTGGCAGCCGGCTAACCAGCCGGTGCCGCGGGTGGAAGCGGTGAGTGGCTCCACCCTGACCAGTCTGGCGATGGCGGAAGCGGTGGCCCGGCGGTTGGAGGCCAATCCCGTCTCACTCCGTTTTCCGGAACCGGTCACCATGGAGGAAGTGCGGTCCCTGTTTCCCGCCGCGGCGTCCTGGGATGGGCGGGAAGCCAGCGATGCGTCAGGAAAACTGCTGGGTCTGGTGCTCCGCACTGCGCCAGCCTCCGATCAGGTGAGGGGCCATGCGGGCCCGACCGAATCCTTGATCGCGCTGGAGCCGGACGGGGTGACGGTGCGGGAGGTGAGGCTGCGCAAAAGCTATGACACGGCGGATTATACGGATCAGGTGCGGGACGATCGGTTTTATCTGGCCGGGTTTGCCGGGCGGACCCTCGAGCAACTGGCGGCGATGGATTATTCCAGGCAGGGGATCGAGGGGGTTTCGGGAGCGACCGAGACCAGCTATGCGGTGGCAGAGGGGTTGAAGCGGTGGGCGGCCATGGAATTGGCGGCGAAACCGTCACCGCCGCCTTTTCCATGGAAGTGGCGCGATACCTTGCAGGCGCTGGTGCTGCTGGGGGCGCTGCTGATGGCGTTTACCCCGTTGCGGGGGAAGCCTTGGGTGCGGCGGGGCTGGCAGGCGGTGCTGATGGGTTATGTCGGGCTGGTGAGCCACGATTTGTTGTCCCTGGGGCTGTTGACGGGCTGGGCCACCCATGGGCCGGCATGGCGCCATGCCCCGGGCCTGGTGCTGTTGGGAGCGGCCGCCCTGCTGATTCCGTGGGCGACCGGGCGGCAGCTGTATTGTCATCAGATTTGTCCGCACGGGGCCGCGCAGCTCTGGCTGGGGCGTCTCACCCAACGGAAAATCAGCGTGCCGCGGAAGCTGGGCTCCTGGTTGGAACGGATGCCCGGAGTCCTGCTCCTCATCGCGCTGGCGGCGGCGTTTCATCTGATCCCGGTAGAGGTAGCCCATCTGGAGCCTTTTGATGCCTGGGCATGGCGGGCCGCCGGTGTGGGCGTATTGCTGCTGGCTGCCGCAGGTCTGTTGGTGTCGGTGTGGATTCCCCAGGCCTATTGCCGTTATGGATGTCCGACGGGGGCTTTGTTGAAGTGGGTGCGCACCGCCGGACCGGCCGACCGCTTCAGCCGCCGTGACGCTTTGGCGCTGGCCTGTGTCATGGCCGCAGCCGGGTGGGGTTATGTTTCACGGAACAATCCGCCGACGGCTGCGGCCAGGGTGGCGGAGGCGCCCGTCGGCTTCCGTCACGTTTCCGGGCGCACCATGGGCACCACGTGGTCGCTGAAAGTCAGGCATTCCGCGTTGGATGCGGCGAATTGCCAACAGGGCATTCAGGCCGGTTTGGATCGTGTGGAAAACCTGCTCTCCACGTGGCGGAACGACACGCCGGTGGCCCGCTTCAACCAGGCTGCCACCACGGAAAGGCAGCCGCTTCCTGACGAAATCATGCAGTTGCTCCGGCATGGCCAGCAGCTGTCCCAGCTCACGGGAGGTGCCTATGATTTGACGGTTGGTCCCCTGGTCCGGGCATGGGGGTATGGGCCACCGCCGCGGCCGGCCAAGCCACCTGGCGCGGATCAAATCCGGGCGATCCTCCCCCTGACCGGATGGGATAAGCTCACGCTCTTTCCGACCGGCGCGGCGCGGGCGCATCCGGGTCTCGAAATCGATCTGACTTCCCTCGCGGAAGGATGGGCCCTGGATGAAGCCGCACGCTGGCTGGCAGGGCAGGGGATTTCCGATTATCTGCTGGAAGTGGGCGGGGAACTCCGCTCCGCCGGGGACTGGCCGGTCGCGGTTGAGCTGCCGGCCGAATCCCTGAGGCTGAAGTCGCGCAGTCTTTCCACCAGTGGCACTTACCGGCAATGCCGGCCGGGCAGGGAGCCTAACTGCCATCTGATCGACCCCCGCACGGGATACCCGGTGCCGCATCACACTGTGGCTGTCAGTGTGCTGGCGGCGGACAGTCTGACGGCGGACAGTTGGGCCACCGCGCTCAATGTGCTCGGCGTGGCGGAGGGGCTGCCGCTCGCCAACCGATTGGGTTTGTCGGCCCGTTTTGTGACGGAGGAAGCCCGGGGCCATCTGAGGATCACGCGCTCGGACGCATGGGAGGAAGGAAAGCGGGAGCGGCCGCTGATCTCCTATGGACCGGGTAGGGAGTGACGCCTCCATCGCTGCGGCCTCCGGTTCGACGTTTCTCCTGGCAAAGCGGGATTGGTGGCGGGGAAGGGGATCGGCGAAAATAGTTCCCCTCATTTTCGTTTTTATTCGATAATTGCGTGTTGCCTGGTCAATCTGGGACAAACCACCTATGACAGAGCCGACCTGTTTCCCACTTGGTGGCACGGGCTGAAGTTCTGTAATCCTTTTTCATCTTCCTTATGAAACCAGCCCTTCCTCGCGCCCTCGCTCTGGTGCTATCCAGTTTTCCTGCGGCGGCGGCCGCGCCACCCGTATGGATCGAAGCAGAATCCTTCGCCAATCACGGTGGTTGGGTGCTGGATACCCAGTTCATCGACATCATGGGCAGTGCCTACCTGATGGCTCATGGGATGGGGCATCCCGTCAAGGATGCCACGACGACAGTGAACGTGCCGGCCGCCGGCCGTTACCGGGTTTGGGTGAGGACCAAAAATTGGGTTGGACCTTGGAATGCACCGGGATCACCTGGCCGGTTCCGCCTCGTGGTGGACGGCACAGCGCTGGAGCCTGAATTCGGGGCCACCGGCCACGACTGGCGTTGGGAGGATGGCGGCAGGGTGCCGGCCACCGGGACCACCCTGGAGTTGGCTTTGAAGGACCTGACTGGATTTGATGGTCGGTTGGATGCGCTGATTCTGAGTGATGATCCTGCCTTCCGTCCGTCGGATGACTTCAAGGAAACCGCGCAACTCCGCCGCACCCTGCGGCAATTGCCGGAGGTGGCCCCGGAGACGGTGGAGTATGACCTGGTGGTGGTCGGAGGCGGGTATGCCGGACTCGGTGCGGCCATCAGCGGAGCCCGGCAGGGTCTGAAGGTCGCCCTCCTGCAAAACCGCCCCGTGCTGGGGGGCAATGGCAGCAGTGAGATCCAAGTGTGGGCCCAGGGCGGGACCCAGCGCGGATTGTTCCCCAACCTTGGAGACATCGTGGAGGAATTTGCGGACCGTGCCGGCAACAGCCCGGCGGCTTCCCCTGAGGAATTCAATGACCAGTTGAAGGAAAAAGTCGTCCGCGCGGAACCGAACCTGACGCTTTTTTTGAACACCCATGTTTACCGGGTGGAACTGGCGGAAGCCGCCCGGCCCGGCTACCGGATCAGCCTGCGCAGTGTGACTGGCCTGGATGTGAAAACCGGGAAGGAAACCCGTTTCCGCGGCAAGTTGTTCAGCGACTGCACCGGCCATGCCACGGTGGGGGCGCTCGCCGGGGCGTCCCAGATGATGGAGGAAAAAGGCCGCATGGGCATGAGCAACATGTGGGTGATGAAAAAAACCGCCCAGCCCCGCCCATGGCCGGAAACGCCATGGGCCTTGCCCTTGGGGCTGGAGGATTTCCCTCATCCCAAAGCGATGGTCACCACCGGCGCGCGCGGGAAGCCTGACTGGTTCGCCACCGGTTTCACCCCCGTGGAATCCAAAGGTGATTTCCTGCATGGGGAATGGTTCTGGGAGAGTGGATTCGATCAGGACCCTATCAATGGTTTGGAACGGATCCGGGACTGGAATTTCCGGGCGGTCTATGGAGCCGTCACCACCCTGAAACGCGATGCCGCTGATCCCTATGCAGGTTACGATTTGTCCTGGCTGGCCTTCATCGGAGGCCCCCGCGAATCCCGCCGCCTCGTGGGGGATTTGATCCTGACCGGTGAGGAAATGGTCAAGGGCATCGTCCATCCTGACGCCTGTGTGCCTACCACCTGGGACCAGGATCTTCATTATCCCAAAGAACAATATGCCAAAAAGTTCTCTGACAATCCCTTCATCAGCCGGGCGGAGTTCGGCAAGCACACCGACCGGAAAAATGGTTATCCCGTGCCCTACCGCTGCCTCTATTCAAAGGACGTGGACAATCTCTTCATGGCGGGCCGCAACATTTCGGTGGATCGTTATGCCCTCGGCAGCACCCGGGTGATGAAGACCTGCGGGATGTTCGGGGAAGTGGTGGGCAAGGCCGCCTACCTCGCGCTCCGCCACCACACCACGCCGCGTGGGGTCCATGACCAATACCTCGACTTTCTCAAGGAGTTGATGACCCAGCCCGGGGCGGCCCGCCGGGCGGACTTTGAGGCGCCGCTGATCGCCCCCCCGGAGCCGCCTGCGCCACCGGAAAAACTCGACCTGACCACCCTCCCCGGCCTCGTGCTGGATGATGCGCAGGCGGTGGTCGCGGGGGCTTGGGAAAGTTCGACCAATCTCAAGCCCTACGCCGGGACCGGTTATCGTATCACCAATGATCCGCAGGCCAGCGCCGTTTTCACCTTTGAAATCAAAACGGCCGGCAACTACGAGGTGCGCGCTTTCTGGCAGCCGTATGAAAACCGGGCCAAGGCTGCGCCGGTGGTGGTGGAAACGGCGGATGGCATCCGGGAAATGAAAGTGGACCAAACGCTGGGCTCCCGCTTCCCGGACGGCTCACACCTCCTGGGCGTCTTCGAATTCAAGCCCGGCAAACCAGCCACTGTCACCTTCCGCGCCACTCCCGGTCCGGCCAAGATCCACATCGATGCCGTGCAGCTCAAGCCTGCGCCCTGAAACCGGCCGCTCAAAAAGTCCCGCCCCATAATCTTCCCAGCAAGGCAGCCAGCACCGGATCGTGGGTCTCCAGCTCCGACCGGGTGAACGGGAAATAATCGTTGCGGGAAAAGAAGGCCTCGGTGCCCTCCGCGAAGTATTCCTTGGCGTCGGCCATCGCATAGGCCTTTTCCATGGTTCCAGGCCGGCCGTTGCCATGGTGGCGGGCCACACGGTCATACGTTCCGGCGGATTTGGCTGATGCGAAGGCAGCGAGGATCTCCGGTTGGGTGAACGTCAGGACGCGGTCGTGGAAGGCGTGCGCCAGTTCGTGGAGGGCGAAGTTAGGCATCCGTTCCATTTCCTTGGCAAAGCGGCTGATGTTGCTGAATTCAACCCCCTTGGCCATCGCGGGATCACGGCCATTGTCACGCAGCCAGCCCGCATCCGGATGATATTCCGCCCCCCCGTTGGTTCCTGGATATTGGGGTGAAAACCATAGGGGAACCTCGCGCAGTTTCGCCACCGCCGGAGCCGGCACCACGTGCACAATCTCGGCCAGTTGCGCCTGAAGCAGCCGCAGCGCCGCCGCCGTGGCCTCCCGTTCCTTTTCCCACAGCGCCGGATGAATGGTCACCTTCCATCCGTCCACGATGACCTGTGCTTCCATCTTGAGCGGTCCGGCTGTGAGGACGCTCTTTGCCGGCGCCACCGGAGCGGCTGCCGTTTCCCCGGAAGCCAGGGCCGGAGATTTCAGGCCCGCCAGCAACAGTCCGGAGGTGAGGGTGAGAAATCGGATTTTCATGAGAGGTCAGCCAGGGACAGGCCACGCTGCCGGTCCATATCTTTCAGCCTCCCGCGACGATGCGGATGATTTCCACGCGGTCACCCGCAGCAAGAGAGGTGTCTGGAAACTCGCGGGGAAAGAGGGCCGTGGTATTGTGCTCAACCAGCACGGGAATGTCCGCCAGCCCCAGGCCTTGCAGCAGGGTCAGCACCGTGCTGCCGGCCGGCAGGGCATGTGGGGCGCCGTTGAGCGTGATCACAGGGGTTTCCTCCATGGCGGGCGGGCTCAGTCAAAGACCACGGTCTTGTTGTTGTAGGCCAGCACCTTGCGCTGCACATGCCAGCGCACCGCGCGGGAAAGGACCACCTTTTCGAGGTCGCGGCCCTGACGGACGAGGTCCTGCACGGTCTGCTTGTGGGTGACCCGGATCACGTCCTGCTCGATGATCGGTCCCTCATCCAACTCGGCGGTGACGTAATGGCTGGTGGCGCCGATGATCTTGACGCCGCGCCGGTGGGCACTGTGATAGGGTCTGGCTCCCGGAAAGGCGGGGAGAAAGCTGTGGTGGATATTGATGACCCGGTTGGGCCAGGCCGCGCAGATATCGTTGGAGAGGATCTGCATGTAGCGGGCCAGCACCACGGTCTCGATTTTATGTTCCTCCAGCAGGGCAAGCTGCCGGGCTTCCGCCTGCGGTTTGTTTTCCGGCGTGACGGGGATGAGATGGAAGGGAATGCCGAAGCGTTCCGCCGCGGGGCGCAGCGTGTCGTGATTGGCGATGATGAGCGGAATTTCGGCATCCAGTTCACCGGCCTCATGACGGCTGAGGAGGTCGTAAAGACAATGGGCGTCCTTGCTCACAAAGAGAGCGAGGCGGTGGCGCTCGTCGGAGAAGTGCAGGCTCCAGGTCATGCCGCGGGGCTCTGCCAGCGCCCGGATAAAGACGGGCAGATTCTCCCGGGAAATCACAAAATTCGCGAGATCCCATTCCGCGCGCATGAAAAAAGTGCCTTCCTGACTGTCGACGTGCTGATCGAAGTGGACCACATTGCCGCCGTTTTCCGCGATAAATGAAGCGACTGCCCGGACGAGACCGGGTTGGTCGGGGCAGTGAATCAGCAGGATGGCGGTGGGCATGGGGCGGGGAGGTTAATGGATGAAAAAGGAGGGCGGGAAAAGGGAGTTCCGCTCGTTGGGTTTCCCGTAAGGGACGTAGGAGGATTTTCCAAGGAAAGGTTTGGAGGCGGAACGGCAACGGGACAGCGAAGGCGTCGGTTTCCCTTTGATAATTTTTAATTATAGTGGAATTTATAATAATTCACCTATGAAAGCACTTGTCGCCGAATTTTTAACCAAAGTTTCCAGTTCTCCCCCGATGCAGAAGCTGCTGGATGGGTCCTTGGTGAAAGCGGCTGATTTTTACCGGAGAAACCGGATGCCGGTCATGGAGGGAGAAGTGGCCGCCCGGTATGAAGCGATGTTCCATGAATTGGTCCGGGAATTGACCGTCCGTTCCGGTCCTTTCCAAGGGATGAAATATCCAGGAGCCGAAGCGGCCGGCAGTGCGCTGATTCCCAAATTGCTCGGCAGCTACGAGCGCGAACTTCACCCCATGATCGGGCGGCTTATCGCCAAGGGTTACGATGACGTGATTGATGTCGGTTGTGCGGAAGGGTATTATGCGATCGGGATGGCCATGAGATTGCCGGGAGCCCGCATCCATGCCTACGACACCAGTGAAACCGCGCGGGACCTGTGTTCCGCCATGGCGAAACTCAACGGGGTGGCTGACCAGGTATCCGTCCAGACCACCTGCACCCCGGAAACGCTGATCACCTTCCCCCAACGGGGCCGGACCTTGGTGATCGTGGACTGCGAGGCCTATGAAAAAGTGCTCTTCACCCCAGCCGTGAGGGATGCCCTGAAAAACTGCGATCTGTTGATCGAGATGCACGATTTCCTCGATGTCACCATTTCCACGGAATTGGAGGCGCTCTTCCGCAGCACCCACGAGCTGACCAACGTCCTGAGCGTCGACGACATCCAGAAAGCGAAACACTATCCGTATCCGGAACTCGCCGGCCTGCCCATCCCGGCCCGCTTCCATCTCCTGCGTGAAGGCCGCCCCATGATTATGGAGTGGCTTCTCGCCGAAGCCCGCTGAGCAAGCTTCCGGCGGAATGGCCGGGCCACCTTAATTCCTGGACTCTCTACCTGGGTTTGGAGGCATCCAATCGGGGGACTTGGGATCGGAGACCACCAGCAGGGCCTTGTCGCCGCCGCGCTCCATTTCAGCGGCGAGCTGCCGGGTCAGCTGGATCACCCTGGAGGCATGTTCCGGCCGGCCGGCCAGATTGGTGGTTTCGAAGGGGTCCGATGGCAGGTCGAACAACTGCGTTTTGTCTACTTGCGGATAGCGGATCAGCTTCCATCGTCCGTCGGTGAAGGCCCGCTGCACGTCTTTATAAGCGAACATCAGTTGTCCGCGCGCGGGCTTTTTGGGATCGGTGAGGGTGTCGCTGAAATCAAAGCCGTCACCTTGGTTCGGGGTGGTGACGTGGCAGATTTTCCCCAGGGTGGGGAACACATCAAAGAGGTAGCACAGGGCGTCGGTCCGCTGGCCTTGGGGAATGCCGGGACCCGCCATGATCAGAGGCACCCGCAGGGAGTGCTCGTAGACGTTCTGTTTTCCGATCAATCCATGACTGCCCCGCGCCACGCCACTGTCGGCGGTGAAGATCACGATCGTGTTCTCCGCATACGGTGAGGCCTCCAGCGCCTCGAGGACCCGCCCGATCTGCCCATCCAGATAGGAAATGTAGCGGTAGTATTCCGCGAGCATGGCCTTCACCTGCTCCGGCTGGCGCGGCCACGGGAGCAACTGCTCGTCCCGGATGGTCATCTCCCCGTTGTTCCAGGGATGCTGCGGCAGGAAGTCCTGAGGGAGCGGGATGTTATCGGCTTCGTATTTGACCGGAAAATCATCGGGCACCACGTGGGGATCGTGCGGGGCATCAAACGGCACATAAGCCAGGAAGGGACCCTTGCCCGGCTCCTTGAGAAACCGGATGGCCTCATCGGCAAAGACCTCGCAGGCATGTTTGGAGGAAGGAATGGCCGGGCCCACCTTGCCGTCCACCAGATGCCTCAATTTGGCCTGCATCGGATTGGTCATGCCACCGGTGAAGATGGAGCGGGCCGTCTGGAAACTCCGTTCCAGGGAGGCCTCCCCATTGTGCCACTTGCCGCTGACAAAGGTCGAATAACCGGCGCGGCCGAAGGCCTCCGGCCAGGTGGAGTCACGCAGCAGCTTCTCGTCAATGTGGAACAGATTCCGCCCGGAGAGCAGCATCGCCCGCGAGGGCACACAGGTCGCCCCGTTCTGCCCGCCCTGAAGGTAGGCCCGGTTGAAGGACAGGCCGCGATGCACCAGCCGGTCCAGATGGGGGGTCTTGATCACCGGATTGCCGAGCGCGGCGATGGTATCGGCGCGCTGATCGTCTGCGAAGAGCAGCAGGATATTGGGCGGTGCGGAACCGGCCCGGGCTGGCAGGAGACCCAACAGAAGAAAAATCAGCAGACTGCTAAAGCGGTGGGACAGCATGGCTTCAAAAGGTCGGGAGGTTTTGTGGCAAAGGAATCAATTGCGGGCGGCTCCCCGTGGGGTGGCACCGCTCATTCCCTACCACCTGAACCGGGGCAGGAACAGATGAATCGGCCATTCCGTCGCCCAAGCCATTCACGGGCTGCGCTGCCGGGTCCCGTTCCCTCAGTAATTTGCCGCTTATAACTGCTTCAGCAGGGTGATCGCCTCCTCCAGCCGGTGCAGGGGGGCGGCTTTTTCCCGCAGCCGGGGAAACTTGCCGCCGATCAGGATGAATTCGCCGTTTTTGGACAGCATGAGTTTATGGTCCTTGATCTCGACGGTGCTGATGCCTTTGTTATGGGCGAGCAGTTTGAGTTCGGTGCAGCGCTGCAGGTTTTCCACGGAGTGCGGGGGGCGACCATAGCGGTCACGCCATTGCCGGGTGAGGTCGGCCAGCTCCTTGAGGGAGGCGACCTCGGCAATCTGCCGGTAGGCAGGGATGCGTTGGGTGGGTTCGGTGATGTAGGTGGCAGGAATGAAGGCGGGGAGCTTTTTGTCCTTGGCCTCCAGCCACGCGGCTTCGTTGAAGGCGACGAAGTCAATCGCCATCACGGTTTCCACCCGTCCGGTGGCGCGTTTGCCTTGGTGTTTGTTCACCGCCGACTTCAGCATCTGGCAATACATCTCGAAGCCGACCGCAATGATGTGGCCGCTCTGCTGGGTGCCCAGCAGGTTCCCGGCACCCCGGATTTCGAGGTCCCGCATGGCGATTTTGAAGCCGGAGCCGAGCGCAGTGTATTGTTTCATGGCGTCGATGCGCTTGCGGGCATCGCCGGTGGTCATCTGCGAACGCGGGATCATCAGGAAGGCGTAGGCTTTGTGTCCGGCGCGTCCCACCCGGCCCCGTAGTTGATAGAGATCCGCCAGACCGAACAGATCCGCCCGGTCGATGATGATGGTATTGGCGTTGGGAATATCGATCCCGCTTTCGATGATGGTGGTGCTCACCAGGACATCGGTTTCGGCATTCACAAACCGTGCCATGACATCCTCCAGCATGCCTTCCTCCATCTGGCCATGGCCCACATCCACCCGGGTGCCGGGCGGGCAGAGCGCCCGGATTTTTTCGGCAGTGCGCTCGATCGTGGCCACCCGGTTGTGCAGGAAATACACCTGTCCTTTGCGTTTGAGTTCGCGCTCGAGGGCGCGTTTCACCACCCGCTCGTCGTAGGCGCAGATGGTGGTTTCCACCGGCGTGCGGTTGGGCGGCGCAGTGTCGATGGTACTCATGTCGCGCACGCCCATCAGCGCCATGTAGAGGGTGCGGGGAATCGGCGTGGCCGACAACGTCAGGACATCGACGAGGTGGAAGAGTTCCTTGAAGCGCTCCTTGTGTTTCACGCCGAAGCGCTGTTCCTCGTCCACGATGGCGAGGCCGAGGTTTTTGAACTTCACGTCCTTGGAGATCAGCCGGTGCGTGCCCACCAGTACATCGACATCCCCGGCGGCGAGCGCCGCCACCACCTTCTTGGATTCGGCCGCGCTGCGGAAACGGTTCAACACTTCCACCTTGATGGGATAGTCGGAAAACCGTTCGCGCAGGTTTTGATAGTGCTGCTGGCTGAGTACCGTGGTCGGGGCCAGCATGGCGACCTGTTTGCCGCCCATTACGGCCTTGAAGGCGGCGCGGATCGCGACCTCGGTTTTGCCGAATCCGACATCGCCACAGATCAGCCGGTCCATGGAGCGCTCGTTTTCCATGTCACGTTTGGTGTCGTCGATGGCGGTAAGCTGGTCCGGGGTTTCCTTGTAGAGAAACGACCCCTCGAATTCCCCCTGCCAGCGGGTGTCCGGCGGATGGGCATACCCTTTCCCGGTTTGGCGCTGCGCCTGCATCCCCAGCAGCTTTTCCGCGTATTCAAAAATGGAGCGCTCCGCCGCCTTTTTGGTCTTTCCCCACCGGCCGTCGCCCAGGGTGTTCAGATCCGGGGTGCGTTTGCCGACCCCCACATAACGGCTGATCAGCCACGCCTGGGGAAGGGGAACGTAAAGCTTGCTGTCGTCGGCATATTCGAGCACCACCACATCCTCCTCCAGGCCATTCGGGGCGGCCCGCTGGATCAGGCCGCGGTATTTGCCGATGCCATATTCCTGGTGCACCACGAAGTCGCCGTCGGTAATGTCTGACAAGTCCAGCGGAGCCTTGCGGGACCGCTGCCGCCGCGCCCCGTTGATGAGCCTCCGCGCCCGGGTGTGTTGATAGCGGCCGAAAATTTCGGCATCGCTAAGCACCGCCAGTTTCGCCGAGGGCACCGTGAACCCGCGGCTGACCCGCCCCAGATGTGTCTCCAGCACCTGTTGTTCCAGGGCCTCGTTTTCCATCAGTTCCCGGAACCGCTCAATCTCCCCCTCGTTGTTGAAAAACATCACCGCCCGCCATCCGTCGGCATGCCAGCGCTGCAGTTGGCTGACAAATTCCGCCCGCCGCGTCTGCTGCACCACAAAGTCGCCGGCATCAAATTCGCCCATCGGCAGATTATCGCAGGCCGTTTTTGGATCCTCCACGGCCAGCGCCGCCGGATCCGCCCCGGCTCCGATCCAGACCGTCGCCTCCGGCCGGTCTTCCTCCAAATCGATCGCGATCACCACATCGCCTTTCCCGATGCATTCCTCCAACAACACCAGCCCGCCGTCGGTTCCCCCGCCGCCGTCCACTTTCAGCAGAATGCTGCCCTCCTCCAGCTTGCCGACCGACACCTGACTATCAGGATCAAAGGTGCGCAGGCTTTCCACCTCCCGGTCAAAAAACTCCGCCCGCAGCGGCAGCTCACTTTGCCACGGGTACACATCCAGGATGCCGCCGCGCACCGCAAATTGACCGCGTTCGCCCACTTGGGGCTGACGATCATAACCCGCCTCGGTGAGCTGCTGCACCACCAGATCCAGTTCCACCGTCTGGCCCGCCCGCAGGGTGAGGCGGGACGACGCCAAACCGCCCGGCGTGGGGACCATTTCCGACAGCGATGACGCATTCAACAACAACACTTCGAGGCCTTCCGCCGGCACCGCCAGCCGCTGCAGCAGCGCCAATCGTTCCGCCTGCGCTTCCAGATCGGGCAGCGAATCTTCCGTGCGCAGTTCTTCGGCTTCCGGGAAAAATGTTGCGGCCCCCCACCACGTGGCCAGATCCTGCGAGAGAATTTCCTGTGCCTTCAAATCCCGCGCCAGGACCCACACCCGACGCGACGCGCCCGCCTGCTCCAAATGATGCATCACCATGCCTGCCGCAAACCCCTGCGCCGCCTCCGCCACCTGTTCCAGCACGATCCTTTTCGTCTTCCCCTTCCGCGTCGCGGTCAGGCTGGCCAGCTTCTTCTGAAACACCGCCGCCGCTGCCGCCACGGCACACCACTCCCGCCCCGCCGCGACCTCATCCCAGGTCTGCGGCGACTCTTTATACTCCGGCGTCAGCACTCCCATCGTTCGTGAGTCAGAAACGCAGCCATGCCCCCGCCGGACGCTCTGGGCAATCAGGGATTTTTGCCGGCCGGCACTCTGATTTTATGGCATCAAAGGTTGGTTCACGCTGCGGGATTGAACCGTTCCCGCCGGGTGCGTCAGGCGGTGCTTCGTGACTTCAGCCGGGTCACCCTGCCCGGATTTCAGGATCAACCGCACGGCGGGAAGCTGTGGGCGCACTGGGCTGCCGTATCCTGAGTGGGGGAACGTGGCGCCGGAGGGCAACGGGGCCAGACGGCAAGTCTTTGTTTCGTTTGGAACCGAAAAGAGCGGCTCCAAGGGGGCAGCCAGCTGGCAAGGCCTGTCGGCGCCGCTCTGCCCATCCTGGATCAATCAGTCCTCTTTTTGGATTTGTTCCCGCAGCCAGGCGGGGCGGTTGGTGGTTATAGCGTCCACCCCTGCGGCAATCAGCCGCCTCGCCACGGCCGCATCGTCCACGGTCCAGATCAGTAGTTTCAAATTCTGGGCCTTTACCCTGGCAGTGAATTCCGGTGTGACCGGCCAGTCGAAGTGCAGATTGAGCCCTTCGAATTTCGCGTCGCGGCACAACGCCAGGAGCGGCTCCAGCTGGGGAAGTTCTCCCGTTTTGGCGTCTGCCTTGTAGCCTTTCAGAAAATAGTGAGGCACCTCCGGCAGGGCTTTTTTCGAGTCCCGCAGGGTAGCTTCCTTGAAACTGATGACACACATCTGCTGCGACTTCAGGCCCGAAGCCTTGACGATGCGGACGAACTCCGGAATCAGCTCCGGATCGTCCTTCAGTTCCAGCACAACGCGTTTTCCGGCCGGCACGGTGGCGAGGATCGATTCCAGTGCCGGCACTCGAACCCCGTTGAAGGGGGCTCCTTTGAAGGCACCGACATCCAACTGCTGGATTTCAGCCAAGGTCATCTCCTTGATCTTCCGCACCGGCTCCGCAAAGCGCTTGGTGTCCGCATCATGGAAAACCGCCAGCTTGCCATCCGCCGACAGCCACAGGTCCAATTCGACCGCGTCTGCCCCCTGTTCCCAACCCAGCTTCATCGCGGCCAAGGTGTTCTCCGGGGCATCATGCGAGGCCCCGCGGTGGGCAACTATCTCGACCGCCTGCAACAGGGCCGGAGCAAGGAACGTCAGGAAAAGACAGGAGCGGAACAGGGACTTCATGAGAAAGAGTTGAAAATGCCACAACACCACAGCCGGAATGCGCAGACAACCCGGCAAGCCTGACGAAATTGTTGCATGCACGCCATGGGCCCGTCCGGCAGTCCCGTAGCGTCCTGGAGGCCGGCTGCGCTCCCACTGGTCCTTTTGTTCTTCCGGTGCCGGAAGGTTCCGGCATTCCGGGCCAGGCTTCCGGGGTTTGAAAAAAGCGTTCGATTTTATGTCACAATATTCCTGCGATGCGTCATGGAACTCAGGTAAGTCTCAACTTTGACGATGACGCACGATCCATCACCATATCCATCCGGCACCGCTTTTCTCACGACCCGGTGGACGCGGGTTGGTTTGGCAAAGGCAAATTCGGACGAGGGCCGCAAAGCCCTGGGGGATCTCTGCGGAGCGTATTACGAGCCGGTGGTGGCTTATCTGGGCAGTGCGTTCCGGGATTCAGAGGCTGCCCGGGAAATGAGCCACGCGTTTTTTGATACGGTCCAACAATTCCTCCACGGCCAAGCCAGCCATGGCGGGCAGACGATGCTCGCGAAAACATGAGGGATGTGCTTCGGCACCTTCCCTCCTGGACTGCTCGCCGCGCTAAAAATTTAACGAAAAAAGTTGCGCGTTACTTCTTCAGCGTTAAAAAAGTAACGCGGACTCATTCGCCGCGCGCTCCGATTTTTAATTTTCCAGCACTGCTCCTGAATTATGTCTAACACAGATACTTTATCCCGCCGGGAACGCCAGATCATGGATGCCGTGTATGCCTTGGGAGCAGCCACGGTAAACCAGGTGGTGGAAAATATTCCCGAGGCGCCCACGCCCATGGCGGTGCGCCGCATGATGCACATCCTGGAAGAAAAGGGCCATCTGAAACGCCGCGAGCAGGGCCGGGAAGTGGTCTATGCGCCGAAGGAGGCGAAGGCGAAGGCCGGGCGCACGGCATTCGAAAAAGTGCTGGAGACGTTCTTTGGCGGATCGCTGGAGGAGGCGCTCTCTGCGCATTTGCTGTCCCGGAAAGACGGTGTTAGCCCGGCCGAAAGGGAACGGCTGGTGCAGTTGATCGAACAAACGAAAAAGGAGGGCCGCTAAGATGAACCGCTTGCTTCTTCCTGCGCTCGCCCTGCTGAGCGCCGCCACCCCGCTGGTGGTGGATTCCGCGCTGAAGGGAGCGGTCCTTCTGAGCGCAGCCCTCCTGAGCGCGCTGCTGCTCTGGCGCGCCTCCGCGGCGACGCGGCATCTGGTGTGGCTGGTCGCGGTGCTCGCCCTGCTGGCCATACCGCTGTTGTCTCTGGTCCTGCCCGGCTGGCGCGTGCTGCCCACGTGGGCCGTACCTCCGGCGGTGGCCGCAAGCGCTGTGCCCGGAAAAGTTATGTCCTCGATGCCCCATAAGCCCCATGGGAACTTTTCCGCGGGCCCCGCAATCGCTCAGGCCCCTCCGTCCTTAGCTGCTCATCCAGAGCCATCCCCCGCAACCCCGGCCCCTGCCGCCATCCCCGCTGCGGTGCCGTCCCCTGCCGCTGCGCCGGTGACCCTGACACCACCGGCCCCGTGGTGGCGCACCGCCCTGCCGTCCCTTTGGAGCGCCGGCTGTGCCGCGCTGCTCCTGCGCCTGCTGGGCGCGCACTGGCTGCTGCGCCGGGCAGCGCGGCGCGCAGAGCCCGTCACGGATGGCCCGCTGGCAGCAGCTCTGGCCGCAGCCGCCTCACAGTTAGGCGTGACCCAGCACGTGCGGTTACTGGTGGAGGAAAAGCGCACCATCCCCGTAGTCTGGGGCGTCTGGCGGCCCCGGCTCATGCTGCCGACGGAGGCCGCCACATGGGACGAGGAGCAGCTCCAGTCCGTCCTCCTCCACGAACTGGCCCACATCCGTCGGCGCGATATTCTCGTGCAGTGGCTCACCCAACTCGCCTGCACCCTCCATTGGTTCAATCCGCTGGTCTGGCTGGCCGCCTGGCGTCTGCATGTGGAACGAGAACGTGCGTGCGACGACATGGTCCTCGCCAGTGGCGTCAAACCATCCGCCTACGCCGGGCATCTCCTCTCCATTGCCTCACAGCTTTCCCCCGCCCGCTGGACC
>CAIZWU010000168.1 GCA_903936775.1 uncultured bacterium | reverse complement strand
CGGCAGCGAAAATTTGGCGGATCATAAGGCTGCCATTGAAAGGTCTTGGAGCAATACTTGCAACATTTAATTGAAATACCTGTTTCTTGTGATTACAAGGATTTAATGTCGAATCATTCGTGGCTCATTCTGCTCTACACGCTGCCCGCTTCCCATGCGGCGGCGCGTCTCAGTTTTTGGAGGCAATTGAAGCGGCTCGGAGCAGTTTCCTTGAAAACCTCGGCTTATGTGCTGCCGCAGCGACCGGAGCAGGAGGAATCCCTGCAATGGCTGGCCCAGCAAATCCGGCAGGAAGGCGGGGAAGCCACGCTCCTGCGGTCGGCGCAGGTCGATACGCTTTCCATCAACGAAGTGACAGACCTGTTTCAATTGGCACGCACTGCTGACTATGAGGAACTTCTCGCCGCTGCCGCTGCCCTCAAACCGGCTTCCTCCCGCAAGTCTGCGGCTTCAGGGGATATTGATCCGGCAGAGGTGGAACGCCTCAAAAAACGATTCGCCGCCATCAGGAAAATCGACTTCTTCGACTGCCCGGCAGCCGGTAAAGTCCGCCAAGTGTTGGATGGTCTCCTTCAGGTGAAGAAGCCTGCCCTGAAGAAAAACGCGCCGGTCAGGATCTCCGATTATCAGGGACGAGTTTGGCAAACCCGGCCCCGCCCTGAATTGGACCGCGTGGCTTCCGCTTGGTTGATCCGGCATTTCATTGATAAAAAGGCCACTTTTGTTTTTGATGCTAAGGCCGCTGCCGACGGGGCTACGGTTACTTTCGACATGCTGGAAGCGGATTTCGGCCACGAAGGCGATGACTGCACCTTCGAGACGCTGGTGCGCCGGTTTTCGCTCAAGTCAGCCGGTTTGCCGGAGGTGGCGGAAATCGTCCATGCCGCTGATCTTGATGACGGCAAATTTCAGAACACCGAGGGGCTTGGCCTGATGAGTGTTCTAAGGGGTTGGGCGCGGCAGGGCCTTGCCGATGACGAAATCCTGAGGCGCGGCATTGATCTCATGGACGGCCTTCTCAACTCCCTATCAACATCCTGATACCCATGGAAACACCTTCTGCAAACTCATCTGACCGCCCTGACTTCCCGTCTTTCAAGATAGCCCTGCGCTACTGGTTCAGGCTGGGTTGGATCAGCTTTGGCGGACCGGCGGGGCAGATTGCCATCATGCACAAAGAGTTGGTGGAAAAGCGCCGTTGGATTTCCGAAGGGCATTTCATGCACGCGCTGAACTTCTGCATGTTATTGCCGGGCCCGGAAGCGCAGCAATTGGCAACCTATCTGGGCTGGCGGATGCATGGGTGGCGCGGCGGAATAGCGGCGGGAGCATTGTTCGTATTGCCCTCCATTTTCATCCTCTTTGGTCTGAGTTGGCTTTACATGGCGGGCGGACATCTGCCGTGGCTGGCCGCGATTTTTTACGGGCTGCTGCCTGCCGTCATTGCGGTGGTTGCGGAAGCTGTGCTGCGCATTGGCAAAAAGGCGCTGAAGAGTCCGGCGCTTTGGACGCTGGCCGCCCTGTCCTTCTCTGCAATTTATTATGGGAAAGTCTCTTTTGTTATCATTATCCTCGCGGCTGGAATGATCGGTTGGATCGGCCATCGCATCTCTCCCCGGCAATTTCCGGGCGGAAACGGACACGGTAGTAAAGGAAGTGAAGAGGATCGGGGTTATCTGGAACTGCCACCCTCGCCGCGAAGTTCATGGAAACGCTCCGCCGGTATTACCACGCTGTGTCTTTTGCTATGGTGGATTCCCATTTTGGCCTTGGGCCTGTGGCTGGGATGGCAAAGCACTCCATTTGCCCAAGGGGTGTTTTTCAGCAAGGCGGCGCTGGTCACCTTTGGCGGTGCCTACGCCGTGCTTCCTTACGTGGCGCAACAGGCAGTGGAAAAATTCGCGTGGCTTTCGCATCCACAAATGATGGGCGGACTGGCCTTGGCCGAAACCACGCCGGGTCCGCTCATCATGGTATTACAGTTCGTGGGTTTTGTGGGCGGGTGGCAGTTCCCCGGCTCACTCAGCCCCCTGGCCGGTGCCACAGTGGGCGCTCTGATTACCACATGGGCCACCTTTATCCCCTGCTTCCTGTTTGTGTTCCTTGGTGCCCCGGAGGTTGAGCGCCTGCGTGAACAACCCCGTCTTGGCGCGGCCCTGACCGCGATTACAGCGGCGGTGGTCGGTGTCATTTTGAATCTCGGCGTCAAATTCGCGGAACATGCCCTTTGGCCGTCCCCGGCTCTTAACTTCGATTGGTTTGTGGCTGTCGTGGCCCTCGTGGCATTCACCGCGATGCAGAAATTTAAAGTCGGTTTGATGCCCACCATTGGTGCCTGTGCCGTATTGGGATTTCTCTGGCATCTGTGAGGAGAGAACGATTCATGCAACTCGATCTGCGGGGATAATGCCCATCCGAGGAAGAAGTTCTTTTCGTATCCTGACAGAAAACGGGCAACGTTTTTTGTTTGGAAACGAAAAGAAGCACGCGGCCCAGCCTGCACACCGACGGTCCAGGCTGCGGGCGGATGCCGCACCATCGCGGCGGGATAAAGTCCGGCATCGCCCGGTGGCCGGGACGGCCATTTATGCGCGATGGACCGCCTTGACCCTCGCAGGTGTGCCACACCGCAGGTGGTCGCCAGGAATGAAAACGAATCTGGCCCCAGGCCAGCCAATCAAAATCCCCATGGCAGGAAAGGAGCGGTCCCCGCCGGGTGGGGCGTTCGGAGGAGGGCGCAGGTCTCCGTGAACGAGTCGCACGGCGGGGACGGCTCCTGGGAGGGGCCGCCGATCAGACAAGTTCGAGGGGCAGAAGGGCTTTGCCCTGCCGGGAGGATTTGTCAGGTGGCTCCGACCCGTGCGGAGCCAGGCAGGAGAGGAGCGGTCCCGGTATGGAAGGAGTGTAAGCGTTAGCCGCAAGGCGTCAGCGGACGACTCCATGCCGGGATGGCTCCTGGGAGCGGAGGCCGACCAGGAAAGCTCCGATGGGAGTGTGGGGGGCCTGTCGGAGGTTTTCAGGCTGGAGCGACCGGGGCGGAGCCGGGGCGTTGCGGGCACCCCCGCAGAATGGGGAGCGCCCCACGCAGTAGGCGCGGGGGGAAAGACCTTTCCCTTGCCGCCCTTGCCAAAGCCGAAAAAGCCTTTACAAGCTAAAGTTCATGGTGGCTGTCTTGGCAACCCCATAAGCCTTTATTCCATGCAATCCGTGCCCCAAACTCCGCATCTTCGCCGCTTCGCCGGTTGGATGATGTTGTGCGCTTATCTGGCCGGGATTCAAGGTTTGGCACCCTTGGCGTTTGGTGGGGTCGCCTCGCTGGAACACGGGCATGAGGTAAGTTTATCGCAGGAAAATGGCGACTGGCACCTTGTGCTCAGCCACCCCGATCATGAGCATTGCGGTGATGAAGAAGTGCCGCACCCGGAAGATGACCATGGTTCCGAACTCGCCGCTGAGGACGATCACCATCACGGCCCGGCCCACGTTTTTTGCTTCGCCTCTGATACTCCCACTGCTTTGGGAGCTGCGGGACTTTCCGCGCCCAAAGTCACTTTGGACGCGGAGTTGATTGAAAAATGCGCATGTCCCGAATTCCGCATCTACCCGGTGCCGGTGTATCTGGATTGTGTCGCCGCACGACCGCCGCCGGGGAAACCGGCATGGCTGGTATGCCTGAGGACCACCGTGCTCATCGTTTGAGGTAAAAGTCTGACCGACCCGTGATTCGCTCCCCCGTGGAGCCGCTTCGCGGGTTTTTCGTTTGTGCGCGGCTTACTTGCCGTGCGTTCCGGGCTGCGCTGTGCCCGCTTTGATCCCAACACGCATCATTCTTTTCCCAAAATCATTCCGCCTATGAATCTCTTGCCTATAACCAAACGCTGCCGCGCTCCCCGCGTGGTGGCGATGGTGTTTACTTTACTGGTTTCCCCCGCTTTTGCGGACGTGGAGCCTCTTTACAAACTTCCCGCAGCACCGAACCCGTCCGGTGCGGTGAACCTGCGGCAGGCCATCGGTCTGGCCCTCTCCAACCATCCCTCACTGGCTACTTTCACCCTGGATGTGCGGGTAGCCGAAGCCCGGATGATCCAAGCCGGGCTAAAGCCCAATCCCCAGCTTAACTTCACCGCCGAGAACCTCCCCGGTTCCGGTCCCTACAAAGACGGGGAACTGATGGAGCACACCCTCCAATTGAGCCAGCTCGTGGAGCTGGGCGGGAAACGTGATGCCCGTCTGCGTGAAGCCGAAGCCGGGCGCACGGTGGCGGAATGGGCCTATCAGGTGCGGCGCATCGAGGTGCTGCGCGATACCGCACAGGCCTTTGTGGCCGTGCTAGCTTCCCAAAAGCAGGTGCAGCTTGCAGAAGAAACGGCCGGTCTGGCTGCCAAGGCTACTCCGATGACGCAAAAGCGGGTGGAGGCGGGTAAAGCCAACGCCGTGGAAGTCACCCGCAGCAATGTGGCGGTGGCATCTGCCAAGATAGAACTGGAACAGGCCAAGCGCT
>CAIZWU010000167.1 GCA_903936775.1 uncultured bacterium | reverse complement strand
TCCCCGGATAAACTGCTGGTAAACCGCCTCCCGGTCCGTGGGGGCCTTGAGGACCTTGAGAGCCTCCGCCAGAACCCTTTCCGGGGTGGAACCGGCGGACGTATCGCGGCGGCGGAAGGCCAGCGTCAGCCGTTCCTGCCAGGCTTCCACTTGCTCAGGATGGAAGGACAGCACCCGGGCATACTCGGTTTCCGCTTCCTCCCACCGGTGTTTCTCCACGTAAAAGCGGGCCAGCTTCAGGGTGTAGGGCGGTTTGGCTTCGCGGCCTCCGGGGAAGAAAACAGCGTCGATAAAGCGGGTGAAACCGTAGGACGATAAAATCGAAATCTCAGGTGCTATCAGGAACGCCAGGAAAAGCGCCATGAAAAACCCTCCCTGCAAGACCAAGGACGCGCACAGCACAGCAAGAGTCCATCGTCCAGCCATATTGAGGTTTTCCGCAACTGATTCGGAAATCCACATTCCCAATTTCAAACACGGGAAACGAACCGACCATGATCGGAGCCATGGAACGACAATTGCCAGCGCAAGTATATATATCAATGACCCGAAAAGAAAACTACTGACATCGAAATCACGCAGGGTTTCCCATCCAAGAAAGGCCAATATGAAAAAAACCAGCCAGCTCAAGACGGTTTTGTAGATCGTCATGGCTGGCTGGCTTGGTAATGGAGCGCGGAATTCCAGTCCGCCCCGGAGCATTGGCTACTCGGAAAGGGCGCCAACGCCCCCCAGGGACTCCTCACACCAGCGGATGCAGGTTATCTTTGCACCACTGGCCGTTTTGCAGGGTCACGCCATCGGGGTCCTCGACGGCGAGGTGGGCTTCATCCTCACAGATGATCCATCCCTCGTACTTCCGGGCGGTGAGCCATTCCGTGATCTTGTGGAAGTCAAGCTTGCCGGTGCCCATCTGCGCCCACGGCTCCGGGCCGTTGCCGGAAAAATCCTTGTAGTGGATGTGGTTCACGAGGTGCTGGAACTTGTTCAGCGTGGCGATGACATCCATGCCGCCGCGGATGATGTGGCCCACGTCGGGCGTCCAACCGGTGACGGAAGGATCAAGGCTGCTGAGCACCACATCATAGTCCTCCTGGGTGCGGACGAGGGAAGGCGGCGGGCTGTTGGGGTGGTAGGAGCACTTCAACCCCACGTCGGCGCCGCGTTTGGAAACGGCGTTGATATTCCGGGCCACATTCAGACGGCGGCGTTGCAGGTCGTCCTTCCGGCCGCTGGGGAGGGTCACCGTGCCAAGCATGGAACCGGGGAAGTGTTTGAGCAGGTCGAGGGTGAAGGCGAGCGCCTCCTCCTCGCCGGGCCGCAACGTATCGCCGTCGAACGCGCAGACGAGCGCCAAGCCGGCCAGTTGCACGTTATTTTCCTGGAGCACATCCTTGAGGCGGATCGGATCGCAGAAATCGCCGAGCCAGTATTTGCCACAGCCGAGCGCGCTTTCCGAGATTTCGAGCACCATGGGCTCGATCCCGGTGAAACCCGCCTGTCCGGCGATTTTGATCATGTGGTCCAGCTTGTTATCGTAGGCCTTGCCGGTGCCTTGCATGAACCAGGTGTAAACTTGGGAGCCGAATTGGATTTTAGACATGTTGGGAGAGGAAGTTTTCAGTTTTCAGTTTTTCAGTTTTCGGAGGAAAAAAGCGGCCACGGATCGCACGGATAAAACAGAGGGCACGGATGGATTCAGATACTGGAATGGATCAGCCTTTTTTCCTTTATCTGTGTTATCCGTCAAATCCGTGCCCTCCGTGGCCCGTCAGCAGCCCTGAGGCCGATGCAGTTAGTGTTTAAGCAGCCACTCTGTGCTGCGGGGATTGAAGTCGGCGAGGCATTCCCAATGGAAGGCGTGGCCGGCGTTGTCGTAGAGGTGGAGGTCCGATCCGGGGATGCCGGCGGCCACTTCCTCACTCATCCAACGGGGGGTAAAGATGTCATTTTTCCCGCCGATGACGAGAGTCGGACATTTGATGTCCTTGAGCTGGTCCAGGGTGTTGTGAGTCATCGCGGCAGCAGCCTGGGCTTCCATGGCGTGGACCGGCTGCGGGGCGGGATTGATCGCGGCTCCGGCATTGCCATCAAGGATGCCCTTCCAGCAGTCGTCGTTGTCGAACCACGGTTTGGTGAAGATGAGCATGTGCACGTAATGCATGAAGTCCTCCGGGCGGAAGGCGGCTTTGCACTTCATCATGTGCTCCCAGGTGGTCAGACCGTAGCGGTCCTGCCGGGCCCAGGTGCACATGAGGATGAGGGATTTCACTTTTTCCGGGTGCCGCAGGGCGAGCTGCTGGGCGACCACGCTGCCGAGGGAGCAACCAACCACGCGGGCGGACTTGATGCCCAACGCATCCATCAGGCCGGCATAGTCGTCGGCCATCATTTCCGTGGTGTAGGGACCGGCGGGTTTGTCGGTGAGGCCGACGCCGCGGTTGTCGCCCAGAATGCAGCGGAAGTGTTTTGACCATTCCGCCGCATGGGCTTCCCAGACACCGCCGGGCGCAGTGACGCCCATGATGCAGATGAGCGGTTCGCCGGAGCCGCGCTCCTCGTAAAACATTTGGATTCCGTTGGTGGTGACTGTAGGCATAGGAATTAGGGGTGGGTGGCTGAGGGAATTGGGTTGGCTGATCGAAAAGGGTCAGGGCGCTGATTTAGCGGCACCGGGCGGCGGTTCCAAGCCTTTTTCGCGATCTGGCTTCAATTTTCCGCCGGTAGTAATATCGCCGCTGACGGGTGATATTTGTCTACTGGCGGACCCGTTTAACCTCCCCTGCCGGTTCTTTATTTCGAAAATCCACCCATCTGCTGTCCATGACCCACCCTGCCGCCACCCTACGCCTCGCGCTTGCCAGTCTCGCGCTGGCCGTATCCCACGCCTCCGCTGTCCCGGAATGGATCTGGGCCGCCGGTCCGGCGAATGACGAGCCGCTTTATTTCCGCCACGCTTTTGAGGTCGGGGAAGTCACCCCGGATCTCCTGCTCGCCCTCACCTGCGACAACCACGCGGAAGTTTTCCTGAACGGCGCTCCCGTGGGCGCCGCCAAGGAATGGCAGGACCCGCTCAAGGTCAAAGCCGCTACCTTCCTGAAGCCAGGCCGCAATGTGATCGCGGTGAAAGCCTGGAACGAAGGCAGCGCCGCAGGCCTCGTGGCCCGGTTGGATCACGGCAAAAAAGGCAGCGCCGTGCTGACCGAAACCGGGACCGCCTGGAAACTTTCGCCCAAGCTGGTCAAGGGCTGGGAGCAGCCCGCATTCGATGACAGCAGCTGGACCACTGCTGCGTCCATCGCCAAGCTGGGAGCGGAGCCATGGGGCAATGTGTTTGCCAGCAGCGGCGGGGCCGTGCTGGCGGCCGAAGACTTGAAGGTGCTCCCGGGCTTCAAAGCCGAAGTCATCTACAACGTCCCCAAATCCACCCAGGGATCGTGGGTCAGCCTGACGATTGATGACAAACAACGTTTTATCGCGGGGGATCAGGAAGGCGGCATCTACCGCATCACCCTGAAGGACGGGGCCGAGCCCGATGTGCAGCTGCTCCCCACCAAAACCGGCAAAGCCCAGGGCCTGCTCTACGCCAACAATGCGCTCTATCTGATGCGCAACGGCGACGGGGGTGGCCTTTTCCGGCTGCGCGACACTAATGGAGATGACCAATTCGACGAAGAAGTCCTCCTGCGGAAGATGGACGGCGGTGGCGAGCACGGCCCACACGCCATTGTGTTGGGGCCTGATGGCAAAAGCCTCTACGTCGTGGCCGGGAACTTCACCAAAATCCCCGACCCCGAAACCTCCCGCGTGCCCAAAATCTGGGGAGAAGACCAACTCATCACCCGCATGACCGATGCGGGCGGACACGACCCGCACATCATGGCCCCCGCCGGCTGGGTCGCCAAAACCGACTTCGACGGCAAATCCTGGGAACTCGTCAGCATGGGCTTCCGCAACACCTACGACATCGCCTTCAACAAGGACGGACAGCTTTTCGGTTACGACAGCGATATGGAATGGGACATCGGACTGCCGTGGTACCGCCCCACCCGCGTCTGTCACTCCGTTCCCGGAGCGGACTTCGGCTTCCGCAATGGTTCCGGAAAATTCCCCGCCTACTACCCGGACAGCGTGCCGCCCGTGCTCAACATCGGCCCCGGCAGCCCCACTGGCGTCCAATTCGGCTATGGCGCGAAATTCCCCGCCAAATACCAGAATGCGCTCTACATCATGGACTGGACCTACGGCACCATGTATGCCATCCACCTCACTCCGGATGGCGCCACCTACACCGGCGTGAAGGAGGAATTTGTCTCCGGCAAGCCGCTCTCCCTGACTGACATGGTGATCCGTCCGGCTGATGGCGCGATGTATTTCCTCGTGGGCGGCCGCGGCAACCAAAGTGGACTTTACCGCATGACCTGGACAGGTGGCGGCGACACCAGCCCCGCTCCTGGCGCGGCCCCTGCCCCCGAACTGAAATTGCGCACGGAAATCGAAGCCCTCCAGTCCGCCCCACCCTCCCCGCAGGTGGTGGACAAGGTCTGGCCTCACCTTGATCATGCTGATCGTTTCATCCGCTTTGCCGCCCGCAGCGTGATTGAGCGGCAGCCGGTGGATCTGTGGACCCGGAAGGCCCTCAACGAAACCCGGCCCTGGGCCAGTCTCACCAGCCTGCTCGCGGTCGCCCGGACCCACCCGGACGACAGCGCCCTGCAGCTCCAGCTCCTCCGGGCGCTGGGCCGCAACAATTGGTCCAGCCTGACCGAAGAGCAGCAACTGGCCGCGCTCCGCACCGCCTCCGTGGCGTTGATCCGCATGGGCATCCTCCCGGAGGAAGCCAAGGCCAAGGCTTTGGAAAAACTGGATCCTCTCTTCCCGGCGAAATCCTTCCCGCTCAACAAGGAACTCTGTGAGTTGCTGGTGAAACTCGGCAGCCGCCAGGTGGTGCCCAAGGCCATCGCCCTGATGGGCGCGATCGCCTCCGACGACCAGGCCGACCTCGCCGGCAAGGAACTGCTGGCGCGCAGCGAAGGTTATGCCAAGGGCGTGCTCGATGCCCAGGCCTCCAAACCGAACCGCCAGCAGGTCGCTTACGGTTATGCCCTCCGCGAAGCCACCGCCGGCTGGTCGCCCGAGCTCTACCGCCAATACTTCCGCTGGTTCAATACCGCCCGCAAATTCCAAGGCGGCAACAGCCTGCGCGGATTCATCGAAAATATGCGCAAGGACGCTCTGACCCGCGTCCCGGCTGACCTGAAGGCCGAGCTCGATTCCATCTCCGGCGAACTCAACACCACCCCCGTGGAACTGCCCAAGCCCATCGGCCCGGGCAAGGCTTGGACGACCGATGAACTCCTCACCCTGACCTCCACGGGCCTCACCGGGCGCAATTTCGCCGCCGGCAAACGCGCCTACGAAGCCGCCCTCTGCTCCTCCTGCCACCGTTTCGGCAGCGAATACGGCGGCGTCGGCCCGGAGCTCAGCGGCATCGCCAACCGCTATTCCATGCGCGATCTGCTCGACAACATCATGGAACCCAGCAAAGTGATCTCCGACCAATACGAGTCCACTCTCATCGAGAAAACGGATGGGGCCTCCGTCGTCGGCCGCATCATGAAGGAAGAAGGCGATCTGGTCGCCGTGGCCGAAAATCCGCTCGCCCCGGCGCAGCTGACCACCATCAACCAGTCCAACATCAAGAGCCGCGCCAAATATCCTGTCAGTGCCATGCCTCCGGCCCTGCTCTACAATCTGAACGAGGACGAGGTGCTCGACCTCTTTGCCTACCTCATGAGCGGCGGCAATCCCGAGGACAAGGCCTTCAAAAAGCAACCAGGCAAATGATCACCCGCGAGCCGTGCCTGACGAATCCAATGGCATGGGCGCTTTAAATAACCCGATCCCGGACGAGGCAGCCAGCGATCAGTTGGAAGATTCAGTACCCTGCGCAGGGCGGATATGGTGATCAGCCATGTCCGCCCTGCTTTCTGCCAGCCCCTTGCTCACCCCAGAGCAATACCTCACCGGGGAGGCCCTTGGTGGAGAACGACATGGGTTCATCACCGGGGAGGCCCACGTCATGGCCAGTTCCTGTACAGCAGATGACACGATCGCCTCCCTGCTTTTCCCGGACCGTTGCGGCCACGGAATCCTGGGATGCTGCACTTGGAAAACACGCTTTTTACGCCACTCCACCCGGCCGCCATGCGACCCCGCTCCCTCCTGTCGCGGAAGCCGGGCAGGCTGCCAAGAGAGTGGGCACTTTCATCGGGATAGCCTGTCGGCCCGGACGTATCATGGCATTAACATTTTTTCGGCCTTATTACCATCGATTCGGGAACCACGGCTTCCTTTCCAATTTCGCCACATTCCCGATGGGCGTTTGCCAAATGGGAAAGCTGTGCTACATGTCCCGCCCCTTGCGCTCCGGCTTTTTGCGGATTCCCGTTTTTTTCCCGCTGCACGCGCGCTTTCCCCTCCCTCAGTCCAGTCATGAATACCCGCATCCGCAATATCGCCATCATCGCCCACGTTGACCACGGAAAAACCACCCTCGTGGACAAACTGCTGCGTGCCGGCGGAGCCTTCCGGGAAAATCAGGTCGTCGCCGAACGCTCCATGGACTCCATGGACCTTGAAAAAGAAAAAGGCATCACCATCCGGTCCAAAAACACCTCCGTTCACTGGGGCGACCGTATTATTAACATCGTCGACACCCCCGGCCACGCCGACTTCGGCGCGGAAGTGGAACGCGTCATGAAGATGGTCGATGGCGTGCTCCTCGTGGTGGACGCCTACGATGGTCCCCAGGCCCAGACCCGCTTTGTGCTCCGCAAAGCCCTCCAGGAAAACCTGAAGGTCATCATCGTCATCAACAAAATCGACCGGCCGCATTCCGAGCCGGCCGCGATGCATGACAAGGTGCTGGAACTCCTGATCGAACTCGACGCCAACGACGAGCAGTTCAACGCCCCCACTTTCTACGGCTCCGCCCGTGACGGCTTCTTCAAGGCCAACCTGTCCGACGAAAATGTGGACATGATCCCCCTCCTCCAAGGCATCTGGGACCACATCCCGGCTCCCGATGTCGATCCCGACGGTCCTTTCCGCATGTTGGCTTCCAACATCGCCTGGGACGACTACGTCGGCCGTGTCGCCATGGGCAAGGTGCTCAGCGGCAAGATTTCCAAAGGCGATACCTGCTTCCTCTACCGCAAGGACGGCTCCAAGGTCCGCGCCAAGGTCAGCCGTATTTTTGAATACTCCGCCCTCCAGACCACTTTCGCCGAAGAAGCCGTCGCCGGCAACATCGTCGGAATCGCCGGTTTTGAAGATGTCGATATCGGTGAAACCCTTTCCTCCAACGAGGAAGACGTCGCCATTCCGTTCGTAGACATTGATCCTCCGACCGTGTCCATGGAGTTCAGCGTGAACGACAGCCCCGGTGCCGGCAAAGAAGGTAAATACGTCACCAGCCGCCAGATCCGCGATCGCCTGATGAAGGAGATGAAATCCAATATCTCAATCTTCGTCACTGATGGCGAACTCTCCGGCGTCTTCAACGTCAGCGCCCGTGGGGCCATGCAAATCGCGGTCCTCGTGGAGCAAATGCGCCGCGAAGGCTTCGAGCTGCTCGTCAGCCGCCCGAACGTTATCACCAAGAAGGACGAAAACGGCACCACCTGCGAGCCGTTCGAGACCCTCTACATCGAAGTTCCCGAGGAATACATCAACGGGGTGCTCAAGCGCATCAACGACCGTCGTGGTGTCCTCATCAACATGACCGCCCACAAGACCAGCAGCTTTATCGAAGCCGAAATCAGCACCCGTGGTTTGATCGGTTTCGAATACGACCTGATGAACCTCACGAGCGGTCACGGTGTGATGAGCCACCTCTTCAAGCACTACGCCCCATGGGCCGGCAGCATCGTCACCCGCACCAGCGGCACCCTGGTCAGCATGGAAACCGGCGAGGCCACCCCTTACTCCCTCGACGTCGTGCAGACCCGCGGCAAACTCTTCGTCGGGCCTGGCGATATCGTTTACGCCGGCATGCTGGTGGGTGAAAACCCCCGTGCGGATGACCTACCCGTCAATCCCTGCAAAGCCAAGCAACTCACCAACTTCCGCACCACCGGCGCGGACAAAACGACCGGCCTGACTCCTCCGATCCGCTTCAGCCTCGAACGCGCCATCGAATACATCCAGGCCGACGAACTCGTCGAAGCCACCCCGAAAAACATCCGCCTCCGCAAGCGCATCCTCGACTCCGGCGAACGCCGCCGCGTCCAGAAGCGCGAAGACGCCCTCAGCGGCGCGTAAGGGAGCCCCGGGGCTCCGGCCCCGTTTGTCCAAAACCAAAAAAAGCACGGTCCGCAAGGTCCGTGCTTTTTTGTACCGGCGGCCAATGCTCCAAAAAGCATCCCCTCAATTCACAATTGCAGGAGTGCGGATTCCCCTGACCATTCATCCATCCTGCAGGTAATTCCAATCCATGAAACAATCGCCACAGATGCTTCTGATGGGCTTGCTCTCTATCCTCCCCCTGGCGTGCACGACTTCCACAACCCGGGCCCCGAAGAGCGGCGTGATTGCTCCCGACAGCACCCTGCAGAGTTATTATTTGCCATTCTGGGACGAAAAACCGGAGGAAAAAACCCGGCTGTTTACCTTCCGCCGGGGAAGAGATGGCTATGCGCTCATCGACAATGCCACCGGCAGAACCATCCGCCGTAACATTTATTACCAGAAAACTTTTGGAGGGGCGTTCCCCAGCGTCAAAGTGCAGGTCATCAACTCCCGGTTCATCGTATTTCCCGAGACTATCAGGGGCAGCGAGGTTCCGGGTAAATTATTCTGCGACATGAAGGCGGTGACGCGCATCTACGATCTGAAGCGCCACAGGATGCTCCCCACCGGTGCCTCTTATCAATACAATCATAATGTCCCGCTGAAATATGACGTGGACCTTCTCCTCCAGCAGATGAAGCAGGAACAATCTCAATAACCGCCCTCACCCCCGCGCCAGCCGCGTCTTCAGCTTTCTGACCAGCGTCGGATTGCTCTCCAGTTCCTCCGTAATCATCGTCAGCACCCCAAGTGTCTGGCTGGAAATGTGGTGTTCCATGCCTTCCACGTCGTTGTAAATCGTCTCTTCATCGATCCCGAACCGCCGCAGCAGCCGGGTGAGCACCTCATGCCGTTCAATGATGTGGCGGGCGATCTCCCGCCCTTTGTCCGTCAGGATGATGCCCCGGTATTTTTCGTAAATCACAAAACCTTCCGCATCCATCCGCTGGATCATGGCGGACACGCTGGCCTGGGAAACCCCCAGATTCGCCGCAATCTCCACCGCCCGCGCGTAGCCCTTGGCTTCAATGAGCTGATGGATCTGCTCCAGGTAATCCTGGACCGCAGTGGTGGTAGTGGTTGGCGGCGGGAGAGGCACGGCCTGCACCATAGCCCATTCCCCGTTTCACTCAATCCAAAAATACTTAGCCTGCCCTAAGATTATGAATTGCATTGAACTCATTCCGCATTACCATCCACCTCGTTATGGCTGCAACTCCCTACCTGCTGCGGACTGGACGCCGCGGCGTCATGGGGCTCCTTATTTTGTCAGGGGCCGCTTTCCTCCCCGGCTGCGGCCCCGACCAACCCCGCACCGGTTCCGGCAAAAAACGCATCATCACCAGCTTCACCATCATCGCCGATATGGCACGGGAAGTGGCAGGCACTGCCGCCGAGGTGGAATCCATCACCAAGCCCGGCGCCGAGATCCACGGCTATGAACCCACCCCCAAGGACATCGTCAAAGCCCAGCAGGCCGACCTCGTCCTGTGGAATGGGATGAACCTCGAGGTTTGGTTCGAAAAGTTTTTCCAAAACCTCAAGGACGTGCCCGGCGTGATCATCAGCGAAGGCATTGAACCCATGGGGATCACCACCGGCCCCTCCACCGGCAAGCCGAATCCGCACGCCTGGATGTCGCCGGCCAATGCCGCCATTTACGTGGAAAACATCCGGAAGGCGCTCGTGAAAATCGACCCCGCCAACGAATCCGTCTACACCGCCAACGCCGCGGCCTACACGGCTAAAATCAAAGCCCTCGACGAACCCGTCCGCCAGAAGCTGGCTGCCATTCCTGAAGCACAACGCTGGCTGGTCACCAGCGAAGGGGCGTTTTCCTATCTTTGCCAGAACTATGGTCTGAAAGCCCTCTTCCTCTGGCCCATCAACGCCGATGCCCAGGGGACTCCCCAGCAGGTGAAGGCAGTCATCGACGGCGTACGCGAGCATCAGGTCCCCGTCGTCTTTTCCGAAAGCACCATCAGTCCGGAACCCATCAAACAAGTCGCCCGGGAAACCGGAGCCCGTTATGGCGGGGTGCTTTATGTCGATTCCCTGACGGACGCCAACGGCCCGGCCCCGACGTATTTGAAATTGCTGGAAATCAATGCGGACACCATTCTGAAAGGCTTCTCCACCCAGCCATGAGTGATTCTCCCGATCCCCCTGCCCCGCTCCTGCACCTCGAGGTGCAGCAGGTTTCGGTGGTTTATTCCAATGGGCACCACGCCCTCCGAGACGCCACCTTTGCCCTGAGCGGCGGCACCATCTGCGCGTTGGTGGGAGTGAACGGGAGCGGCAAGTCCACCCTTTTCAAAAGCATCATGGGCTTTCTCCGCCCCTCGGCAGGCCAGGTCAGAATCAACGGCCAACCGGTCGCGGCAGCCCTGAAACAACACCTCGTGGCCTACGTGCCGCAGGCCGAGGAAGTGGACTGGCAATTCCCTGTCAGCGTGTGGGATGTGGTCATGATGGGCCGCTATGGCGCCATGAATTTCCTGCGCATCCCCCGCGCCGCCGACAAGGCCGCCGTGGAAGACAGTCTGCGCCGCGTCTCGATGTGGGACTTCCGTGACCGGCAGATCGGTGAACTCAGCGGGGGCCAGAAAAAACGCGTCTTCCTCGCCCGGGCCCTCGCACAGGGCGGCCGCATCATTTTGTTGGATGAGCCCTTCACCGGCGTGGATGTGAAAACCGAGGAAGCCATCATCGACCTGCTCCGGGAACTCCGCACCGCCGGCTGCATCATGCTGGTTTCGACCCACAACCTCGGCAGCGTGCCGGAATTCTGCGACCAGGTCGTCCTGTTGAACCGCACCGTGCTCGCCAGTGGCCCCACCGCGGATGTCTTCACGGAGCAGAACCTGACCACGGCCTTCGGCGGCGTCCTCCGGCAATTCCACTTCGAGCACAGCACTATCCAGGAACACGACGGCCGCACCGTCCGTCTCCTGACTGACGATGAGCGGCCCCTCGTCTTCGGCAAGGACGGCCACCTTGAATACAAGGATCGCGAAGGCCGGGAGGATTTGGTGCGGCAACGGGAAGAACAGGGAGGATGAGCCATCCCCTCATATAAATCACCCCCATGCCAGACTTTCTGACCCCGTTCCACTACGACTACATGCTGCGCGCCATCTGGGTGAGCGCGCTGGTCGGAGGCGTGTGTGGGTTTCTCTCATCCTTCATCACATTGAAGGGCTGGTCCCTCATGGGGGATGCCTTGTCACACGCGGTGGTGCCGGGGGTGGCGCTGGCACATTTGCTGAAGCTGCCCTTTGCCCTCGGGGCCTTTGTGGCGGGGTTGCTGGCGTCGGGAGCGATGGCGCTGATCAAGGCGAAGAGCCGGATCCGGGAGGATGCCAGCATCGGGATTGTGTTCACTTCGTTTTTTGCGCTGGGATTGTTGTTAATTTCACTGAATCCCGCCGGGGTGGACCGGAAGACGATCATTTTCGGGAATCTCCTCGGCATCCCTGACAAGGAAGTATGGCAACTGGTGATCATCAGTGCCGTGACCCTGCTGGTGGTGGGGCTGAAATGGCGGGATCTGATGTTGTTCTGTTTTGATCCGAATCAGGCCCGGACCATTGGCCTGCGCACCGGCCTGCTGCATCTGACCCTGCTCACGCTGCTGTCCGCCACAGCAGTCGCCGCGCTGCAGACGGTGGGCGCCATCCTGGTGGTGGCGATGCTGATCACCCCCGGCGCGACAGCGTATCTGCTCACCGACCGCTTTGGTGTCATGTTATGGCTTTCGGCCGGACTGGGGATCGTCACCTCCGTTACGGGGGCCTATGCCAGTTATTTCTTCAACGGAGCTACCGGTGGTTGCATCGTCACCCTGCAAACCCTGATTTTCCTGGGCGCGTTCCTCTTCGCACCGAAACACGGCCTGCTCTCCGCCCGCCGCCGGGCTCGGGCCAATGCTGAGGCCACCGCCGCATCATGAATTTTTTCGAACCGCTCCAATTCGAATTCATGCGCCATGCCCTGCTCACTGGCTCGGTGGTAGCTGCCTTGTGTGCAGTTTTGTCGTGTTTTGTGGTGTTGAAAGGCTGGTCGCTGATGGGGGATGCCATTTCCCATGCGGTGCTCCCAGGCATCGTGCTGGCTTATCTGGCCGGATGGCCGCTGGCGGTTGGCGCCTTTTTATCCGGCCTGCTGTGCTCCGCCGCGACCGGTTACATCAAACAAAACAGCCGCATCAAGGAGGACACGGTTCTAGGGGTGGTTTTCACGGGATTGTTCGCCTTTGGCTTGGTTTTGCATAGCCGTACGGAGTCGGAACTGCACCTCGATCATATCCTGTTCGGACATCTCCTTGGTATAACCGATTCCGTCGCCCGCCAGGTTTACGGCGTGGGAACGTTTGTGGTTGGGTTGGTACTGGTTCTACGACGGGACTTGCTGTTGGTGTGTTTTGATCCCAGCCATGCCCGGGTGCTCGCCCTGCCGGTAAAATTCCTGACTTATCTGCTGCTGGCGCTGCTGGTGCTGGCGATCGTGGTATCCCTGCAGGCGGTGGGGATTATCCTCGTAATCGCCATGCTGATCACCCCGGGATGCACCGCCTATCTGTGGACAGACCGCTTCGACCAAATGATGGTGATCTCGGTGGCCACTGCGGTGGCTTCCACCGCCCTCGGCATTTTGGCCAGCTTCCATCTCGACGGCGACTCCGCCTCCTGCATTGTCCTCGCCCAGTCACTGGCCTTTGCGGCCTCGTTCCTCTTTGCGCCGAAGCATGGATGGCTGGCCTCGAAACGGCGCGCGGCGCGGAATTCCGCCTTTCCCTCCGCCGTGTCCTGAGCCAACTCAGGCCATGCCCAAGGAAGATTATCTCGTGACCATCGGACTCGAAGTCCACTGCCAACTCCGCACCGCCAGCAAGATGTTCTGCGGCTGCCCGGTCCGTTACGGCGACGAGCCCAATACCCTCACGTGCCCGGTCTGCCTCGGTCTGCCCGGCGCCCTGCCCGTGCTGAATGCCGGAGCCATCGAAGGCACCATTCTCGCCGGAATGTGCCTCGGCTGCAGTACCCCGCCGCTCGTGAAATGGGACCGGAAGAGTTACTTTTACCCGGACATGCCGAAGAATTATCAAACCACCCAGTTCGATCTGCCGCTCTGTCTCGGTGGCGGGGTCCCGCTTTACGAAGCCGCGTATCCCAAGGACTGGCAGAAAAAAATCGTCCGGCCCAACCACACCATCGGCCTGACCCGCATCCACCTCGAGGAAGACGTCGGCAAGTCCACCCACCAGGCGGCTTACAGCACCCTCGATTTCAACCGGGCCGGGACCCCGCTGATGGAACTGGTCAGCGAACCGGAAATCGAAAGCGCGGAGGAAGCCGTGGCCTATATCTCCAGCCTTCGCCAGATCCTCATCTATGCCGATCTCAGCGATGCCGACATGGAAAAAGGCCAGATGCGCTGCGATGTGAACATTTCCCTCCGGCCGCACGGTCAGGAAAAACTCGGGGCCAAGATCGAACTGAAGAACCTGAACAGTGTCAGCGCCATCCGACGGGCCATTCATCACGAGATCGGCCGCCAATCCGAAGAATTGGATCTTGGCATCCCGCAGGTGCAATCCACCCGCCGCTGGGACGATGAACGCGGCGAAACCGCCATCATGCGCACCAAGGAGGACGCCCACGACTACCGGTATCTGCCCTGCCCCGATCTGCTGCCGCTCCACACCGCCGACCTCATCGCCGCTGCCCGGAAACGCGTCCCCGAACTCCCTCACGAGAAACGCGCCCGCTTTGTCAATGAAGGTGGCCTGACGGAATACGACGCCGGCGTCCTTGCCAGCGAGAAAGCGCTCGCCGATTATTTTGAAGCCGCCGCCACCGGAGCCGGCAAGCCCAAAACCATTGCCAACTGGATCATCAACGATCTCCTCAGTGCCCTCAATGCCGCCAGCCTGACGTTTTCCGAAAACCCCGTCTCCGCGGCGCATCTCCGCGAACTCGCTGCTTTGGTGGATGATGGAAAGATCAACAACGCCCAGGCCAAGGAGGTCTTCACCGAACTCTTCGCCACCGGCGCCGCCCCGGCTCAAATCGTCAAAACCAAAGGACTCGAACAAGTCAGCGACACCGGCTTCCTTGATGAAATCATCACCCAAGTCCTCGCCGCCAACGCCGATGCTGTCGAGAAGATCAAAGGAGGCAACGACAAAGCCATCAACGCGCTCAAAGGCCAAGTCATGAAACTCAGCCAAGGTAAAGCCAACCCGAAAGTCGTAGGCGACCTGCTGGAAGCGCGGCTGAAAGGGTAAGCCAAGTATCAGCAAACCGGCGACCAGCAGATTTCAGAACAGCTTACAGGCTGTGATCATAGTCGTCGCTGGCAGTCGTCAACTTGATGCGATATGCCAGATAGCCCACTCCAGCCAACGCAACGAGGGGTCCAAGCCATTGGTATTCCGTGTGAAAAGGAGTTTCGCCCCTGATCATGGCATCCGAAGGGCTGTCGCGGAGATACCGCACCTCCACATCAGGTTTGGTGATAAGCCCTCCATTATGGACCGAGTCGTAATATTTCCGTTTAACGTAAAATTTTTTATTAAAAAGCCGCCCATCAACGGTTGTATAGCTGATTTTAAGAACGTAATTCTTCTGACTGCGCCCAATAATTCCCACCTCGCCACTTTGAATTTCTCCCGGCACCGTCTCCCCATTGTCACGAAACTGGGCCACGATTTTCCGGTCAGTCGCCCCTTGGGTATAAGCCCACATTCCCCAAAAAACCGCCCCGACTGCGATGATGAACGGAAACTGGGCGTTTTTTTGTTGCCTGCGTTTCCACCACCAGTCTAAAAGATCCTTCATTGGCATGCTTTTGAGCAAGAAACAGCCACTCCGCAAGAAATATCGCGCTTCCCTCCCAAGCAATAAATTTTAAAGGGTACTTTGTGAATGCACAAAAAACGGCAACCGTTGCGGGCTGCCGTTTTTGGAAGGGGTAGGTCTGCTGCCGGATTAGCGGGAGTAGAGTTCGACCACCAGTTGCTCGTTGACGATCGGGTCGATCTCTTCGCGGGAAGGGATACGGTTGACGGTACCGCCGAGTTTTTCCTTGTCCTGGGTGACCCAGTCAGGAAGAGGGACGGCTTGGGTGAGGTCGAGAGCGCGGACGCCCATTTGTTGGGAACGGACAGCGCCCTTCATGGCGATGACGTCGCCGGGGCGGCACTGGTAGGAAGGGATGTTGACCTTTTTGCCGTTCACGGTGACGTGACCATGGCCAACGTATTGGCGGGCGGCATTGCGGGAATTGGCGAGACCCATGCGGTAGATCACGTTGTCGAGGCGCAACTCCAGCATTTGGAGCAGGATGAC
>CAIZWU010000166.1 GCA_903936775.1 uncultured bacterium | reverse complement strand
AAGCCGGGAATTCAAAGCCTTCATCACCCAGTGGCAGGCCAGCCACGTCACGACCAGTCCCTAATATCCCCAGTCCAACAGAAAACTCGAACGCTTCCACAAGACGCTCAAAGAGCAGGCCGTCCGTCCCAAAACCGCGCTGACCCTTGAAAACGCCAACCGCATCACCGGCGACTTCATCGACTACGACAATACCCAGCGCCTATATTGCGCCATCGGTTACATCACCCCGGCAGACCGCCTCGCCGGCCGGCAGGATGAAATCCACGCCGCCCGCGACAAAAACCTCCAAACCGCCCGCGAGCGACGTAGCTTGAGGCTCACCAGTCTGGCGGATATTCACGCTGAACCAAAACGCCCCAAATACAGGAACACTTTGCGCGCCGGAAGGAACATGGCGATTCGTGGATGCTGCGGCGAGGGGAGTTCACCGGTTTTCTCCGGCCCACTTGGATCCGCCTGTTTTGCGCCTTTTCAGGCTCGATCCTCTAAACTAAGTTACAAAAGGCCGTCCCATCTTTTTCCCCGCAGCTTGTGGGAGAAATGGAATCATCCGGGCAAGTTTCTGAAACCCACCGGCCAGATCGAGGGCGTCTGCTTCAGCAAGCCGACGACAGCAGCAGCAGTTTTCCAGAAACCCGCTTAATTAAATTTACACGATCGACCGTGCCCTCAAGCAGGCCCACCTGATGAGTCATGGTGGCAGGGAGCCAGAAATAGTACTCTGGTTTTATGAAAATTATTGACTCCCCGTATTTAATATATAATCTCTTTCAAGATGTTTAAATTCTTCTCCAAGCACAAGATGGTTGATCCCCGCGAGGCGACCTTCAAGTGGAATGGCAAGACGGCTCGGACCGTGGCCTATTACACCGCCGCCCAAGGTTTTTGTTTTGACATCGAGAGTCTGGAAGAAGGAACCTCCCACCAAGTGCATTCCAAACGGCGGCAAAAGGTGGAAACCTCCGATGAACTGTGGACTGCGGCCGTGCAGCAATTACGGATGATTTGGGGAATGGGTCCCAAAGACGATTTCTTGTCCGGTGAACCGCTTCCCGCCGCGGGACTCCCTCCCCGCGTCCGCAGCAATGAGGTCAACCCCGATGGTATCCCGCTACAGACCAAAGGCTATTGCGCACAACAAAGCCCCTGATTCAAAGGAAGGGTGGACGTGTTCAAACTTGGCGGATTGGTCAATCAGCCAAATTAATCCGGATTTCTATGGGTCACGGTCACGGCAGGCCAATCCTGAATGAAGCAATTTCCGGGACTGAGGGCCTATTCCCAATCACGATCTGTCCTCCGGCAGCCGCAATGGCCCTCGGTGCCCGCGTTCCTTCAAGGATGGGGAGGGGCCGGGAGAGTTCCGAAGCCGCCAATTCTGAAGCACTGGCCAGAATTCAATCTGCCCTGAACGCGGCCACCACGATCGCAGACTCAAAGAGGGTTGGGTCCCGGCAGTCTCCATGAAACTTGTGATTCCCAAGCCTCGCCCGGGACGGATTGGCCAAATAACCTGGCTTGCCCGGTTCCGGCGACTCGTTTAACGCTTCTGAAATGGTGCGACAATTCAAGTTTATCGGACTGCTCCTGCTCTTCAGCATGCTCAGCACCACGTGGATTTTCTGGTCTTTTGAGCACGGACTCAACCCCCGCGTCCAGACCTTCAGTGATGCCCTCTGGTGGTGGTTTGTCAGTTCCACCACCGTCGGTTATGGCGATGTCGCCCCTATGACGGGAGAGGGCCGCATGGTGGGCGTTGTGACCATCATCATCGGGATTTATGGCTATACGAATTTCATCGCACTTACCGCCGAGTCATTACACGGCATGACCAACCAAAAGCGCCTGGGCACTGCGCCGGTCAAGGCCACGGGGCATGTCGTCATTTGCGAATACACTGCCTTCGCCGATGAGTTGATCCACGGATTGGCCCGTTATACCGAGCTAAGCCGCCGCGAAGTGGTAATCCTAACTGACCTCGTGCAGGTCCGCCCTTACCCGCAGCACCACTTCGTCCGCGGCGTGCCCCTGAGCCCGGCGGCGCTGGAGCAGGCAAATCTACCGGCGGCGGATTTCGTCTTCGTCTTCGCCAATGCCCGGTTTCAGGACCCTGACCTCAAGTCGCTCCACGTGGTCGCACGGATTCAAAAGCTGAATCCCACCGCGCAGATTTTCGTGGAAATGATCGATCCTCACTCCCCTCTGCTGGTCCACCTCGGCACGTCCCTCACGGTCCTCCCGAGCCGCGACCTGCTGGAATCCATCCTGAAAAACCAGACCATCGATCTTTCTGCCTTTTTTCCGGCCGGCCCGGCTTGACCTCTTATTCTTCCTCTGTGTTTTCCTCACGGCCCTCGGCCCAGCCGGGAAATGGCGTGGCGGCTCCCTTGGCTGACCGCCACAAAATGGCATTGAGCACGCCCTCGGGGCAGGCATCCAACCGGTCAAACGGCAGCTGTGCCGAAACCAGGGCATCTTCCTTCAACAGTCCGTCCCGCAAGGCGGCCGGACCCGGATTCATCTCATCCAGCGCCTGACGGTTCGGCACGGCCTGCCACGGAGTGAAATCCGGCGTGTCCATGAAGCAGTCGTGCATCGGGGTGGCGATAGCATCCAGTTCATGCATCGGCTTCAGACCCAGCATCAAGCCAATAGTGCGCAACAGGCTGGTTTGATTATACTGGGTATGAACCACGGCCTTCCGTTTCGTCCACGCACTCACCACATAAGCGGTGGTGCGGTAGGCACTGACATGGTCCCAGCCGTTTTGAGGGTCGTCCTCGATCGCGATGATGCAGGTGTCCTTCCAGAACCGGCTGTGGCTCACTGCTTCCACGATTTTACCGAAGGCCAGATCATTGTCCGCCACCTGGGCGGCCGGGGTGGGGAACCCCGCTTTGGTTCCGGTGGTGTGGTCCATGGACAGAGCCATCACCATCAGATTCGGCATGGTGCCACCGGCTTCCCACGCCTGCAACTCCTTGAGAAAGACTTCTGCGCGCTTTACGTCAGGAATGTTTTGTTCCCAGGCCGGAAACTCCGGGGCCACCAGCCCCTGCAGACTGGCAATGTTCGTTTCGGTTTCCACCCGGATGGCCCCTGCCCCGCTGCGGAAGTCCTGCCAATGATCGCTCCACTCCGGCAGGCCGCTTTTCAGCTCATCCCGCCACGTCACACGGGAGCGGCAGAACTCGCCAAAAATCCTGACCTGCTGCCCTCCCCGCCGCGCCTGGTCCCAGATGAAACCCGTCGGGGCCCAGGCCATGGCATCCGCATTCGCCGGCTCCGATCCGTCAGGGTAGCTCCGGGGCCAGCCCGAAAACGAGCGCTCGATGTAATCAGTCGTGATCGCGCTGCAGCTCCAATTGTGGCCATCCGCACTCAACACCCCGGAACAATAAGTATTGTCCAGCAACACAAAATCGCGGCTCAGGCGGTGTTGGTTGGGCGTGACGTTTTCCCCATAGAGGCAAAGCGACGGGTCCCCATTTCCTTCAGGCATATCACCGAGAACCTGGTCATAGGTGCGGTTTTCCTTGATGATGTAGAGCACGTGTTTGAAAACGGAAGGCTCGCCGGATCGTTCCGGCACCGGCCGGGGCTGCCTCCCCTTGCGGGCCGGAAGCAAAGCCGCCTGCAGCACCGGACCCCGGGCATTGGCGATCACGGTTCCGGTCTGTTCCTTCAGCACCGCCTTGGACGCGGGCAGATCGATCAGGGAAAGGGTGCCGAACTGGTTGCCCGTGATGTATTTCTGCGGAGCCCCGGGAGGAAGGCGCTGCCACGACCCGAGGCCCTTCAGATTGGCCACATGCAGCCGGCGTCTTGCGGCATCAAACACAATCCCCCCCGGATACCAGGCCGTGGGAAGCAGTCCCTCCAATTCCGAGTGGCCGGGAGCAAACTCCACCACCGCCACGGCGTTCTGGGTGCCATTGCATACATACAGCGTCTTCCCATCCCCGCTGAAAGTCAGGGCATTGGGCGAAGCCCCGAACAGGTCCGCCGGCGTCTGCTTCGGCCAGATCTTTTCCACGATTTCATCCTTCCCCGTATCGATCACCGCGAGGAAATCATCCGCCGCGCAGGCACACACTACATAGTCGCCTGACGGATGCACTGCCAGACCCGACGCATGCCGTCCGGTCACCAGTTCATGGACCACCTTGCCTGCGCCCAGGTCAATCACACTTACTGAACCCTCCCTGGCCACGGAGGTCCCGGCATCGATTCCAACCGGGACGCCCTGCCCGGCAAACCCCGCCGGTTCCCCCGCCTCCGGACGGCGCCCGCCCCAGTTGCTGACATACAGGCGGCCGCGCACCAGAGCCACGTCATAGGGCGCCACGCCCACGTCCCAGCGGCGCGACACCTTGCCGGTTTCGATCTCCACTTCCGCCACGCCGTTTGATAGGTTCAGGGCCACATAAAGCCGCCGCCCATCCGGCGAAACCGCCAGCCCCGCCGGGATTTCCGCCTGGCGCCCCGGGGCATGGGCCGGCGGCAGCGGGATGGTGAAGGAAGGGGTCACGGATTGATCCTGACCGATTGCAAAGACTTTGATGCTGCCATTCACATTGGCCAGGAAAAGGCGCGCTCCATCCGGTGAAAATACCAGCCCGGTGAAGCTCAGCTTCGCCCGCGGGTCCGGCGTCAGGATATTGGCCGAGACCGCCGCCGGGGCGGTCTGGTCCTCGGCCGGCAAGACCACCTCCTGACGGATCCGGCCCGTTCCGGGGTCCACGCACACCAACCGCGCCGCCGTCCCGGCCGCCACCAGGAGCTGGCCATCCGGACTCAGCGCCACCGCATTCGGCCGCAGCCCCGGCAATTCCACCTGAATCCCCGCGGGAGTCAGCACATGATTGTCAGGGGTGATATGACGCACTCCGGCCCCCGGCTGAAAGGGCCCCACCGTTGCCGTGGGCCACCCCGGCTCCGGGCGGGCCGCCGGTTTCACATACCGGCCCAGCAAGGCAAACATCAGCACGAGGACGGCCGCCGCCTGGAGGGTGGGCAGAAAGGAATGACGGGGTTTCATGAGGAGCAAAAAAGGAGCCGCCCCTGAACTACGCAAGGATCGACCTGACAATATTCCCCTCCACATCGGTGAGGCGGAAGTCCCGGCCGGAATACCGGTAGGTGAGGCGTTCGTGATCCAGTCCCATCAGATGCAGGATGGTGGCGTGGAGGTCGTGGGCGCTGACCGGGTTCTCCACGGCCGCGAAGCCGAATTCATCGGTGCTGCCGTGGACGGTGCCGCCTTTGATGCCGCCCCCGGCCATCCAGATACTGAAGCCGTAGTGATTGTGATCGCGGCCCAATTTGGAGGTGTTGCCCACCATTTCCACGGTGGGCGTGCGGCCGAATTCACCGCCCCAGATGACGAGGGTGTCCTCCAGCATGCCTCGCTGTTTGAGGTCGCTGAGCAGGGCGGCGATGGGCTGATCAATTTCCGCGGCGAGTTTGCGGTGATTCACTTCGATGTTGTCGTGGTGATCCCACGGCTGGCCGGCCCCATGCCAGAGCTGCACGTAGCGCACGCCCCGTTCGAGGAGGCGCCGGGCGATCAGGGTTTGCCGGCCATGCACTCCGCTGCCGTAAAGGTCGCGGATGTGCTGCGGCTCGCCTGCAGTATCGAAGGCATCGGTGGCTTCTGCCTGCATGCGGAAGGCGAGTTCAAAGGATTCGAGGCGGGCGTCCAGTCGGGGATCGGAACGTTCGCGGCGGTGCGCCTGGTTTAGGGTGCGCAGCAGATCGAGTTGCCGCCGCTGGTCTTCCGGTCCGGCGTGGGGACTGCGGATATTGCCAATCAGGCGGTCCACCGCAGTGTGCTGGGAGTCCACAAAAGTGCCCTGATGGGCGCCGGGCAGAAAAGCGGATTGCCAGTTCTCCGTGCCTTTGATCGGGTAACCGCCGGGACACATCGCGATAAATCCTGGCAGGTTTTGGTTTTCGGAGCCGAGACCATACATCAGCCACGAGCCCAGGCTGGGGCGGGACTGAAGCGAGTCGCCACAGTTCATCAGCATGAGGGAGGGCTCGTGATTGGGCACCTGGGCCTGCATGGAACGGATCACCGCAATGTCGTCGATGTGCTGCGCGGTTTTCGCAAAGAGCTCACTGACTTCGATCCCGCTCCGGCCATATCTCTGGAACTTGAAGGGAGACGGAAAGGCGGCACCGGTTTTGCGTTCGGTGAGGAAATTCTGCGGCAGGGCCTGGCCGGCGTGTTTCAGCAGCGCCGGTTTGGGGTCGAAGGTGTCGACATGCGACGGCCCCCCGTTGAGGAAAAAGTGAATCACGCGTTTCGCTTTGGGTGCGAAGTGCGGACCGGCGCCTGGCGAACTGCCCCCCCCGGATTCCGCGAGCAGATCGGACAGGCCAAGCATGCCCAAGCCCACGCCGGAGCGGCGCAGGAAATCACGGCGGGTGAGGGGGGGAAGCGGCGAGGACATGGCGGGTTCCATCAATCAACAAACACAAATTCATTGGTGAGCATGAGGGTCTGGGCGAGCTGCTGCCAGCCATTCAGGGGCTGCGCCGCCGATCCGGTGAAATCCTTGAGGGCGTCCCATGTTTCACTGCGGACGGCATCGGTGGCCCCGGCCTCAGCACTTGCCGGCACCGCTGCCACTTTGGGCGACCAGAGGAATTGGTCGCTGTTCAGACCCTCGTTGATATCGACGATAAAATCGACAGTGTCGCCCTGCTGCATCGGAAGGGCCTCCACGTTCAGTTCCTGCGTGGCATGATGGAGCCGGGTGGAACGCAGCAGGCCGCGGCCACTATGCCAGATGAATGCCCGGATGCCATCGCCTGCTTCGGGCTGGTGGATCAGCGTGGAATTGATCGCATAGAAACCCTCCTGCGGAGCGGTCCAGCGCCGCACCACGGCGTGCTGCCGGTCGTTGCCCGGATGTCCGCCGGCGGCGGAGAGCTGGGCCCAGCCGAGCACCGCATTCGGCAAACCCTCGTCCCCCTGCCAGGCCGAGCCATCAAAGTACGGCAGGGCAGTGAACGTTTTCATCCGTCCGGCGGTTTCATCCCATTCACCATAACCATATTGCCAGGCGAGGGCGTTCTGCGCAGCCGGGGGCGGCGCCGGACCGGATTGCACGAAAGCCAGAGCCGCCTTCATTTCATCCGCGCCGGGAAGGCGTTGCAGGAGCCTTTGATACAGTTGCTGCACCCGCTGGCCGGGATCCACACTATCGGATCCGATCCGTTCAACCAGCGCTTTGGCCCGTGCGGCAGGGAACGGATGGTTGATGCTGAACAGTGCCTGCTGTGGCACGATGGTGTCGCTGCGTTGCGGGATGGAGAGATCGGGATTGGCGAAATCAAAGTTGCGCAACACGGGGGAGAGATCCTCGCGGTCCACATACGCATAGAGGGTGCGCCGCGGGATCTGGCTGCCCAACAAATCCATCGGTTTCCCTCCGATGCGGCGGTCGAGTTCCCCACTGGCGGCCAGCCAGGCATCCCGCATTTCCTCGAAGCTCAACCGGTGCGGGTTCATGCGCCAGAGCAGGCGGTTTCCGGGATCCGCTTCCAACGCCTTGTGCCAGGCTGCGGGGTCGGAAGGCAACAGGGAGCTTTGCTGCCACGTGGCGGAAAGCAGGATGCGGCAGTGCAGGTGTTT